>JBAPTW010000199.1:0-17499 GCA_049282355.1 Gammaproteobacteria bacterium | reverse complement strand
AGCCCTGGTTCCTGTATGAGAAGTGGGATGCAGGGCTGGAGGCTGGCAGCTACGACGCCTATCGGGCGGGGCTGACCTATGTCTTTAAAGGCCACAACGCCAACGTCAAATTCGGTTACGAAAAAATCGATCCGAAGGGAGAAGGTCTGGCAGACATCGATACTTTCGGTGTTGGCGTATTCATGAATTATTAACTTTCCTGATCGGCGTCACGCACGCGTTCGCCGGGCGCGCACCGCACCGCCCGGCGAATTCATTAATTAATGTCTAAGGCCGTGTTTGACTGTGAGGTGGAGATTGTTGTTGCGAGCGATGGGTCGGCGGTTGCGATACATGTTGGCACGGAGAGTGGTCGTACTCTTTATCTTAGGTGTGGCGGTCGCCGCGGCGACCGCCCAACCGCAATCGCTGTCACAGGTTTTCGAGACCCGCTACCAGGAGCTCCTGCAGCAGGTACAGGTGGGGGAGCTCACGCCAGCGACCGAAGAGCAGGCTAAGGCAGTGTGGCTTGCCTTGCGCAAGGATATCATTGCGCTCGATGCCGAGGTGGAGACCCTCAAGCTCGAGGTCATGTCACAGCAAGGCGAGCGTCAGGAAACAGCCATCAATCAGCTCGGCGAGAAAACGGCTCAACGCGAGCGTCGATTGATGCAAGCGATTCAGGATCTGGACCGGTTAGCGGGTAACGACATATCAGCGATTCCGCTAGTGCCGGCGGCCGCTGCCACTAACCCATCTGGTGACACGCCCGCGATCGACAGCAATCAAGAACAACAGCCTGATGGCACCAAGACCAAGACTCAAACCTGGGACATCGAGATCGAGTTCGCCCCAGAGGATCTCTCCAAAGGGGACATGGAATAGCGTCGTCCTTAAGTCCATTGACCCTTCTCCCGGCGTGCGCCACAATCCTTCGCGTCCCCTTTTTGGGGCGGCCTCCTTGGCCAAGATATGTTCGGCTATGAAGAAGACCGAACATCGGCAGTCCGGTGGGGTCTAATTATGTTGGCCCCAAAGTTCGACGCAGGCGATGGCTGCAACAATTCGCGCGATTCTCGATATTTTATTGCCCCACACCCTGATCCACAGGCCGCTTGTCAATCGGTGCCTGTGGCTTCTTTTCGCGATAACGTTTTTCCAGTCTGGCATGGCTTTTACCACCTTGGCGCTGGAACCGGAAAGCTTCCAGGGCGGCTCGGATTGGCTGTGGGTCATGCTGTTTCCAGTCCTCTTCCCCGCTTTCTTTATCGTGAATCGGCGCTTAGGCTGTGGCACTGCACGTTGCGCAACGAAAGCCTGTGTGCAGACGCCGACGATGCCAAAGTCTCCACATGAGCATAGGCCTCCAAGTGTTGGGCCGATGCCTTAAGTGAGGCGAATCCATAGAAATATAAACTAGCGCAAAAGCCCCAAGTCGAGGAATCTAACGATAACTACGTTCCAACCCGTCCCGACGGGAGGATGCCCAGAGGAGGATCGGCTATGTCTGACGAAAAAGTTTATGAGGTACCACCCGAAGTAGCGAAACACGCCCACATCAACAGCGACCAGTATTTTGAGATGTACCGCCGCTCCATCGAAGATACGGGTGGATTTTGGGCGGAGCAGGCCAAAGAGTTCATTTCCTGGTTCAAACCGTGGAATCAGGTGTTACAGTGGGACTTTTCAAAGGGAGATATCCGCTGGTTCGAGGGCGGCAAGCTTAACGCCGCTTATAATTGCCTGGATCGCCATCTGGAAACCCGCGGCGATCAGGTGGCCATTCTCTGGGAGGGTGACGGCCCCGACGTTGATCGGCATATCACCTATCGTGAGCTGTACACGGAAGTCTGCCGATTTGCTAACGCGCTGAAAGCGCGCGGTGTCAAGAAGGGCGATCGCGTCTCGATCTATATGCCGATGATTCCCGAGGTGGTGGTGGCGATGTTGGCCTGCGCTCGCATCGGCGCCGTTCACTCGGTGGTCTTCGGGGGCTTCTCCCCAGAATCTCTGAAAGATCGCATCCTGGATTCCGACTGTCGGGTGCTGGTCACGGCCGATGAGGGTCTGCGCGGTGGGCGTCCCGTGCCGCTGAAGATGAATGCGGACAAAGCGCTGCACGACTGCCCCCATGTGCACACCGTGTTCGTCGTCAAGCATACCGGCCACAGTGTTCCTTGGCTCACCGACCGAGATGTATGGTATCACGAGGCCATCGAAGCGGCTTCCGTTGATTGCCCAGTGGAGCCGATGGATGCCGAAGATCCTCTGTTTATTCTTTATACTTCCGGCTCCACGGGAAAACCCAAAGGTGTATTGCACACGACGGGCGGCTATCTGGTTTATACCGCCATCACTCACCAATACGTCTTTGATTATCACGCCGGCGATATCTACTGGTGTACCGCGGACGTCGGATGGGTGACGGGGCATAGCTATATCGTCTACGGGCCCCTTGCCAATGGTGCGACCACCGTGGTGTTCGAGGGGATCCCGACCTACCCGGACGCGGGCCGTTTCTGGCAGGCGGTGGATAAGCACCGAGTGAATATTTTCTATACGGCCCCTACCGCTATTCGCGCCTTAATGGGCCAAGGCGACGAGTTTGTCACCAAGGCCTCGCGTAATAGCCTGCGCCTGCTTGGCACCGTGGGTGAGCCCATCAACCCAGAAGCCTGGGAATGGTACTACCAAGTGGTGGGCGACGGACGCTGTCCGATCGTGGATACCTGGTGGCAGACCGAGACGGGCGGCATCTTGATCACGCCTCTGCCCGGGGCAACGCGGCTTAAGCCCGGCTCCGCCACGCAGCCGTTCTTCGGAGTTATCCCGGAGATTGTCGACGCTGAGGGTAACGTGCTCGAGGGAGCGGCCGAGGGTAATCTTTGCATTCGCCAGCCCTGGCCTGGCCAGATGCGCACCGTCTACGGGGACCATGAGCGCTTCATTAGTACTTACTTCAGCGCCTATCCAGGGAAGTATTTTACCGGCGATGGGGCGAGACGTGATGCTGATGGCTATTACTGGATTACCGGCAGGGTAGATGACGTCATCAATGTTTCCGGCCACCGTATGGGAACTGCTGAGGTGGAAAGTGCGCTGGTGCTCCATGAGGCCGTGGCAGAGGCGGCTGTGGTCGGCTTTCCCCATCCGGTAAAAGGGCAAGGGATTTATGCTTATGTGACGTTGATGGCAGGTGTAGAACCGAGTGAGGCGCTGCGAAAGGAGCTCGTCAGCCTTGTGCGCAGTGAGATCGGGGCCATTGCCTCACCCGATGTGATCCAGTGGGCGCCGGGATTGCCGAAGACGCGCTCCGGCAAGATCATGCGCCGCATCCTGCGCAAAATTGCGGCGAGCGAGCTGGATACCCTGGGCGACACCTCCACGCTGGCCGATCCCTCCGTGGTCGACGATCTCATCGCTAACCGCATCAGCAGCGATTAACTCAAGGGATTCATGGGACGAAACGCACTCCCTTTGGAAACTACTTGAGGCCACGACAGAACGCGAGGAGTACGAAGCCATGGCGAGAAGTATATTAGTGGTCGATGACGAGCCGAATATCGTTCTTTCACTCGAGTTTTTGATGAAGCAGGCGGGGTATGCGGTGCGCACTGCCTATGATGGGGAAGCAGCGCTTGAGGCCGTGCGACAGGCGCTGCCGGACTTGGTGCTGCTCGACATCAATATGCCGAAGCTCAACGGCTATGAGGTCTGTGCGGCGCTGCGTTCCCAGGCAGAGTGGAACGGCTTGCGCATCGTCATGCTGACGGCCAAGGGTCGTGATGTGGAACGGGAGAAGGGTCTTGCGATGGGTGCGGATGAATACGTGACTAAGCCCTTCGCCACCCAAGAGGTGATCTTAAAGGTAAAGGAGCTGCTGGGGGATGTGGCAGCCTAACCGTTCGTCGCTGGCGAGAAACGAAGGTGTCTCGCCGGTCGGTTACGGTTAGCTCGCGACCTCGGCTGTCTTCGAAAACGTGGTGCATCGCACCCAGTTCTGGCTTGCCCTTGCGGGTATCATCATCCTTCAGTGGCTCGTTGTGGTCGGGGGATGGTGGATCCTTGATCCGACGGGCGATTCTGGCAGGCACCTCGCGCTCATCGCCTTTTTGGTGGCAAGCGCCTTTCTCCTGTCGAGCATCCTGGCCGGACTATGGGCTTACCTCTACGCCGTATTGTTGCGCCCGCTGGATGCGGTGACTCGCGGGCTGCGCATCATTGGCCAAACCAACGCACTCCACAGCCTTGAGCTTCCGCCCGCGCATCTCTTGGGCGATCTTCCGCAAGCCGTTCATGCTCTCGGTAGGGAGCTACACAAAGCGCGCGGCGAGGTAGCGCAGGCGCTAACCACCGGCGCCGCGCATGCCGAAAGGCAAAAGGCGCAACTGGAGACCGTTTTGCAGGAACTCCAAGAGGGTGTGCTGGTATGCGACGCCCGAGCTCGCATTCTTCTCTACAATCCGGCGGCACAACAGATCCTGGGAGATCCTCCGGCCCTTGGGCTCGGACGCTCCTTGTTTCATCTGTGGTCCCGAACAGCACTTGAGCACGCGCTGGATCTGCTTCGACATCGAAGCGCCTCAGTAGAAGATCCCGATCATGGCGATCGGGAGGCGGAGTTCGTCGGCAGCGCGACGCAGGCAGGGGTATTGCTGCGTTGCCGGGTGCGTCTGTTGGTATCGGAACCGGGCACCGAGCCAGGCTTTGTGCTGGCCTTCTCAGATTTCAGTCGCCAAATCGAGGCGCTGGCACAGCGTGACAATCTCTTGCGCCGAATGATCGACGGTCTCCGGCGCCCACTTGCAAATCTGCGGGCTGCCGCGGAGAACCTGGTCCTCTACCCGGAAATGGACAGCGAGACTCGGGATCGCTTCCAAGCAATGATCGTGGACGAGAGCATGGCGCTCAGCGAACGGTTGGAAGAGGTGGTGCGCGACAGCCGTGCCCTGGTGGGGAGCCAGTGGCTCATGGGTGACGTCTTTTCCGCTGATCTCATCAACGGTGTCATCCGCCGGTTACAGAGCCATGGTGGTCCGAAGGTGACCATGGTCGGATTGCCACTGTGGGTGCATTGTGACAGCCATGCCATGCTGCTACTGATTGAGCACTTGCTGAGGCAGGTGAGTCAGCAGGTTGGGAGCCAAGCATTCGATATCGGAGCACGCATGAGGGATCGGCGCGTGTATGTGGACCTGGCATGGGAAGGGCCGCCCATTGCTGAGTCTATTCTAGAAACCTGGGTTGGGGAGCCCCTGCCCCACGCAATTGGTGCGCTAACCGTGCGCGATGTGGTCGAGCTTCACGGTGGCGAGCTGTGGAGTCAGCCACACAGCCGCCGCGGCTGGGCGCTGTTACGGATCCCGCTCCCGATTTCCACCCGCCAGTGGGAAACGCCGCGACAGCCCTTGCCCCCAAGACCAGAGTTTTATGACTTCGATCTGGTCCGAGTCTCCAACATGCCGGCCGACTTGGCCAATCGTCCCCTGGCACAGCTCGACTATGTGGTGTTTGACACCGAGACAACCGGCCTGCGGCCCTCCGACGGCGATGAAATCATCTCGCTTGCTGGCGTACGCATCGTCAATGGACGGATCTTAAGCGGTGAAATCTTCGAGCGTTTGATTAACCCCGGGCGCACCATTCCCATGAAGTCGGTACGCTTCCACGGCATCACCGACGAGATGGTGAAAAACAAGCCTCCGATTCAGGTAGTCTTGCCTCAGTTCAAGCAATTTGTTGGCGATGCGGTATTAGTCGCTCACAACAGTGCCTTCGATATGCGCTTCATCCGTTTCAAGGAATTTGAGCTGGGGATTCAATCCGATAACGTGGTCCTTGATACCTTGTTGTTGTCTGTTTTTCTTCATGACCACGTTGTGGACCATACCTTAGAGGGTATCGCGCAACGCCTGGGAGTAGAGGTGTCGGGTCGTCATTCAGCCCTGGGAGATTCCCTCGTTACCGCGCAGATTTTCTGGCAGCTGGTGGGCCTGTTAGAGGAGCAGGGGATAACCACTCTCGGGCAAGCCCTGGCCGCTTCCGAGGGAGTGGTAGAAGTGCGAAAGCAGCAGCAGAAATTCTAGATGACCGCTCAAGAACATACCACCCCGCGTTTGGTCGCTTTGGCTGCGCTCGGCGTTCTGTTGCTAAATTACCCGATCCTCTACCTGTTCGGGCGCCACGGTCTGGTGGGGGGCATCCCGGTGCTCTATCTCTATCTACTGGTAACGTGGGGTTTGCTCATCCTGATTACGGCGCTTGTCCTCGATGCGCGCCCCTTCACGCGTTCCGCCAGGAAACACCCAGCCCCGAAAGAGACTGCAGCGCGCGATGCTTGAAGGCTGGAGCATCCTGCTTATTTCCCTCGCTTACCTCGGACTGCTCTTTGGCATTGCTTATTACGGCGACAAGCGATCGGATCAGGGACGATCCATCATCGATAACCCCTATGTCTATTCTCTTTCGATCGCCGTCTACTGCACGGCCTGGACTTACTATGGAAGCGTGGGTCGGGCGGCGGTGGGCGGTATCAACTTCCTGCCGACCTATCTTGGCCCGACCCTGATCGCTATTCTCTGGTGGGTGGTGCTGCGCAAGATCATCCGCATCACCAAACAGCAGCGCGTGACCTCCATCGCGGACTTCATCGCCTCGCGATACGGCAAGAGCGCGGTTCTTGCTGGGTTGGTGACCATCATCGCCGTGGTCAGCATTGCCCCTTACATAGCGCTCCAGCTGAAGGCGATCGACACCAGCTACTTCGTCCTCTCGCACTATCCCGAGCTCATGATGCCGGGCCGCAAGGGTGAGTCGGCGTGGTGGGAGGACACGGCCCTCTATGTTGCTTTGCTGCTTGCCACGTTCAGTATCCTCTTCGGCACGCGCCATATCGATGCCACAGAGCACCACGCAGGCATGGTGGCCGCCATCGCCTTCGAGTCCATCGTAAAGCTGCTGGCATTTCTTGCGGTGGGCATTTTCGTGACCTTTGGGCTGTTCGATGGCTTTGGCGACGTGTTCAGTCAGGCGGCGGATCGCCCGGAACTGGCTTCCTTGATGAGCTTGGACGGTGTGGATGCGGGGAGCTGGCTGCTGCAAACCCTGGTCGCCATGTCGGCAATCCTGTTCTTGCCGCGCCAGTTCCAGGTTGGCGTGGTGGAGAACGTTCGGGAGGAGCACGTCAGGACTGCTGCTTGGCTGTTTCCTCTTTATCTTTTGGTCATCAACCTTTTCGTGCTGCCTATCGCCTTTGGTGGTCTTCTGCAGTTTTCCCACGGCGGCGTCGATCCTGACACCTTCGTGCTTACCCTGCCGATGGTGGCCGATCAAGAATTGCTGGCCCTGCTGGCGTTCCTCGGGGGGCTATCGGCGGCGACCGGTATGGTCATCGTGGCCACCATCGCGTTGTCCACCATGGTGTGCAATGACTTGGTGATGCCAGTGCTGTTGCGCCTGCGGGTGTTGCGTCTTGCGCAACGCAAGGATATCAGCGGTCTGCTGCTCGGCATTCGGCGTGGCACCATCGTGGTGGTGCTGTTGCTGAGCTACCTGTACTTTCGTTTGGTCGGCGAGTCCTATGCGTTGGTCAGCATTGGTCTCGTTTCCTTCGTCGCTGCCGCTCAGTTTGCGCCGGCCATCCTGTTTGGGATCTATTGGCGTAACGCAACCCGCGTGGGTGCCATGGTCGGGTTGCTTGCGGGCTTTGCGGTTTGGGCTTTTACGCTGCTGATTCCGGCGTTTGCCCGCTCCGGATGGTTGCCCTTGAGCTTCATCGACCAAGGCCTTTTTGGGTGGGAGTTGCTTCGGCCTTATCAGTTGTTTGGGCTTGAAGGGCTGAGTCACATACCGCACGCCGTGCTGTGGAGCCTATTGGCGAATGTGGGATGTCTGGTGGGCGTATCGTTGTTCACGCGTCAGGGTCCCATCGAACGGGTTCAAGCCGCCCTGTTTGTCGACGTTTTTCACACGACGGTCAAGGAAGATGAGGCACATTTTTGGCATGGTACGGCTACGGTTGGCGAGCTACACGCACTGGTTGCTCGCTTCCTCGGGGAGGAACGGGCTTACCAGGCGCTGGCGGTCTACGCGCCGGGACTCGAGATCGAGGTGGCGGCTGACCCGCGCCTGGTGAACCGTGTTGAGCGCTTGCTCGCGGGAGCTATTGGTGCAGCCTCTGCTCGGGTCATGGTCTCTTCCACAGTCAAGGGCGAAGTGCTCAGCGTTGAAGGGGTCATGCGGATTCTTGACGAGACTTCACAGGTCATGGAATACAGCCGACGTTTGGAGCAGAAATCCTCGGAGCTGGAAATGGCCACCAGCGAGCTAAGAGCCGTCAATCGACGCCTACAAGAGTTGGACCGACTCAAAGATGATTTTCTATCCATGGTCAGTCATGAGCTGCGCACTCCGCTCACCTCGATTCGTGCCTTCTCGGAGATTCTGAGGGATAACCTCGATATGCCAAAGGAGCAGCAGCATAACTTCCTCGAGATCGTGGTGAAGGAGACCGAACGGCTGACGCGGCTCATTAACCAGGTGCTGGATTTGGCAAAGATAGAATCCCGACGTATCGATTGGAGCCCGGAGCGTCTGGATCTGCGGGAAGTGATCACGGACTCCATGGCGGCGGTAAGCCAACTGTTTAATGAGCGGGGCGTGCGCCTTGAGCACAGACTTCCGTCCCAGCCGGCATTTGCCGAGGTGGATCGGGATCGGATCACGCAAGTCGTTATCAACCTGCTGTCAAACGCCGGCAAATTCTGCGAGCCAGGAGCGGGAGAGGTCATCGTCTATCTCGCCCAGGTGTCAGGCGGCTATCGAGTATCGGTACAGGATAATGGGCCGGGTATTCCGCCGACACATTTGGGCCGGATCTTTGAGAAATTCTATCAGGTGACGGACGAGCAGAAGGGAAAGCCAAAAGGAACCGGCCTGGGGCTTGCCGTGTGTGAGCGCATCATTTATTACCACGGCGGCCGGATATGGGCCAACAGCACTGTGGGTGAAGGCACTACCTTCGCGTTCATCGTGCCCGAGCAATGGAAGCAACCGGAGCGTTCGGAGGTGGTATTAACTGAGAGCTTGTGAGTGACGCCGTCATTTTTACAACAGCCTTCTCAGAACAGGTCGGCGCTGAAAATAGCCCTAACCCGGTCCTGAAGAGCCTTGATGGCGTGCAGGTGGGCGACTAACAGGTCCTTTTCGCGCTTCGAGAGGGTCACCGGGGAGACAAAGGCCGTCACCGATAAGCCGGCCCTGAAATCCTTGATTTGTTGCCGTAACACCAGCCGAGTCAGTTGGCGGAAGGCGCCCGAAAGGTAGTCCTGCTCGTTCCCATCGAGGAACTTTCGCGCGTGCAATACCTCAATGCGGGCCAGCGTCGCGGTTTCCGCGATGCCTTCGCGCAGCGTAAGCAGCCGGATCGATTCCACCAGGGGTAGCAGGGCGTGATACTTAAGATTTAGCTGTCCTCGGTGGCGCCTCTCAGTGGCATCTGGCAGCAACCGTCCAAACAGTCCAAGAGCCACGCGGTGCTCACTCTGGATCCCCTGCATGGCTTGTAGAAAAGGGTAGTGTCTGCCGACCCTCTCCCGGATGTATTCGCGCAGCGTTCGGGCAAGATTTCCCTCTCCGTAGACGGGAACAAAATCAAAAAAGATATCCGCCAGTCGCAGGGTGGCCGCATTTGGCCGACGTAGCCAAAGCCTGAGCTGCGCTTGCCATTCACTCAAGGTCTTGCGCCACAATGGATTATTGGCCATGACATGTCCGCGACACCGCGGGAAGCCGACTCTGGCCAGCGCAGTAGTGAGGCGTTCGGCAAGCTCGATGAAATAAATGTCAATACTTGAGTGCAGAGCTGGCGGGTAATCGCCGAGCACGAAACCATTGTCTTGGTCCGGAAACAGGAAATTCTCTCCGCGTCCACCCGACCCCATCACTAGCACATCGACGCTGACTGGAGGTTCGCCCCACCCCTCCTCAGTCATCTCTCGCACGGCGCGGTCCAAGAGCCGCCGGTAAATGTCGTTATTGATATGAGTGAGCAGCACTTGTATCTCGGGTGCCGGAATTTGTTCTTGTAAAAGTACCTCTGCCAATTCCACTTGGGCCTCCTTGACTCGCGCGAGTCCCTCGGGGGTTGCCTCATGGGTGAGCCGCTCGCTCAAGTCCAGTGCAAACGGTATCGCTGCCGCCAGGGCGTCCTTCAAAAGCAGGGTTCCGCAAAGCCGGCCGGTGTTGGCGACCACCGCCGCTTGGTGAAGATCTTGACGCCGTAGGATAGCGATGGCATGGAACAAGTAATCGTTGTCTCGGAGGATCGTTACGGGGGCATGCATGAGCTCCATGATCGGCGTGCTGGGGGGTACCCGAAACGCCATGCGATGGGCGACATCACGTTCCGTGACGCTACCGATTAAGCGCCCGTTGCTGTCGCAGACGAGCCCCATGGAGGTGCGGTGCAACGCCAGTATGCTGACAAATTCCTGACAGGAGACACCACTTTGCACCACCGGGGGAGGTGGGTCCATGCACTCCTTTACCAGCCGGCTAAACAGGGCGGTGTGCAATTGGCGCCGTCGATTTTTGGTGTGCTCGGCCATGCGTGTGTCAAGGAAGAGGCAAAAAGAATCTAATAGGGCTTTAACTCAGACCAATAACGGTTCACAATTGTTTCGCGCCAAGGTGGTGCGGTCGTCGGAAACCCGTCGATGTCGGCATTGTATGAGTGGAAAGCGGCAAAATAACTAACTGAGGAGGAGCCATATGGACGCGAAGATCGTCTGGCTATTCGCTTTCGTGCTGCTGTACTGGGCGTACTGCATCTTCTGGGGCATTAAGGGCGCGTTATCGGCCAGGACTGCGAGCGATTATTTTATTGCAGGCCGACAAATCTCGCTTTGGGTATTCGTGCTCG
Source organism: Gammaproteobacteria bacterium (assembly GCA_049282355.1). GTDB lineage: Bacteria > Pseudomonadota > Gammaproteobacteria > HK1 > HK1 > JAGTVB01. The sequence continues at coordinate 6,599 of JBAPTW010000199.1, read as the reverse complement.
CGGCAACGGCGACATCCTTTTCCGGATGGACCTTCATGGGGCACCCGGGTCTCGTCTATCGTGATGGCTTCCAATATGCCTATGCCTCATTTTACGCCATCACGATTCCGTTTACCGGCGTCCTATTTCTGAAACGCCAATGGATGTTGGGAAAGCATTTTGGTTTCGTGACCCCGGGGGAAATGCTCTCCTTTTATTTTCGCTCCGAAGCGATTCGGTTCCTCGTGGTGATCGTGGCGCTCGTGTTTTCGATACCCTATCTTGGCGTTCAGCTGCGCGCATCGGGATTTCTATTCAATGTCCTCACCGATGGCATGCTCGGGGTGGAAGTGGGGATGTGGCTGCTCTCAGCGGTGGTCTTTATTTATGTCGCCTCCGGAGGCTTAAGGGCGGTGGCCTATGTAGATACCGTGCAGGCCATTCTGCTAGCCGCTGGCATTGTCGCTCTGGGATTGATTGCTCTCTACTATGTTGACGGCTTTGGCAATCTCAATAAAGGCGTTGCCGCGCTCTCACAGCTGGAAGTGACGCGAGCAGCGGCGGGTGTGGAAGGTGCAAAAGTCACTCCTGAGGGCTACAGCCATTATGTGGCTATCCCCGGTGTCATCCAGTTCGTTGCCGAGGGACCGAAGGCAACTGGCGGTGCTTGGACTGGCATCATGATTCTCACCTATATGTTTGCCCTGATGGGGATTCAATCGGCACCGGCTTTTACCATGTGGTCGTTTTCTAACCATAGTCCGAAGCCCTTCGCACCGCAGCAGGTGTGGGCGTCATCCTTTGGCATCGGCTTAATCCTGTTTGTGTTCACCGCCGCCCAGGGTATGGGGGCCCATCTGCTCGGTGCCGACAGTAGCATGAACGAGGCTTATCCCGAGCTCGTCAATCCCGTCATGGCGGCGGGACTTGGGGGCCAGGATCTGATGGACACCGAGGGCAAGCAGGGGATGTTGGTGCCGCAGCTCATTCACCTCATGCAGAATGTGGCGCCGTGGCTGGTAGGTCTGCTCTCGGTCTGCGCCTTGGCCGCCATGCAGTCCACGGGAGCCGCCTATATGTCCACCGCCGGTGGCATGCTGACCCGCGACTTGCTAAAGCGTTTCGTGCTGCCCAAAGCTTCCCATGGACAGCAGAAGTTCTGGGGTCGCGTGGGGGTGTTGATTATTGTCTTAGCGGCGTTGGTGGTGGCAACCACGAGCAAGGACGCGCTGGTGCTGCTCGGCGGCCTGGCGGTGGCCTTCGGCTTTCAGATGTATCCATCACTGATGGCCGTCTGTTGGTTCCCGTGGTTTACCCGCCCCGCCATTGTTTGGGGGCTTGCCGCCGGTCTCATTGCCGTGGCCCTCACTGATAGCATCGGCCAGGATATGCTGGGTATTACCGCCTGGGGACGCTGGCCGCTGACTATCCACTCCGCCGGTTGGGGCATCTTGGTCAATCTGACCATCGTCATATTGATCTCGGCAGTTACCCAGAAGCGGGAGGAGACGGAGCACCGGATGCAGTTCCACAATTTCCTACGCGAGCACGCTTCACTGCCGGAGTCGAAGCGGGGACTGGTGCCGGCAGCCTGGATCATTACGCTGGTATGGTTTTTCTTCGGGATCGGTCCAGGTGCCGTTATCGGTAACACCATTTTTGGCAATCCCAACGACTATAGCACCTGGCTGTTTGGCATGCCGTCGATCTGGACCTGGCAGCTACTCTGGTGGGCACTTGGCGTGTTCATGATGTGGTTCCTGGCCTACAAGATGGAGCTTTCGTCCATGCCAGAGCGCGAGGTTGAGGCACTGCGCGAAGATATCGGGGATATTCAGCTCGATACCGAGAGTCCGTAGTGCCTTGAGTCAAAGTCGCCAAGGGGAGAGCTCCCCTTGGCTCTTGGCTTTTTTCAGTGCACCGCTGATGCTTAGCTTTACATTGTGGGTTCTGATACTGGCCGGCTTACTGTTCTATCCCGTCAGCAAGCTCATCTGGGTCGTGAGTGTGCGCCGATTTCAGAAAAAATGGGGACGCGAGCTATCCCCGCAAGAACTACAGGATCAACTGAACCGTGCCCGCGTGATCGCGGCTCTTGTGGTGCTGGTTTTTTCCTTTTTCTACAACCTGAATACCGTTGCTCCGCCCAGCGGTGAGTGAAACCCTTTATCGTTTCCTGAAATGGACCGCCATCACCCTAGCCGTCGCCTGGCTAGGGTGGTCGCTCTATGACTCCTTCGTCATTGGCCGAAACCCCGGCGACAGTGCCTACCATGAAGCCAATATTCTATTTGAGGATGGTTACTACGACCGAGCGCTCGATAAGTACGAGAATGCCTTACGGCAGGCACCTGAGCATATCCATGCCAGGCGCGGCCGTGCTCGGACGCTGCTTCAGCTTGGGCGGTTTCCAGCAGCGTTGCAGGAATTCAACGCTGTGATTGCTATGCAACCGAAATTTGCCGCGGCCTATGCCAACCGCGCCATCCTTTACGATCGCATGGGCAATTATCAGCAGGCGATCGAAGACTATGAACAGGCGCTCGCGCTGGATCCCGAGCTGGCGCGAGGTCCCCATTGGCTTACGCGTTTTCTGCGTCTCCAAGCGGAGAAGCCGCCCACCATCGCTGATCGAGCGCGTTACCTGCGCGAGCAGCTGGCCCTGCCGAAAGGCGAACGCCTACTTCGGCTACCGGCGATAGACGCAACGCAGCGCACCTACAAACAATGAGTGAATCCTAACTCCAGATTCCGAGCACGTCAGCGAGCAACACGCGGAAGAAGAACAGCAGCGCAATACAGCCGAACAGAAGTCGCACAAAATCCGTTTCCCCCTCCTCGTTGCGATAGGTGATTCCGTGGTAAGCAATGAACCCCGTGACCAGGAGGAAAAGAAAATCGATCATTGACTGCCAACCGTTGCATCTCGTCTGTCCATCCTGGAGTTTAACGCAGGGAGTAGCTCTAAATGGAGTCTCGTTATCAGCTGTGCTTTTGGAAAATCAGTTTTCGGCAGACATTCACTGCCAATCTGGAAACCAGTGGTGGTGATTGCGGGTGTATCAGTAACCGTACGCCGTGGCGGAGTCGTGCTCGGTTTCGAGCTCACTCAGGTCGTGTGGCACGATGTCTTCGAAATCTGCTAATTGCCAGCATTCTGGCTCGGGAAGCGCCTCGCTTTCACGATACGACTCGACGTGAGGCTCCGATGAACGGCTAAGCTGGTGCTGCTCAATCTGAGAAATCCAAGTTTCCATCGCTTGCTTCTCCGGTTGCAGTATTCGTTTGGATTGCCCTGTTCACCCTTGCAGTGCGGTGGTATACCCTGTTGCCATCGAATCTTGCTCAAGGCTTTCCTTCACAGGGTTTCCGTTTTGAAGCTGAAAAAAGCTAATTGCGTGCCAATCAAGGCGAATATTCACGAGATAAAGATTCAGATGCTAATTCAATAAGTTGTCTCTCATTGGTGCGCATTCCATTGTGACCCGCGCCACGGCATAACGTGGCCTCACGAAAAAAAGCCGTCAATAGCGACGGTTAAGGTATGCTTTGGGGCAATTTGATGAATGCCATTGTGGGAGGGCCGCTGCGGTAAGGTGGCACTTTGCCTTCCGGTTCTTTATCACTACCCGAAGCCAGCGAGGCAGTCATGCATAGACCGGAGGAGATTTCTTGGCAGCCGACGTCAGACTACGTTGCGAGCAGCACCCTTGTTCGGTTCTTGCAGGCGCACGCATTAAACGATTTTGAGTCGCTGTGCAAGCGTTCCAATGCCGATCCAGAATGGTACTGGAGTGCTGTCATCAAGTACTTTGGAATCGACTTCTACAAGCCCTACGAGCAGATTCTGGATATTTCCAACGGACTGCCGTGGGCGCAATGGTGCGTCGGGGGTAGCACCAACGTGACGCTGAATTGCCTCGATGCCCATCGGCACACCGCGACCATGGAGAAGCCTGCGATTGTGTGGGAAAGCGAGTCCGGTGAGATACGGACATGGCGCTATTGCGACCTCGTGGCCGAGACGGATCGCTTGGCCGGCGGGTTACGTTCCCTCGGTTTGGGCAGGGGTGATGCTGTCGGCATCTTCATGCCGATGTTGCCCGAGACCGTTGCGGCTTTCTTTGCCATCGCCAAGATCGGTGGCATTGCGGTGCCGCTGTTTTCGGGATTCGGTGCCGACGCCGTGGCGAGCCGTCTGGAGGATGCCGGCGCTGTGGCCGTCATCACAGCAGACGCTACCCGGCGTCGCGGGAGAGCGGTTGCGCTCAAACCGGTCGCCGACAAGGTAGCGGATCTTGTCCCCTCACTTCGGTATGTTATCGTCTACCCGCACCTCGGGCTGGATCCGAGTTGGCGCGAAGGCCGAGATCACGGGTGGCAGGAGCTCACGGCGGGGCAGCCGGCGCCGGCTGCGACCGAAGAGATGCCTGCCGATTCGCCCTTCATGGTGATCTTTACCTCGGGCACCACCGGCAAAGCCAAGGGCACGGTGCATACCCACTGCGGTTTTCTGACGAAGATCGTTGCGGACATCGGTCTGTGTATGGATTTCAAGCCCCAGGACCGGATGCTGTGGATGTCGGATATCGGCTGGCTGGTGGGGCCGATGCAGCTGGTGGCTTGCACGTTCTTTGGTGCCACGTTGGTGATCGCCGAGGGCGTACCCGATTACCCAAAGCGAGATCGGTTGTGGCGCTTGGTTCAGGACCATCGCGTCAGTTATCTGGGGATTTCACCGACGATTGCGCGGATGATGATGCGCGATAGCACTGAAGTGGTCCATCAATACGGCATGTCGAGCCTTCGCATCGTGATTTCCTCCGGAGAGCTGTGGGATTTCGAGTCGTGGTGCTGGTTCTTTGAGCACGTATGCAAGCGCCGTGTACCTTTACTCAACGTCAGCGGTGGTACGGAGATCGGCTGGGGCATTCTGACGTGTACGGTGCTGCACTCGCTTAAACCCTGCGCTTTCTCTACGGGCGTTCCTGGGATGGGCGCCGATGTGGTCGACAGCGAAGGCCGATCGCTCGGTGCTGGTCGGATGGGGGAATTGGTGCTTCGCGTGCCTTCAATTGGTCTGAGCCGAGGGCTTTGGCGCGATGCAGATCGCTACCTCGATACTTACTGGAACAACATACCGGGGCTTTGGACCCACGGCGACTGGGCATCTCGGCAGGCGGATGGCACCTGGTATCTGCACGGTCGCTCGGACGACACCATCATGGTGGCGGGTAAGCGTTGTGGACCTGCGGAAGTAGAATCCTTGCTTTTCGGGACGGGGCATCTGGCCGAGGCTGCGGTGAGCGCCATCAGCGATCCCCTCAAGGGGGAGTCCATACTGTGCGTCTGCGTCCCCAAAGCGGATATCATTACTGATGAAGTGCTGGCCGAGGCCCTGCGCAGCGCTGTCGTTCGGGCGCTTGGCGCGGCATTTCGTCCCGCGGCCGTGCTGTTTGTCTCTGAGCTTCCCAAGACGCGCAGCATGAAGGTCATGCGGCGCGTGGTGCGAGCCATCTGCGAAGGGCGCGATCCCGGTGATCTCGCTTCCCTGGTCAATCCCGGCGCTGTCGATGAGCTGCGCACCCGCGCGGCCGAATGGCAACGCTTGCGTTTGCCATGAGCCAATAGGTTATGGTTATCGCTTGGCGCCTTTATTGTTCGCTCTTCGGCAGGGTGCCAGCAGCTCCTCAAGCCTCGGTGCCGGGGACTAATTCCTGAAGTGGGTGTTGAAGCCGTCGCGAGGAGACCGAAAGCAAGGCGAACGGCGCGTATACTGAAGGGTAGTTTCTTAAATGATCGATTGTCATGCGCACTTGGCCTGCAGCGATTTTGATGGCGACCGCGATCAAGTCATTGAACGCGCGCGATTGGTAGGAGTTGAGCGAATTGTGGTGATGGGCGAAGACTGGCAGGACGATGTACGGGTGCTTGAGCTGTGCGCGCGCCATTCCGGCGTGCTCAGTCCCTGCGTCGGCTTGCATCCTGACCGATTCGCCGAGGATCGGGAAGCTCCTGATGATCTTGCTATCGAGGCGGTGGCCGCCGTGGCGCGGATACACCGCGCACAGCTTGCCGCCATCGGCGAAGTAGGGCTTGACTACTGGTATGTGAAAACCGCCGAGCGGCGGGCACGGCAGCGCGCCTGTCTTGAGTTTATGGCGGAGCTGGCCGGACAGCTCGCCCTTCCTCTCAATGTCCATTCTCGTTCCGCCGGCTATCACACCCTTGATCTGCTCATTGCCTGCGGGGCACAGCGCGTGCTCATGCATGCCTTCGACGGCAAAGCGAGCTACGCCGCCCGAGCGGCCGAGCAGCACGGTTATCTTTTTTCCATCCCGCCCTCGGTGGTGCGCTCGAGCCAGAAGCAAAAGCTCGTAAGGCTTTTGCCCCTTGAGGCGCTGGCCCTTGAATCCGATAGCCCCGTGCTCGGGCCTGAGCCGGGTGTGCGTAACGAGCCCGCAAACCTTTTCCATGTGGTGCGCTGCATAGCGGTGCTGAAAGGCGTCCCGGAAGACTGCGTGCGTAAGATCACGACAGCAAATGCCAAGCGGCTTTTTGGCTGAAAACAGCCTCAGTATGCAGCCGATACCCGATCTCGCTCACCTCCGGCCTCTAGC
>JBAPTW010000198.1:0-11775 GCA_049282355.1 Gammaproteobacteria bacterium | reverse complement strand
CCCGGGCAGATGACCTCGACGCTGGCAACTCCGGTATTTCCCCATTTCCTGAGCAGTTGATCGGTGTAGGGGCGAAGCCAAGGTTCACGACCAATGCGGGACTGAAACGCAACTGCCCAGCGCTGCGGTGGCCACTGCAGGCGGTCTGCCACGAGCCGAGCCGTGGTTTCGCATTGGGTCTTGTAGGGATCGCCCGCCCGGGCGTAGCGTTCCGGGAGACCGTGGAAGGAAAACAGTAACCGGTCGGCCGGTGACTGGGTTTTCCAGCCATCGCGGATGCTGGCGGCGAGGGCATCGATATACGGGCACTGATCGTGATAGTCGCTGATGAAGTGAAGCTCGGGTATGACTCGCCATGTTTTGAGCGCTGCGGCCACCGCATCGAAGGTGGAGGCCGTGGTGGTGGCCGAGTATTGGGGATAAAGAGGTAGGATCACGAGCCGACGAACGCCGCTTCTTCGCAGACTATCGAGAGCCTCACGGATAGCCGGGCGACCGTAGCGCATGCCGAGAACGACGGGTGTATTACCAGGAAATTTCCCCATCAGAAGTTTTTGTAGGGCCTGCGCCTGGCGGCGTGAGATGACCAGCAGCGGAGAGCCCTCATCGGTCCATACGCGGCGGTACAGGGCTGCGGAGCGGCGTGGCCGCACACGCAAAATGATGCCGCGCAGGATGATCTGCCACAGTACCGGCGGCAAGTCCACTACGCGGCGGTCGGAGAGAAACTCGGCGAGATAACGGCGTACGGCGGCCGGCGTTGGCGCTTCGGGGGTGCCAAGGTTGGTGACCAGCACGCCGACTCGAGTCTCCTTAAAATTTGCTTGCGATTCGGTGAAAGGAGCTGCAGTGATAGACATCCTGTGATATGAAGGCATTCTCACTTGGTGTTATTTTGGGGCGTCTTTCTCGATTTTGATACTTTACGCTACCGCGCGCAAAGCAAGGGGTCTAGCTATCCGGGCCATAGGCGCTGACCAGATAGTCGATGATCAGCTCTTGATCCTTGGCGGTTAGCCAGGTAGCGCCGTATTGATTGACCATGTCATCCATGACCCACTCCCAATTGGCGCGATTGAGCCGCTGGGATTTGGGCAACTCCAAACTGTGGCAGGTTCCACAGTAGGCTTCGAAGCGCTTTTTTCCTTCCGCGAGCCGCTCCGCGGACGGCGTCTCTTCCTGCGCTAGCCCAAGTGAGGGATTAAGCAAGAGCAGAGACGAACTAATGGCCAGCAAAGCGAACTTGCCCATGGCACTTCCTCCCGATGAGAGTGGTTCACACTTGCGTGTTTAAATGTTTGAGGGAGCTCGATACTCTAGGCTCGCTGGGAAATGATCAACGGAGTTGAGTGAGTGTCAATGAGCTCCGTCGAAGCCTACGAGCGGGCCCGTTTTCCGGGATCACTGGATGCTCCTCGAGTTTCAGCTTTACACCGGTCGGAACGTGCGGCATTCTCGCTCCGGGCAACGCATGCGTTTGTTGACGTTATCTTATGTTATCAAGGCGACCCTCAGCGAGGCCACCGCGCGCTTTGGTTGGCTCGGAAAATTGGGCATTTCATACCGGCCGTGACCTCTATGCGCGCGGTTAATGGGCGGCTTGATCTGCGAAGCAATCAATCATGCGTAAAGCGCTCGGTCATTGACATGACACCAACGATAGACTTTTGTTCTCAGCCCGACATGCTCAGCGTGGAGGAAGCGCAGTCTTTTTTGCTGGCGAACGCGCGCCCGCTTGCCGAGGTGCAGACTGTGGAAACCGCGGCATCGCTCGGTCGCGTTCTGGCAGCGTCGCAGGTCTCGCCCATCGATGTGCCAGGCTATGACAACAGCGCCATGGATGGCTATGCGGTGCGCAGTGAGGACGTGGCGCCGACCGGAACGACTCAACTTGCCATTTCACAGCGTATTGCTGCTGGCAGGCAAGGCGGCGTGCTCAATCCGGGGCAAGCGGCACGCATCTTCACCGGTGCGCCGATGCCGGCGGGCGCGGACGCGGTGGTCATGCAGGAGCGCTGCCGGGTGGAGGGGCGCCTAGTATGCTTCGAAGGGCCGGTGAGATCGGGTGACAACGTACGACCTCAGGGAAACGATATCGTCCGAGGAACGGAGGTGCTGTCGGCGGGCACCTGTATCCGTCCCCAGGAAATGGGACTTGCCGCTTCGGTAGGGCTGGCAACGCTGCCGGTGTTTCGGCGCTTGCGGATTGCAGTCCTCTCCAGCGGTGACGAATTGATTCGCCCAGGAGAGCCTCTCGGGTCGGGTAAAATCTATAATTCAAACCATTACCTTCTCTTCGGCTTGCTGGCGCGGCTCGGTTGCGAGCTAAGCGATCGCGGTACGGTGGGCGATGATTTAGCCGCCACCGAAGAGGCATTGCAGCGGGCCGCCGAGGGAGCGGACGTCATCGTGACCAGTGGCGGCGTTTCAGTGGGGGAGGAGGATCACATGAGACAAGCCGTGGCGCGCCTTGGGCGGCTGGACCTCTGGCGGATTGCGGTGAAACCGGGTAAGCCGCTGGCCTACGGCCATGTTTACGATGCGGATTTCTTAGGGCTACCCGGCAATCCCGTGTCCGTGCTGGTGACCTTCTGCCTGTTTGTGCGGCCGTTCCTGCTGCGCCGTCAAGGAGCCGGAGAGGTCATGCCGCGCTCGTTTCGAGTCAAAGCAGGATTTACCTGGCAGAAGCCGGGCGTTCGCCGAGAGTATCTACGGGCACGGCTGGTGCCGCACGAGGACGGTGAATGGCGGGCGGAAGCATTCCCCAAGCAAGGCTCGGATGTGCTCACTTCGGCGGTCTGGGCCGACGGTCTAGTGGAGATCCCGGAGGGGAAACTTTATGGCGTGGGTGATGATGTTTCCTTCCTGCCCTTCAGCGAGCTCCTAGGCTAAGAAGCTGTTGGAAAACCTACTGCGCTTGGCCTAGTGGTGTTGCGCGGCGGCTCAAAATCCTATGGAGTCTAGGGCCGTGTTTCTTTGGCGCGTCTGTGCTCGGGACAAGTGCACGGTACGTGGTTGCGAACGCGACCGCGTCTGCTAGGATGTCTGGACGTATGATCTCTATGTCCGCTTAGGAGAAAATAAGGATGGCACTCATAAAAAATATCCTCGCCTTGGTTGGTTTGCTGTTCTTGATTGCGGCAGGTTACCTGTTTTTTAAGGCATGGCCGGTGGTTTCGGACTTCGATCCGAAATTCGCTGGAGTGTACACCGAGTTCGCGGAGAAACTGCTCGAAACAAAAGATCCAGGAGTGGCGATGATGTGGTCTGAGCCGGTCGAAGAAGGTTTGACACCGGAAGACGTGATCGAATCGCTGAAAAGTATTGCGACGGAGCGTAATTTTCTATTCGTCGGGGAATCGCCCTTTTATAAACAGGTGGAGGCGGTAACAGGTGAGCCCTATCGTTACACCAACTTCTTATCCTTTTGCGATGCTCGAGTAGGAAAAATGATGGCTGACTATCGCGATGCTTATACCGGATTCATGCCGTGCCGAATCGCGCTGGTCGAGGATAAGTCCGGACGCCTGTGGCTTTATTCGATGAACTTGGATCTTATGATTTATGGCGGGAAGACCTTGCCACCGGAGCTGAAGGAGAGCGCCATCAAGGTGCGCGAGACGATAAAGGCCATGATGGCAGGGGCGGCAAAGGGCGAGTTTTAGCAATAACGATGCGCACCTGCGGATTGCGGTAATGCTTGCGATTTTTGTTTCCCTGAGTAACATGCGGCCTCGCCACTGAGGGATTAGCGGCGATTCGACCGAGACATGGTGAAAGGTAACGCAGGAGAAAGGTTCACTGCGCGTAGCCGCATGCGGTTAACTTACGGTATTGCTGGAGGAGAGAAGATGAGTGATGTAAAGAGGCGTTTGCTGCTGAAGGCGACTTTGGCGGGTGGGGTGATTAGTGTGGCGGTGGGTGCGGGTTTGCTGCGCCCGCGGGTGGTATTGGCGGCCTGGCCGGAGCAGGCGTTTCAGGCCAAGAGTGTGTCGGATGCGCTCAAGGGATTGTATGAGAGTGAGGCGTTGGCAGAAAGCGCGGACATCAAGCTCAAGGCGCCGGACATTGCCGAGAATGGCGCGGTGGTGCCGGTAGAGGTGTCGACCTCGTTGCCCAATGTGAAGTCCATTGGGATCGTGATTGAAAAGAATGGTCGGCCGTTGGCGGCGGATTTTCAGCTCACGGATCGTTTTGCGGGGAAGGTTTCGACACGGGTGAAGGTGGCGGATAGCTCCAAGATCATGGCGGTGGTTGAGTCGGGCGACAAGCTCTACAGTGCGGCTAAGGATGTGAAGGTGACCATTGGTGGGTGTGGTGGATGAGCCGAGGGTCGTATTCGACGAAAAGAGGTAAGCGCGATGGCAGCTAAAGACATAAAGATTCGTGCGCAGCACAAGGGTGATGTGACATTGGTGAAGGCGCTGATGAGCCACCCGATGGAGACGGGCAATCGCAAGGACAAGAAGACCGGGCAAGTGATACCGGAGCATTATATTACCGAGGTCACTGCTCAGCACAGCGGGGAGACGGTGCTCACGGCCTACTGGGGGCCGAGCGTGTCGAAGAACCCGTACTTGTCGTTTGACTTTAAAGGCGGTCAGCCGGGCGATACCGTGACCATCAGTTGGGTCGATAACAAGGGTGAGACCAGCTCGGGCGAAGCCACCATCAAGTAGCTCAATTTTGCTGCGTTTCTCGGCGGACTCTCGGATGCGATGGTGGTTGGCGTTCCTGCGCTAACCGCCAATTCCGGGGGCAGCTTGCGGCTGTTCAAGAAGGCTCCCGGCCCTTTTGCTCCGCCACCGCGCGTCGTGCTCTGCCGGTACTTTGTACCATTTTCAAGTCACGCCATGGCCTCACTACGCTTCTAAGGTGCCGTTTGGGAGGTGTGTTGATGGCGCCAGCGTTGAAAATTGGGGTGTTTCTTATAGCCCCCGCTGGTCACATATTTCAGTACCCGCGCCAGACGATGAAATCGAACCACCGAATCGATACGAATGATCTCTCGACCCTGCTCGTCGAAGAACACCAGTGATGGCGCGTAGAAGAGGCCGAGCTCGGCTGCCCAGTCTTTTGCTGACAACTGCCGGCCATCAGGTGTCAAGACGGGTGTATCGGACCACATGTCGAGCTGCACGCTCTCGAATGAGCGCAGCGTTTGGCGGACCTCGGGATCGCTGAAGGCTTCCGTGTGTAAGATGTCACAACCGTGGCAGTCCCCTTGCTCGAACAGCACCAACAGCGGTTGTTCGCCGAGGAAACGGGTGCGATCGAGGGCATAGGGCGGTGGGATGAGGAAGTCCTCTTCGGAAAGCTCACCCTCGAAGGTCAATGCCGCTTCACCGCGGGCGAGATAATCGCGAAAGCTGCTCCGATGATAGTGCCGATCTGCTACATACTCTAGGGCGGCTCGGAACTTGTAGGGCGGATAATAACCCCGGAGCCGGAAAACCTCATCGCCGTCCGTGTCATAAAAGAGGATGGTGGGCGTGAAGTTAGTCTTCTCTTCCAATGCAAATGCTTTTTCGGTCAGCACCTTGCCGCTGGTGGTAATGACCACTTTATCTCCCCAAATATCGATGGGCACGACATCGAAGTGCTTTCGAGTGTAGGCGACAATTTCGGGATCCTTGAAATTGATCTCGAGCAATGCCTCACAGTAGGCGCAGTGGGCTTGGCCGAAATAAACCATCAAGCCGCGTTTTCCGGTGGCCACCGCTTCCCGAACGTCAACGCCCAGGTCGAGGAAGCTCAGCTTAAACCAATCAGGATAGGCTACGTCCCGCTCTCGCGGCTCATCGTCAAATAGCAGCTCGAACTCGTCGTCTGTCTGCAAAGTGGCAGCAATTGTCAACGGAGCGCTAAGTATGATGATAGCCGCGAGGAGGTGTCGCAACATGGCCACGACCGTTGTCCGCCTGTATCGATTCAAAGTCATCTGAGCCAAAGATAGTGTCGCTAATCCCGTCTTCATTGCCTGGCTATTCCCAAGCTTCGGCGCGAATGATCAATTCGCCGGCAAATTTTACATGTTTTGGTCATCGCGTTGGATCATTGGCATTTTATCGGAGGTATACTTAACGGCCATGACCTAAATCGGTAGGGCTGATACGGCAGAGAACAATCGCCCTTAGAAGCCGTTTTAGAAATTGCTGCGCGTGCCGTAGCGGCATTGGATGGTACTCGCTCCCCGCGCCTTAAGCGGATAGGTCGTGTCGCTGCGCCGTGCGCCTTGCTTTCGGGTTGCCCACTGGGGTTTCTTCACCCCTCAGAAACACGCGTCGGAAATCCAGCGGCATTTTGGACCACGATTCTAGAATGAGAAGCCTCAATAAAGGTGACGGAAATCTATGAAGGCGGACGGCGAGCATACCTTGGGAGGCGCTACACAGGCCGCCCATGAATGCAAGCAGCAGCTCAATGAGGCGAAGGAGAAAATCGATGCAGTATCCGATGTTCTCAAAAAACGGGGCTTTGGCCACCGTTTTTACCGTCCTGCAAGTAATGTCTTTACCTCTGGTTGCCCAAGAAGAGGGAGGAGCATCGGTTGCCGCGACGGGAGACGGATCCAAGACAGCAGTGGAGCAAGGTAAGGCCAAGGCCATCGAGCTTTGTCAGGCGTGTCATCAATTCAAGGGAGCCGATCAGGCCGGCACGGTAGGTCCACCGCTGCTGGCAATGAAGGCACGCTTCCCGGACCCAGCAAAGCTGCAGGCGCTCATCTACGACGCCCAAAAAGCGAGTAAGCCTTACACCATGATGCCGCCGTTCGGGCGCAACGGGCTTGTTAGTGAGCAAGACATCGAGCACATCATTGCATTCCTATACACGCTCTAAGAAAGCTGTTTAAGAACTACTGCGCTCGTCCTAGCCGCATTGCGACTCCGGCGCTCGCGCCATTTTTGAAGCCGCCTCCGATGGGCAGCGAGGCCCTTCGGGGCAGAAGGAGGAGGTGAATTCCATGAAAAGAGAAGTTCTTGCTGTTGCACTGTTTGCTGGTTTCGGTCTGGCAATGGGCTCTGTGGCGGCGGGTCCTACAGAGGATTTGAAGATCTATCAAGCCTACTTTGAGCAGCGCTTTCCCGAGTTTACGCCCGAAGACTATACCCAAGGCATGTACAACTTCAATGAGGATAAGCGAGCACAGTGGGAGGCTATCATGGAGTTTCCGCCCTATGAGATGGCGGTGGAGGAAGGCCAGGAATTGTTTGAAACCCCTTTCAAGAACGGTAACAGCTATGCGAGTTGCTTCGAGAACGGCGGGATCGGCATCGCTCAAACCTACCCCCGCTTTGATCCCGAGAGGGGCAAAGTCATGACTCTCGGTATGGCCATCAATGATTGCCGAGTCAAGAACGGCGAAGAGCCGCTTGATATGGTGAAAGGACCACTCGTTTATATCGAAGCCTATATGGCCGAGACCTCTCGGGGCAAGCCGATCGACATTACGGTACCTGACGATCCTCGGGCGCTTGCCGCCTACGAGGAGGGTAAGCGCATTTATTTCACCCGCCACGGCCCGCGCGCCTTCGCCTGCTATCACTGCCATTGGGAGGCGGCAGGGGGGAAAATCCGAGGCAATGAATTGAGCCCCGCCATCGGCCAGGCAGCCAACTTCCCAGCCTACCGTTCCAAGTGGGGTGAGATGGGTTCAATCCAACGCCGCTTCAAAGGCTGCATGGAAAACATCGGCGCCAAACCCCTCAAGCCGGGCGGCGAGGATATGGCCAATCTGGAGTATTTTCATCGGCGGTTAAGTAACGCCATTCCCCTGAGTGCGCCGAATAACCGATTCTAAGTTTTCAAGCGACTGATCGGGGAGGTATTCACCATGAGCTTGAGCCGGAGAGAGTTCTTACAACTGTTGACGGCGGCAAGTGCTGCTGGACTGAGCTTAACGGCAAGCCGAGGAGTGGCCGCCAAAGGCGGCGACGATCTCTACGACGTACCACGTTTTGGTAACGTGTCGTTGCTTCACTTTACCGATTGCCATGGCCAGCTGCTTCCGGTGTGGTACCGTGAGCCAAGTATTAACGTGGGTGTGGGCGACATGAAGGGCCAGCCTCCCCATCTCGTTGGCAAGTATCTCTTGGATCATTATCACCTGCAGGCGGGTACGCCATGGGCTCACGCCTACACCCATCTCGACTTCGTCGATCTTGCCCATAAATTCGGTAAGGTCGGCGGCTTTGCCCATCTGTCGACGCTGGTGAAGAAGCTAAGAGAGCAGCGTCCCGGTGCCCTATTGCTGGATGGTGGGGACACGTGGGCAGGAGGTGGAGCAACGGCGCTGTGGACCAATGCCCAGGATATGGTGGATGCCGATCTGCTGCTTGGGGTCGATGTGATGACGGGGCACTGGGAGTTTGTCTTCGGGCAGGATCGGGTACAGGAGGTGGTCGAGAAGGACTTTGCCGGCAAAAATCCTTGGGGTCAGAAGATTGACTTTGTCGCCCAGAACGTTCACGACGTGGAGTGGGGCGAGCGCGTGTTTCAACCCTACGTGATGAAGGAGGTGAACAAGATACCTGTGGCCGTGATCGGCCAGGCGTTTCCCTATACACCGATTGCCAATCCGCGGTATCTGATTCCCGACTGGAGCTTTGGCATCAAGGACGATGCTATGCAGGAGATGGTCGATAAAGCGCGGGCGGAGGGGGCGCAGGTGGTGATTGTGCTCTCCCACAACGGCATGGATGTGGATCTGAAGATGGCAAGCCGGGTAACGGGCATCGATGCCATCATGGGCGGTCATACCCACGACGGCGTGCCGGCACCGGTGGAGGTCAGCAACCGCGGCGGCAAAACTCTGGTCATCAATTCCGGTTCCCACGGCAAGTTCCTATCGGTGCTGGACCTAGATGTGAAGAACGGCAAGGTGAGGGGATACCAATACAAGCTGTTGCCGATATTCGCCAATCTGTTGCCGCCGGACGCCCAAATGAGCGCTCACATCGATCAGGTTCGTGCGCCGTTTAGGGACAAGCTCGAAGAGCAGCTGGCCTTGACCGAAGGCGTACTGTATCGACGCGGCAATTTCAATGGCACCTTCGATCAGGTCATCCTCGATGCCCTTATTGAGGTTCAGGGGGCGGAGATCTCGCTCTCGCCGGGCGTGCGCTGGGGTGTGTCTGTGCTTCCTGGCGAGCCCGTGACCTTTGAGCACGTGATGAGTCTCACGGCGCTCACTTACCCGACGGTCACGCTGCGCGACCTTACCGGCGAGCAAATCAAGCACGTACTGGAGGATGTCGCCGACAATATTTTCAACCGTGATCCCTACTACCAGCAAGGGGGTGACATGGTACGGGTGGGAGGCCTCAGATATAGCCTTGACCCGACAGCCGAGATGGGGCACCGGATTGGAGATCTGGAGTTGAAGGGCAAACCGCTAGGCGCTAATAAGAAGTATCGCGTCGCCGGTTGGGCAAGTGTTGCCGAGCCCATTGAGGGGACTCCGGTATGGAATGTGGTCGCCGAGCACCTGCGTCACATAAAGACGATCAAGGCCAAGGCGCCTAACGTACCGAAACTCAAGCATGTCGAAGGGAATCCTGGATTAGCACGCGCGCAATTGGCACCTGCATGATGACAAGAACAGCAGCCGGTATGTTCGCCGGATGAGGAAAACCCTATGAAACGATTTTTCGCTGCCATCGCTATGTTAGGCACGCTGTCTTGCTACCAAGCCGCTGCCGACCCGAGCGCCCAGGAAGCTATCGAAGAGGCTGAGGTTCTTCAGCAAAAAGCGGACTCCCTACAGGGAGGATGGATGACCACCGACGAGCTGATTGCCAAAGCCGAAGCAGCACTTGCGCAAGGGGACAACGCAGAAGCGCTGGCGTTAGCGAATCAGGCGAAAAAAGAAGCTGCCCTCGCCTACCAGCAGGCGGAGCGGCAGCAACGTGAATGGGCGCCCCCTCCTTACCTCCACCAAGAGTGACTGCTCCGTGGGTGGGGGGCCTTGTGCATTGAAGGTTTTGACGAAGACTCGAGCGAAGCCTTGCCATCAGGCGGGTGCTACGAGTTTCCACAGTGGGTAGAGGAGTGCGCTCCAAAGTAGCATGAAGAATACTCTGGTTACCCACTTTCCCACAGGGTCGATCTCTTTGCGCGGCGCGTCTTTGATGATGTCCACCGGGTGTACCTCCTGTGCTTTTTTGGGATCGATGAAATAATCAACGAGGACTAGTCTGTTAATAGTTTCGGCAAATAGCAGGCCAATGTATAAGTTTATGTTCCGTTTAAGGTTTTCTTGATAATGTCTCGAGCGCTTCGCTAATGTTGTGCCGTTTCTGTCCCCGCCAGCACGGGCTTCCAGAAAGAAATCCAAGAAATTAGTTGGTTATACTTTCTACCTCTGTGCCAGTAACGCACAGTCAATAGGGTCAATGCACTTGCACGACAGCATCGTATTACCGCCTGCTCGCATCCGCAAGAGAGATTTTATGCAGCTCATTCAAGCCGATAGGCGCACTTCATGTTTCTTAATCAGCCGATAGAGAGCACGGCGGGAGATCCCCAGGGAACGAGCCGCTTGTGACACGTTGTGGTTGAATTCGTGCAGGGCCTTCTGGATGGTTACCTGCTCGGCGGCTGAGCGCGCCTCGTGGAGCGTTTGGTGTGAAGCGTATGGCAAGAGGTGTTGCAGGCTGAGGTGGCTTGGTGTTATCGCGTTCGCGTCGCACATCACCACCGCTCTATGCAAACGGTTCATTAGCTCCCGTACATTGCCGGGCCAGTGGTAACGGTTCATGACCCGGAGCGCTTGGTCAGTCAATTCGTGAGCTCGCTGGCCGGTTTCGCTCGCCAACTGTTGTAAGAAAAAGCGGGCGAGCAGTTCGATGTCGCCGTGCCGAGCGCGTAGCGGAGGCGTTTGCAGGCGTAGCACATCTAACCTGTAGTACAGATCTTCACGAAACTTTCCCTCCTGAATGCGCTGCTCGAGATCAGCGTGGGTAGCGGCGATGACACGCAAGTCGGCAGACAGTTCTTCCAGGCCTCCGAGCCGACGGAAGGTTTTTTCTTGCAGAAAGCGCAACAGATTAACCTGCAGTTCCGGTGAGAGATCGCCGATCTCATCCAAGAACAGCGTTCCTCCTGCCGCCAGCTCGATTCGCCCGAGCTGGCGTTGGAATGCCCCGGTGAAGGCTCCGCGCTCGTGTCCAAATAGCTCCGATTGAATGAGCCCTCCCGGCAGTGCAGCGCAATTGACGGCCATGAAGGGGCCCTCGCGGCGGCGGCTCATTTTGTGTATTGCTAAGGCGCTGAGCTCTTTACCCGTTCCACTTTCCCCGGTGATGAGCACCGGCGCATCGGCGCCGGCTATCCGGGGGATGTCCGCAAAAAGGTCTCGCATGACCGTACTGCGGCCTATCATGCCAAGCGCGCCAACATGCTCAAGAGGTGAGTAACAACTGGAAGCTGCTAGCTGCGCCATGCCGTAGGCGTGACCTAGCGCTGCGGTTAGACGCGTGCGGTCCACCGGCAAGGTATGAAAGTCAAAGCAATGCGTCGTGATGATCCGTCCCAGTCGGCTTGCCATGTTGGCATCCGCCAGCAGATCCTTCGAGATCAACGCGATCCAATGCATCCTAGGCTGGGACAGGAGATCAGCTAGATCATTGTCTGGCAGGCATTCCCCATGGCAGTCGAAGCCAATGAGGCCAACACAGAAATTTTCTCGTGCAATGAGCTCCTTGGCCTGAACGACTCCTTCCACCATGGCCAGCTGCCAACCATCCAGGCTGATTCCGTGGTGCGCCGAGTGCA
>JBAPTW010000197.1:0-9626 GCA_049282355.1 Gammaproteobacteria bacterium | reverse complement strand
CCATCCAACCCTAGCGCCCGTACCGCCTTGATGCTGGCAGTCGCAATCGCCCCTCGCGGTTTGAATTGCCATTCCGAAGAACGAGGCTACATTGTCCCAGGAGCTTCACACCGCTAGATTACTCTAGCCGCATGTCCTGGTAGGGTACTGGTAGCAGAACACCAGGTTATGTCCCGATCCGTCAGGCATAACAGCCACGTATACACCTTACGTGTCGCACGAAGCCGAGAAAGTCGAACGCCCCTTGCGGGTGACTTCGCCGCTGGCTCTGCTTGGAAAAGGCTACCAGCCGCGTTTTCTGCTCGTTGAGTTGTAGATGATACTTGGCTAAGCGCTTCCCGAGTGCCTCCTTGATGCGGATGGCATCCTGCGCGTACTGACAACAGATGACCGCGTCGTCCGCGTACCGGTACAGCGCCACACGGCCTTTGCAATGGTACTTGACCGTGTCTTCAAACCAGGTATCGATGACATAATGGGCAAACACATTGGCGAGCACGGGGCTACAAATACTCCCCTGTACGACCCCTTCGTCGCTGAGCTTCAGTTCGCCGTCCGCCAGCACCCCAGCTTTGAACATCCGGATGAGGTAGCGGATCAGTCGCTCATCGGCGATCTTCTCGCGAAGCATGTCAACCAACAGTTGCTGATCGATCGTGCCGAAGAAATTCGCCAGATCAACGTCGATGACAATCTCCACGTCATGGTGAAAGAGATGCTGATTCAGCGCCTTGATCGCATCATGGCAGCCGCGCCCTGGCCTGAACCCGTAGGAGCAGTCCAAGAACAGCGGCTCGTAGATACTCTCCAGCACTTTTTGCATCATTTTCTGGACGATTTTATCCTCCAGTGCACTGATCCCCAGCGGCCGTGTCGCTCCCGCTTGGCCTTCCTTGGGGATTAGCGCTTGGCGTATCGGCTGCGGCCGATAGGCCATACGCTTCATCCGTGCCACCAGGTCCTGAAGGTTGGCGTCTAGATGTTCTCCGTATTGCGCTTTCGTCACCTCATCGATGCCCACGGCTTTAGTCCCGTCCAGCTCGTGAAAGCACGCCGCTAACGACGCTTCGTTAAAGTGATGCATCAAGCTGTCGAAACGCTTGTGCGGGTCGTTCGCGGAAAGCCACGCTATCCTCTTCAGTTTCGTGTCCGTGTCTAGACAGGTTTCTGCTGAACCCAGCACGTTTCCCCTCCAAGGTCGATTTCACCCAGGGGCCTTCCCTCCGCAGGCGTTACCCTGCCTCCCCGGTACTATGCCCCTTCTGACTTCCTGACCATCGTCTCGGTGTCCTCGCTGTTACACTTGTTCATCGATACTTCCCGTCCTGGAAGAACGGCCAGGACCTCCCACGTTCACCTGCTCGCTTTTGCTCCATGCCGTGCTCTCCGACCCCGAGGAGGCCACCTGCCCTCTGCCCGTATCGATGGCGGTGATGGTGTCTTCTGAGGTCTTAACCTCATCGACCCTCCCAAAATGATCATTAACGGGGCTCTATCACTTCAACCCGAAGGCTTACGGCCTACAGCATCCCTGTCTACGCTTAACCCATGCCGTTACCGACATCGGCCCAAGACTCGGTACGAGATGTGCTGGGTCAACACTTTCTCGGTGGCACTCGCAGCCACTAGTGAACAGGCGCCTCGTGGCGCACTAAAACATTGATGTGATCCACCAGTAACCTTCGTTCCCGTTCGGCCAGATTGACGGCGAAGAAATAGGTCCCACCCGTGACATCTGCCCGGCGATACCGCATTGTTCGTAATCCCCATCACCATATCGCACAAAACCGTTGAATAAACTGCATCCTGTAGGTTGGGGTGAGCTTGCGAACCCCAACATGCGAAACCCAAGACCATCGCCACCAACCTTGAAAGCATCCGGGTGCCACTAGGCTCCGTAATTGTTGGGGTTCGTTCCTCACCCCAACCTACGGGCTAAGGCGCTGCAGACCGAGGAGGTTCAGAAACAGATCCTCGCCGAGGTGACCGACAAGCTGAACTCCGGCCAGCTCACGATGTACCCGAAGATCGACGAGAAGGCTCTCGTCAGCATGGTCCGTGAAGCGACGGCCATCTACGTTACCCATACCATTGCCATCCCTCGGGTCGTCGTGCTTCCCAAGGGAGTCGTGCGCGCGGGATTCAATGAGTTCTCGCTTGACCTATCATCGTTCCGGCTGCAGCCGGTATCGAGGGAGATCCTGGTGCAGCACCTGACGAACGACACCCGGGAGGTGATTGGTGCGCTCGAGGGGGCCTACGAGGAGGAGCGGCTCGAAGACTACGTCGTACGCGGCCTCATCGATTTCGATGATGTCAGTTATGACGAGCAGGCTGAGGTCCTCTACAACCTTGCGGGGCAGGTGATCGTTCACCTGCGCAGCTATCTGAAAGACGATGAGGAGGTTCGGAACGTGCTGTTGTTCCACCAGCGGCAGATCTCGAACCTCGTACACACCCAGATGCAACAACACACCTGGGAGGAAGCCTCGTCTTACGAGGCGGTCGTGAGCCACGGCTTCTCCGAGGTTCGTCCCCAGGCGTTTGCTGCGTCTGCGGATGAGGCGGTGAGGCCGTACGATATGCCGATTGGCAACAAGGCGGACATCCGCAAGATGCTTTTCGGCGGCTTTAAGAAATGCCTCTATCCGACGCAAAAGTTCGATTCCGATCCTGAGCGCCGGTTCGCTGTGGTGCTGGAGAAGGACTCGAGTGTCATCAAGTGGTTCAAACCCGGCAAGGGCGTCTTCCAGCTCCGCTACACTGGCGACAACGACTACGAGCCCGACTTCGTCGTCGAGACCAAGACGGAGAAGCTCCTCTGCGAACCCAAGCGCGCCGACCAGATGCAGGACCACGTGGTGCTCGCCAAGGTGCGCGCCGCTGCGACGTGGTGTAGGCACGCAAGCGGACACGAGCGCCAGAACGGCGGCAAGCCGTGGCGTTACCTGCTGATTCCCCACGACGCCATCGCCGACAATATGACCATCGATGGCTTGGCCAGGACCTACGCCTTCGCTGCGCCCGAAGGGTAGAAGTAGACAATACACTCGATGAAGCTCCCTCTCTTTGGTCTGTTTAAGTGCTAGCGACGCTACAGCCGGATCGAGCACTGGGCGCTATCGAAGTCGGCTGAAGCATCTATTTGGCTGACAGGTCGAGCGAGTCTATGAACAAGGCTGGGACGTTGACCTTCTTTTTCCCGCTCAGAGCGAAGTAGTACAGAGGCTCGCCTTCGATCGAGAGGCGATGCCGATACCGTTGAAGTTGATAGAGGTCGAGGTATTCCGAGAAGATCAGCTCACGGATGAGTTGAGAAAAGCCCCAGTCAATATGTCGATCAAGGAAGGTTTCCTTGATGTTGAAGGCGACCCAGCCATTCTCGCCGATCATGTTGAAAGCTTCCAAGAAGGCCTTGGGAGGAACGTCCCCGAAGCCCAGCGCTGCTGCCGAGATCAGGCAGTCGAGCGACCATGAGTTGAGCTCGGCCCGCTCATCGTTCGCCAGATCGCAAAAGTCCATGACATAAAACGCGTCATAGACGCCTGGCCGATCCCGTTCAGTGGCGACTTGCGCCTCCGGGATGATGTCGACCCCGACTAACCTTGAGACGCCATGTTTCTTTAGCTCTTGCCCAACTATCCCGTTTCCTGCGCCGAGGTCCAGCACCCGCAGCTCGCTGAGCGGTTGGTCGGATTGAGACACGCAGGACTGTAGCACGTTCGAGACCGTCGATGGAGATTGGCACTTCAGGCGCTCGTAGACAACCTGTTCATAGAGGTCAGGAACCTCGTAGATGCGCCTGTAGTCGTGGAGATGGATCTTTTCCTTCACGCCTCCATCCCACAGGTAGAAGTACACTTCGTCTTGACGAAGCTCCCGAACGTCTTGAGATGGAAACTGAATTCGGTGCCTTCTTATCACTCGCAGTCCTCCCCGATTCTTCTGCTCAAAGGTGATCTAACGATCGGCGCTCTACAATAATATCGAAATCTCGTTTGCCACGTTCATTGTACGAAGAAGCCCTGCTCCTCGAACAGGGGCAGGATGGTCTCGCTGTCGCTGCCCGAGCCAAAGTCGTGCGCCCACTCCCAGCCGGCGTCGGAGTTGCGGGTGGTTGCAGATCATGGCGTTGGTGACCACCGTCGCGACAACGGCGCCGTCGGCGCTGGATGCGCACGGCAACAGCGTGCGGGGCGTCAAGGCCTTTGAGGTGCTGTCCACCGCGCTCGGTCTGAATATCCTGGATGCCGTGCCGGCAAAAACCGAACGCAAGTGAACCTTCGCATCGCGTTTGGTCTCTGAGCCTATGAAAGGCGCGTTGGCAGGTGAAGAAGCAGACGAGCTGTTTTCCGAATGCACCCATCATAGCGGCTTCTCCCGCCTGGAGCCGTTGCACGAAGCGTTGCTCGACAGCGTTCCCAAGCTTCACAACATGAACTTTCAGCGGGTCGATCGAATGACCCTGGCTCATTCGATCGAGGAACGGGGGCCTTTCTTGGAGGTGGACGTATTCCCGCCGGCCGGGCGGATTGCGCCAAAGTTGAAGCGGTATAAAACGTTACTCATGGAGAGGTGGAGACCACGACTCGCGTTCGAGGGGGCTGCTTCCAAAAAGCATGGCTTGGCACGGCAAGACTCAATTTGATGAAGGACATGGGATCACCGTGTTCCTCGCGAAGGCCGTGTCCACCATGGCCGATCGCCTTAGTGTATCAGCGGCAGCAATCGCGAGCGCGCGGGAACGGGAGGCACGTTTTCCGTTTGTTATTCTGCCGAAAGCTTCGGCGTTCAGCGGCGCGTTGGGTCGCCCGCTGGCGAGTTCTTACCGATCGCGTCAAGCATTGTGATTACGCTTGAAGCCGTTTCCAAGTCCTACGACCACGGCGTGACGTACGCGGTGCGCGATGTCGATCTGACGATCGAGGAGCGCTCGCTTGTCGTGCTGCTGGGTGAATCGGGGTGTGGAAAAACAACCACGCTGAAGATGATAAATCGCCTGATAGAGCTTTCTGCTGGACGCATCACGGTCGGCGGAGAGGACATCCATAGCGTCAATCCGGTGCAGCTACGGCGGCGAATCGGCTACGTGTTTCAAGGTATTGGGCTGTTCCCGCATCTGACGGTGGCGGAGAACGTCGCCACGGTTCCCAAGCTGTTGGGGTGGTCATCGGCGGACATCGAAACGCGGGTTAACGGGCTGCTCGACAGGGTGGGATTGCCACCGGTGGCGTACGCTAAGCGGTATCCGGCTGCGTTATCTGGCGGGCAGCAACAGCGCGTTGGCGTTGCCCGGGCGTTGGCCGCCCAGCCCAAAGTCCTACTCATGGACGAGCCCTTTGGCGCGCTTGATCCCATTACGCGAAATGAGCTTCGGGAGCAGCTCAAGGAGCTGCAGACATCGCTTGGCTTAACCATCGTGCTCGTGACTCACGACATGACCGAAGCGCTCCTGCTGGCCGACTGTATTGCGGTCATGAAGGAGGGGCGGGTGCTTGGCTATGGGACGCCAACCAAGCTGATGTCCGATCCGCCGCACGCGTATGTCAGAGCTTTGATGGAAATGCCGAAGAAACAGGCCGACCAAGTCGAACAGATGGCAAACGCCACACGATGAGTGAGGCGCTCACCCAACAACTGGACCTGCTTCCAGATTATCTAAGCCGACACCTGCTGCTCACCGTCACAGCGCTTGCTGTTGGGATCGGGATCAGCCTACCGCTGGCGGTGGTTGTGACCCGGGCACGGGCGCTGCAAGCACCCGTGCTGATGGTCGCTAGCGCCATTCAAACAATACCAAGTCTCGCATTGCTTGCTCTGATGGTGCCGCTGCTTCGCGAAATCGGTTTCGTGCCAGCCGTCCTTGCCTTGATTCTCTATAGTATGCTGCCGGTCATTCGAAACACCGTCACCGGCATCCAGGAGGTGGACCCCAATCTTATCGAGGCCGGTCGTGGGCTCGGCATGACAGCCAACCAGGTGTTGTTGAAGCTGCAGCTTCCCCTGGCGATGCCGGTCATCATTGCCGGCATCCGTACGGCCACGGTTTGGGTCGTGGGCATTGCAACGCTCTCGACGCCGGTGGGCGCCACTAGCCTTGGAAACTATATCTTCAGCGGATTACAGACGCAGAACTACACGGCCGTGCTGGTGGGTTGCGTGGCAGCCGCTTCGCTGGCGCTCGTCTTGGACGGACTCATCCGGGTGATGGAGATTGCGGCCTTGCGGCGAAACCGAGCGCTGATCGCTATCGTGTCGTGCGCGATGCTGGCGGTGCTGGTTGTCGGGTTGTCCCCTATCTGGTTGTCCGCGGCCCGGACGGAGACGCAATCCTCAGTGGTGGTCGTGGGTACTAAGACATTCACCGAGCAATACATCCTCGCCCAATTGATTGCCGATCGATTGCAAGCCGCTGGTTTCCGGGCTCAGACGCTGGAGAGCCTCGGTTCTACCGTAGCGTTCGATGCACTGATAGCGGGCCGGATCGACTGCTATGTCGACTACACGGGAACGATCTGGTCCAACTACATGAAGCGCGAGGAAACCCCCGCCCCGGAGGCCGTGTTTGATGAGGTTAAAACGTGGTTAAAGGAAGAGCATGGTATCGAGCATGCCGTGCGACTCGGTTTCGAGAACACCTACGCGCTGGCTATGAGGCGCGAGCGTGCGCAAGCGATGAGTATTCACACCATCGATGAGCTCTTCGAACTTGCGCCAGAGCTGAGACTCGGCGGCGACTACGAGTTCTTCAGTCGGCCGGAGTGGAGCGAGATCGAGTCGAAGTATGGGCTGAACTTCCGAGAGCTGGTCATGATGGATAGCACCCTCATGTACGCCGCTGTGGCAACGGACGAGGTGGATGTGATTACGGCATTCTCGACCGATGGGCGCATCCCGGCATTCGATCTGACTCTGCTAGAGGACACTCGAGGTGCCTTCCCACCGTATGATGCCCTGCTCCTGATCGGACGGCATGCAACAGCGAAAATGCCCAAGCTGGTTCGCGTACTCGAGCCGCTCCGGGATACCATTGGCGGTGATGCCATGCGCGCCGCCAACAAGCATGTCGACGTCGATGGGGGCTCGGTCCCAGAAGCGGCGCAGCTGTTGCGCGGATACGCGAACCAGTCCGACGCTATAGTGGTCCCTGAAAACCGAACCACGAATTAAGGTGATCATTTGATCCGTGGCAAGAGTTGGAAGGGCAACGGCATGAGGAAGACTATCACGGCCCAGTTGAAGGCGGCGGGCGCCTTGGAAGCCTTGAAGGGAGAGAAGACGCAAGCCCCGATTGCCAGCGAGTGCGGTGTTTATCCGAACCAAGTGAGCTCCTGGAAACAAGAAGCGTAAGCGGCGTTGGTTGAGGCGTTCGCAAAAAAACGAGGCCGAAAGGCACGAGAGAACGGTGCCGGGGAACAGGCGATGTACGAGCAAATTGAGCGGCTGCAAATGGAATTGAACGGGCTGAAAAAAAGTTCAAACCTTACCTGTGACGGTGAGAACGGACATGATCGAGCCACTGGCCCGAAGCCCAATACCCGCCGCCACGACAAAGCGCACGTGGTGTATCCGTATTTGCTGTGCGATGCGGTGAACGAACGCGTGAACCAGGCGGGGAGTCTGGGCGCTGTGCGCGGTCGATGGACCCAACCTGGGTGTTTGCTCTCCGCGATCAGTGCCAGCGTGCACGCGTGCCGTTTTTCTTCAAGCAGTGGAGCGGCAAAAACAAGAAGAGGGTCGGCTCCTGGACGACCGCACTTGGGACCAGATACCGGCAGACCGGCGCCGGCCACATCGCTCGCGCCATATACCCAGGCTCGTTGCCCTCTCGTAACCTGCACGCCAGACTTCGACTCGGGTTCTGACCGTCAGGGATGGGCCAGCACGCGCCCGCGCAATTGCTCGTCTTAGCTACGGTCGGCTGTGTTCGGTGCTTGCCAGCGCTGTTTCGAGCTCGCCGAGATCGCTGATCGGGGCGCGGCATTGATGCCCCTGGCACACGTAAGCCACCGCTTCTTGGCGCGGCGCACGTTCGGCCAGCAGCGAATTGCTACCGCGGTTCTCGGTGCCATAGCGCAGGAGTCGAAACGGCGGATAAGTCATCGATGCCAAATGCACATCCAGTGCATCCAGCAGGCGCACGAACTCCTGCCGCTCGTCGAACCAAAAACACACCTGCGCCCGCTTCTCATGATGGAAGCGCTAGTTAAGTTGACTCACGAGGGTATCGAGGACCATCGCGTCCTTACGCCTCCCCCAGCTCCTCGAGCACTGCAGAGACCACAACGGGGTGATAGCGGATACCCGCCTCGATGGCGCGCTCGATAAACGGGCGGGCCTGTGATATTGATCCAAGCTGCTTGGCCTTGCCCAAGAGTCCGAGGGATCCCGTCACGCGCAGTCCCACTGCCAGGGCCATGCGTCGCCCCTTCCACTCGTCAATCGCGACGCGTGCGCCTGCGATTTCCAGCGCGAGTTGAATAACTGCCGTTTCCCCTAAGTCGAGCTCTACGAGCCCGAACGGGGTAGGTGGCGATGACAATGAACGTACAGTGAGCCATGAAGGAGAAATTCGTGGATGCCCGCAGGCTTCTCCTTCATTCAGCTCGCGTCGAACCTCTTCGGGGCATACGAAATCAAACGGCAAACGACCTATCTGGTCAAGGCATCCCATCCGCTCAAAGGCGATCAATGGGCCGGTATTGATCACGAGGGCTTTAGCCATTTCGAAGAAAATCTAATTCCACTTCGGCATCTTCCGGGCGCAAATTGGTAACTGAGACGCCCACTCGAGGCAAGGAGAGAAGGAAGTCCACACGTCCCTTACCGCACAGCCTTGCTGCTTGGCCCGAGCTCAGCTTGCCGAGCTCATACAGCTTTGCCGCCAGGAGGAACTTGGCCTCCCTATCGAATTCCGCCTTCGGCATCCCAGTGGCAAGAAGAACTTCATCACCGTATTCAATGCTCAGTTGGTGTGCCACACCCACCTCCACTCGATCCCCACCATATTTGCTCGTTCATCACAAAGACGGGAAAACACGCCCTAGCTCCCTTAATGTTTCAAACAACCGCAATGATCTTGACCGTTCTTGTGCATTACCCCTTCACAGATTTCTTCAGTTCGTTGACGATTTCCGTCTCCACCTGGGGTGGGTTCAACTCCAGAAACAGGCGCTTCAACTCTGCGCGCGCCTCCCTATTAGCTTATGCCCGCAGTGCTTCGGTGCTGGCCAGCGCCGTCTCGAGTTCGTTGAAATCGCTGATCGGGGCGCGGCATTGATGTCCCTGGCACACGTAAGCCACGGTTTCTGGGCGGGGCGCGCGTTCGGCCAGCAAGCCCGGTAGCGGATCGGCGTCGCTCGGAATGGCGAAAGTGAGCCGGCGCGGTGCATAGGCCCGCTGACAGCGGCCTTGCCAGGATTCGAGCGTCGGCGGATCGCCGCGCAAAATGATAGTCTGGGGCGGATAGAGGTACTCCTCCAGTGCAAGCAGCATGGCCGTGTGGGCATGGGGATACTCACTCACGGCATTCCAGCCCGCCCGCAGGGTGCGCTCGGCGGCTTCCAAATAGCGCACCTCTCCGAGCAAATGGCCGAGTCGCCCGAGCACAGAGGCGGCGATGCCGT
>JBAPTW010000196.1:0-6976 GCA_049282355.1 Gammaproteobacteria bacterium | reverse complement strand
GTCCGCCACGAGCGCGTCCACGGGCAGGATGCGGCCGGCAAAAAACGCCGGCACCTCCACTTCCAGCCAATCCAGCAGCTTCAGTCGGCGCTCACCGTCGGCCAAGACCTCGATGCCCTTGCGGATCTCGCCCAGGGTCAGCACGCTGATAAAGAGCACGGTCGCAGGCCGCTGGGCAAACCACGCGGCCACGTGGGGATTGGGCTCGCGGCGACGCAGCTCGGAAATGACGTTGGTGTCGATGAGGTAGCTCAGAGCACCACCTCGCGCGTGAGGCTTTTGTCCCTGGGAAAGTCGATGTCCTCTTGGCCGTAGAGCGGTGAGCGGCGTATGAAGTCGACCAGCGACTCTCCGGTACCGGCGAGCCGGTCGTACTCCGCGCGGGAGAGCACCACCGCGATCGACCGCCCGTGCAGCGTGATCTCCTGCGGGCCCTCGCGCTCGGCACCCTTGACCACCTCGGAGAGACGGGCCTTGGCCTCCTGCATTTGCCAAATACGCATACGGAACCCTCTCTTCTGACCAGATAGGTCAGATTTTAGTCCCAGACGAGACCGAAACCAACATGGCCAACAATCGCGCGCAACTCTTGTGATCACCGCCGTCGACCAGACACGGGGTGTCTTAGACTCGGTCAAACGCAACCTCGGGAGCCTCGGCGATGCGGCAAGATCGCGGAATGGACTGCTGGAGCCCAACACCCGCTTGACGCCGTAGTTGTCGCTCAGCTCACGGAAAACCGAGCGAATCACATTGTTAAGGCCCGGTGAAAGACCACCGCAGGTCACAATGGCAGCGCTCGTTGCGGCTGGATCAAAAAATATCCGCTCCCGCGGCCCGGCCTTTTCAAAGGAGAGCGTATCGACCGGCATGGGCTCATCCTGCCGACCGGGAACCGACCCTCGTGCGCTATCAACGCCGTCACTACCGACGCCCGATCAGTTATCCTGGCAACCAGTATCCTGGCAACCAGCGTTCTGAATCGCAAACCGTGGCCAGCGGTGACTGATCTGGTACACAGCGCCTCTCATGGCGCACCGTGGCAGCACGTCATGCGAGACATGCAATCGGTTCCTGCCTTCCGAGCTTCGTTTTCAGCCATTCGTCGAAGGTTTCCTTCGACGAGGGCATGTAGGGGGACGGCTTGTACGCGACCTCAGTCGATCCTACTTCGAATGCGAGAGCAGGAAGCGGGCGAGTCGCACCGGACCGAGGCCGAACGTCCGCATTCACTCTGCGGCCTCGCGCTCACCGAGCCCTTGAACCTCGCTGGCAAACGCAAAACCACCATAGAGATTGCGCACGTTGGCCCACCCGTGCTGTCGCAGGATCTGCTGGGCGATATAGCTGCGGTAGCCAACGCTACAGTGGACCACCACCGGCTGGTCCTTGGGGATCTCCTCAATCCGCTCGCGCAGGTCCTCAAGGGGGATATTGACTGCCATTTTCAGATGTTCGGTCTCGAATTCACGCTCATCGCGCACATCCACCACGAGAGGCGGCGTGTCGCTTTGGAGCTCTTGGCGCAACGTAATGGGCGAGATGCCGGGACTGATACCCCGTTGAGCATTGGCGGCAATGAAACCGGCCATGATGACGATGTCCTTGGCCGACCCGAACGGGGGCGCATAACACAGATCGAGATGCTCCAGATCCTCGACGGTCATGCCGCCATGAATGGCAGTGGCGAGTACGTCGAGCCGCTTATCGACCCCGTCACCCCCACCCACCGCCTGAGCACCGAGCAGCCGGCCGTCTTGCGGGGCAAACACCAGCTTCAATCCCAGCAGCGCAGCGTTGGGGTAATAACCGGCATGATTGGTGCCAATAACGTAGGAAACGGCAACATCGACACCGCTGCGCGTCGCGGCCTTTTCGGTGAGACCCGTGCCCCCCGCCACCACGCCACAGACGCGCACGATGCCGGTACCGAGTACGCCCCGCATGCGCAGCCGATGCGGATCGTCTCGGTCGACATCCTTCAAATCGAGGGCGGCGTTCTGGCCAGCGACCCGGCCTTGTTTGTTGGCAGGCCCGGCAAGCGGGATGTTTACAGGGTCACCGGTCAGTAGATAGACCGACTCGCAGTTATCGCCGGCGGCGTAGATGGCCGGATCCGAGGTGCGTTGCTGGCCGTCAACCGCAATGGCCCCAGTTCGGCCGAGGGCGATGCCGGCCTTTTGCGCCAGCTCCACGTTGGGTCGAACCCCCGTGGCGATGATGGCCAGATCGAATTTCACCAAGCGCCCGCTGTTGAGGATCGCTTGGTTTCGGTCACCCACGGCGTCAATCCGCGCCACCGCATCATTCAGAATCACCGTGGCACCGGCGTTTTCCAGCGCCTCCTGGATGGGTTGAGTGACCTCGGGGTCGAGCGGGCCCATGAGCTGCTCTTGGGCCTCCGCCACCGTGGTGCGAATGCCCCGCTGAATGAACTGCTCGGCACACTCAAGCCCAATGTACCCGCCCCCCATAATCAAAGCACGCACCCCCCGTCTCCCGGCGCGAGAGAAAGTGGCTCCCATCGGTCTGACGCCGACCTTCCATGTCGCGCGGCAGGATGCGGTCCAGCCGTTCCAAGATGGCATCCACATCCGGGACGGTGCGACAGAAGAACAAGGTCGGCCCCGCGATGCCGTCGATGGCCGGCACGATAGGCACGGTACCGGTGGCAAGAATCAGCCGGTCGTAAGCCAAGGTGTCCCGTCGACCCTGCGGGCCGACGAAAGCCACTTCACGGGCTTCTTGGACGATGTCCACGACGGTGGTCTTCAGGTGAACATCGACATTGAAACGAATCTCGAAAGTCGCCGGGTCGGCCACGAACAACGACGCCCGATTGCTGATCTCCCCGCCCAAGTAGTAGGGAAGCCCGCAGTTGGCAAAGCTCATGTAGGGCCCCTTCTCAAACAGCACAATTTCGGCGTCCTTGTTGCTGCGCCGGGCCTTGGCCGCCGCCGACGCACCCGCTGCCACACCGCCCACGATAACGATTCGCTTACCCATATGACGCCTCCACAGGTTGACGACGTTGATCGAGCTTGAAATGAAAATCGACCACGCCGATGATAAGCAGCTCTCATGAGCTGACGCTAGACATTCTTGTCTCCTTGAGCAAACCAGAGTTGTTCCATTAATAGTCCCATCAAGGCACCCCCGATAACACCCCCGACAAGGGCCGATGGCAGATGCTCGAGCATCTGCGTGATGAGTTCCTTATGTGCCGGTTCGATAGCATCCATGATCGGCCCGCCAAGCAGCCAAATGGCGCCTCCCGCAATGCCCGCCAGTAGTGCGGAGACCAAGACCTCGACCACGCTTCGCGATAAGAGTTGCCCCAAATGGCGTACCCACCAAAGCTCCGTGAGGGCATAGATGAAGCCGGTAAGGGCCACACTCAGCCCAGCGATGAGCACCGTTCCCAGTGCTGTCCTGTAAAGCCAATCGATCAGCGCGATCAAAACGCCCCCGCCGGCTCCGGCGCTGAAACCCGCCGCGACCTTCGCCGGTACCCCACGACTGAAGCGAAGGGGGAACTGGAGGATGCCACCGACCAGCGCTCCTGCACCCGACGCGACCAGGGCCACACTTAACAAACGGACGGTGCCTTCCGCGAACGCGAGGTGCACCGTACTGGCGAGGATGCCGGTAATGGTCGCCACCAGCGCGATTGGCATCGATCCATAAAATGCAGCGCCCGCGGCCCCGGCCAAGGCCACGGCTGGGATCAAGGCCCAACCCGCGAATCCAAGAAAGAGCGCAATGTCCCAGAACCCAATGACCAGCGGTGCGACGATGAAACCAACCATGCCCCAGATAATCCCTCGCAGGAACAGACGCGCTAATCGTTCTCGGTTCATGGGGTGTTCAACTTCGTCGGTGGTTGAAAGGTGTTCAACGCCCTCGCAACGATGCTGGCCTGTCGGGAAAGCGAGGAGCACTCGGGCAGACGACGGGAGCGAGGCCGCCAGGGGCAAGACCGGTTGCTGCCGGCGACCGGCTCTCTGTCAAATCGCCGGTATCGTCCCGTTGCCAGCCCAGCCCTCGAAAAGCCTCCAATCGGTTCCCGTCGCCGTCCTACTTCCGCAACCGCTCCACGTATCTGGCTAGCCTTCGGCCCCGCACGAAGCAAACCCATTGCGTGGCTTCGCGTTTGCGGTAACCTGATTGAAAATTGCGCCATTACTCCCCACAACGCTCCCATAGTAACTCACAACAGGTAAGCCACCGCCGCTGGCGATGGACTCCGCGGGGCTCTACCGTTCCGGCGTGCGGTACAGTGTAGTATGTGTAGTAATTGGCTTTCATCCGGTGACGACGCGGACGGAACAGATTAGCGATAGGGCCTAAGCCGATAGGAAACTTTGGGTTTGGCGGCGACTTGAACCGGCGCATCTGTCTCTCCTGTTGCCGCGTCGGTTGGTGCGAAACCTCCGCACGGTTGTTGAGGTCACGGTGCTGACGGTGCCCTAAGGCCGTTCTGTTGCAAACCTTGGCCAAGGGCGAATGTTGCCCATTTCTGAAGCAATGTCTCAGGCCAACCCGAACGCTTGGGCGATCAGACGGTTCTGGGAGACAATATCTCCCCGCTCAGCGCATCGAAGCTGACCCTTGCGGATCACGTGCATGATCTCGTAGCCGCGCAACGTTCGCCATGCGGTATGGAAAGGCCAGAATCCCAAGCCGGGTCTGGTGCGCCTTTTGATGAAGCGATGATCCTGCTCGACAATGTTGTTCAAATATTTGCTGGAGCGCAGTTGGCAGCGCTCAGGCATTTGTTTCTCGTCCTGCAAAACCGCGAAGGCACCGGGATAAGCGGCGTTTTGGTCAACGTTGATCAGCCGCGGTGAAGCGCTATGGTGCGCCTTCAATGCCTTTCGGAAGAAGCGCGTCGCAGCCTTGGCATCGCGTTTGGCACAGAGCAGGAAGTCGATGGTGTTGCCAGCGGAGTCCACCGCCCGGTAGAGGCATCAAGATGAGACTGACCACAGTAGTCATACGAGAGGGCGAGACCCTCACCCTCGAGCGGGATCGAGAGCCTGCCCCTACGTGGCAACACGACGACGCAATCCGTTGGCTCAACGTCGAGAATGCAACGCGTAGCGATCTGGCGCACCTGTTCAATCGACTCGGTGCCGAAGGAGCGACTCTCGCCGATCACATCACCGGTGACGACTGGATGAACAAGCTCGAGGGGGAGCAGTTCCATGTCGTTTCGCTTGCGACGCCGACCTCGTGGCTCCCGCAAGAAGCGTGGTTCCATATGGTCGTCATTCCGCAAACCATCGTGACCGTGCACGCCGCCGAGATTGTGGGTTTTTATGGTTTCGTCCAGCAGCAATGGTTCAACGGGCCGAAGCCGGAATCCACGATGCCCAGCGTGCTGCTCCACGTCATCCGGTCCCACGTCGAGGAGGAGGTGTCGGCGTTCAAGCGGTTGCGCCATCAGGTCGAGACATTCGGGAGAGGGCTGCAGCAGAATGGCCAAGAGAGCTCCGTCGACGCCTTGGAGAACATTATGAGGCGCTGCCATCACATGGCAAGCGGCTTCATGGAATGGGAAATGCTGCCTCTGTCGCTGGAGTTCGTCCAAAGTTCGGCGATCCGTGTCGCAGACAAGGTCGAGATCTTCCGCCACGGTGGACAGGCGCTGCATAGCGCCCGCGACGGCATTGAACAGCTCCAGCACCGGTTACGAGAGCTGCATCAGCAACTGCTCCTTGAGCAACAGGCGCAGACCGATTCGCGGATCCGCATACTGACGATCCTGTCGGCCGTTTTTCTGCCGTTGAACCTGATCGCCGGCATCTATGGCATGAACTTCAGCGATATCCCGGGCTTGCACGCGGAATACGGCTTCTACGGCGCCTTTTCGGTGATGCTCGCACTCAGCATCGGAATGCTAGCTTACTTTTTCTGGAAAGGCTGGTTCAAATAGAGAGGCGATGCTTGGTCGCCGGCCGGAGAGGGCTCGCCCGCCCAGAGATGGCAGTCTAGCCTTGGGCCAAGAAGCACCTCTCGTATCCAGCCCATAGCGGCGCGGTACCCACAGAACGCCTAAGGCTGTGGTTCCGGCGAGCGAATGCGATAGAGCATCGCGTAGAAAACGGGCACCACCACCATGGTCAGGAGGGTACCAAAGGTAAGCCCAGCCATAATCGTGACCGCCATACTGACCCAGAAGACATCCTGCAGCAGGGGAATGACCCCGACCACCGTGGTCGCGGCCGCGAGGATGACCGGGCGCAGACGCGAGACCGCCGCATCGACGACGGACTGGTAGGCACCGAGGCCTTTGGCCAGGTTCAGATTGACCTCGTCGAGCAGCACAATGGCATTCTTGATCATCATGCCTCCCAGGCTCATGGCGCCAAGCAGCGCCATGAACCCAAAGGGCGTCCCGGTGGCGAGCAATCCTGCCGTAATCCCGATCAGGGCCAGTGGCACGGTTAACAAGATGAGTAAGGGCGGGCGATAGGCGTTAAAGAGGGCGATAAGAATGGTGACGATAACGGCCAGAGCGGGCACGATGCCGGGCACCAATGCCGCTTGGGAGTTGTTCTCATCCTCGGTGATTCCACCCCATTCCATTTTGTAGCCAGCGGGCAGCTCAAGGGCAAACAGCTCGTCGGCCACATCGTTACGAAGCTCAGCGAGCGTGATCCCGAACGCTGGATTGGCTTGGATCTTCACGGTCCGTCGCCGGTCGCGGCGGTTCACCACTGGATCCTCCCATGCCGCGACCACATCGTCGGTAACTTGAGCCACCGGCACCGGGGTGGTCGCCGCGGCAGGCTTGACCTGCAGCGATTCCAAACCACTGACGTTCTCCCGCTCCTCCTCCATGTGGCGAAGCAATATGGGAAGCAAGTCGTCGCCTTCACGGTACAGGCCGACTTGCAGCCCATCAAAAGCCCGCTTGGTGGTGTTGGATAGATCCTCGCGCGTGACCGCCGTCCAGCGCCCCTGCTCCTGA
>JBAPTW010000195.1:0-16291 GCA_049282355.1 Gammaproteobacteria bacterium | reverse complement strand
AGGCAGAAACGGATGTGCCGTTCACCGTGGACACCAGCCGCACCACCATCACTGGTCCCGGCACCGCTGAGATCCTCAAGCAGGTCCCGGGAGCGGACGTCAACTTCAACGGGCCGCTGACCGGCATTGCGCAGTACCGGGGGCTGTATGGTAACCGGCTCAACCTCCTGGTGGACGGCGTGTACACCAACTCGGCGTGCCCGAATGAGATGGAGCCGCCGTTACACTATATCGCGCTTCCCCGCCTCGATTCACTGGAGATAGTCCGGGGGATACCGCCAGTGAGCTCAGGACTCGAGACACTGGGTGGCACGATACGCGCCCAGCCAAAGACATTGCCCTTCGGGGCAGCCAAGCCGTTCGAGTTTCATGGATACGTCGACGCCACGGGTCATACCGTGGATGACGGCTATTCGGTGGGGGGTGGCGTGGGATTTGCTAACCGACACCACAAGCTCTATGCCGGCGCCTCCCGAGACCAAGGCGGCGATACCCGCTTTGGTAGCGGCAGCATCCGCGGTTCGGCCTATGAGCGCAATGCCTATGATGTTGCCTACGGTTTCCAGTCCGGTGAGCAAGCGCTGGGGCTAAGCTATCTGCGCAACGAAACCGAGGAGAGCGGCACCCCTGCGCTGCCGATGGACATCATCTTCGTCAATACGAACATCGCCAAGGGAGAATTCGAAACTCAGTGGGGAGGGACTGCGCTGACGAGCCTGATCGCCTATACCGATGTCGATCATTTGATGGACAACTTTTCGCTTCGTCCCTCGCCGCTGCGCCAGCGCTTCAGCCGAGCCGAGAGCCGAGGATGGAGCTATAAGCTGACCGGTAGCCGCGCCTTGGCGCTCGGGGAGCTTGTCATTGGCGCCGATGGCAACCTGACCTACGAGGACGCCACCATTTTCGATCCCAACAACGCGGACTTTTTCGTGGATAATTTTAACGATGTTGAGCGCAACCGCTACGGCTTCTTCGCTGAGTGGCGTGCACCGTTCGCCAAGCGTTGGAGCTCCGAGTTAGGCTTTCGCTACACGCGGGTGGACATGGACGCCGGGCCCGTCGATGCCACATCGGCACAGGCCATGGCGGCCCCGCGGATTCTCCGTGACCGATTCAACGGTGCCGAGCGCAACCAAGGGAATAACAACGTCGACTGGGTAACGCAACTTTCCTACCGGGCGCTCGATGAAATCGCCATCGAGCTCGGGGTAGCCCGCAAGACCCGCTCTCCATCGTACCAGGAGCGTTACTTGTGGCTGCCGTTGGAATCGACCGGGGGACTCGCCGATGGCAACAACTACGTCGGCACCATCGACCTCGATCCGGAAGTGTCCCATCAGGTGGAGCTCGGCGTGGATTGGCGCACCAGCCGCTTTTACCTGGCGCCGCGCGGTTTCTACCGCCGGGTGGCCGATTACATTCAGGGAACGCCGGTCACCGATGCGCTGGTTATCGCCGTCAGCACGGCGAACGGCGATGCAACACCGCTGCAATTTAACAATGTGGATGCGGAATTCTACGGGGTCGATATCGACTGGGGGGTCACCCTTACAGAGTACTGGCACGTGGGTGGAATCATGAGCTATGTGCGCGGTAAGCGCCGCGATATCAATGACGACCTGTATCGCATTGCGCCGCTAAACGCCACGCTGGCCCTGACCTACGAACGCCCCCAGTGGTTCGCCACCGTCGAAGGCATGTTTTACGACGAGCAGGACAGGGTATCCCTTACCAACGACGAGACACCTTCATCCGGCTACGGATTACTGAACCTCTTCGGGGAAATTTCGCTCTGGCAGACAACTCACGCGACGGCTACGCTACGGGCCGGGCTTAGCAATGTGCTCGACACCACCTATCGCCCTCACCTCAACGGTATCAATCGGGTACGGGAAAGCGATGTCGGTCTCGGAGAACGCCTTCCGGGATCCGGGCGTAATCTCTTCGCGAACCTGAGCGTCCAGTTTTAAGCCACGTAATACGTATAGGCGGCATGAATCACAATGGGTGAACCCCTGTTTTCTTAGAATTTATAGCTGAAACCTTGATCTTGATCGTTCGCTGACGTAGATCTGTATCCGCGATGCGCTGCCCTCCACCGAGAACGACAAGAACAAGTACCGCTACGGAACACGGTTCCTTAGACCAAGGATACTTTTTTATCCGTCGGCTGTTCGTGCACCCTCGGGCAACCCTCCCGTTGGGTCCTGTCTGTTCTCGCAATACCTGGCCCCTATCTGCGCTCACTCACGCTCCCGCCCATCCGTGATGCCAAAGGCTGGTCGGCTTTCCCGCATCCCGCCCGTGGTACCCCGGGGGTTAGCGCGGGATCGCGAAACGGTGCAGGCGTTCATCGAACGCTGCCGGCCGGTGGTCGAAGCACTAGGAGCGCCGGCGTTGCAAGGCGCACGGCCACGCCATGGAACCGATACTCCAGCGCCTTCTCATGTTACCCTACGCCTTAGCCGGCGAACGCCAACGTCCTACTTTTCTTGGATGCCCAATCCACCATGCTGCGCATCGCCAAGACGCTATTTGATCGCAACCTCGTCCCAAACGCGCTGAGTCAGCAGCAAGACCGGCTGCTCGGCTTCGTCCGTCAAGGTCAGGAGATCGCCACTCAATGCGGTGACCCGGCGCTGCTCGGCGAGATCGACCAGCTTTCCGCGAGCGCCCTTAAACCATTCCTGTTCGTCATCGTCGGCGAAGTCAAATCCGGTAAGAGCAGTCTCATCAATGCGCTCCTCGAAGCGCCGGTGTGCGCGGTGGATAGCGCCCCGTGCACCGATCGTGTGCAGGAGATCAATCACGGTGAGGAGGAACAGCGAACCCAAATTTCCGAGTTCGAGGAGCGCCTGCATCTGCCCCACGCCATCCTGCGTCACATCTGCATCGTCGATACGCCGGGCACGAATTCCATCATCCGTCACCACCAGGTCATCACTGAAAACTATATTCCGCAGAGTGATCTGGTTCTGTTCGTGTTTTTTGCGAAGAACCCTTACACCGGCAGCGCCTGGGAGTTCCTGCGCTACATCAAACACGACTGGCAGCGCCATACGCTATTCGTTCTGCAGCAAGCAGACCTATTGCCCTCCGCCGAGCGCAAGCGGACCCTCGAGCACATCCGAGAGCAGCTGGCCGAGAGCGGCATCAAAGATCCAGTCGTTTTCGCGGTCTCGGTCAAAACCGGCCTGGGGATCAGCGCACTGCGCGATTACCTGCGCTCCGCGGTGGTGGAGGGGCGCCAATACACCAAGTTCCAGTCGCTGGCAAATAACATTCTGCGCTTTGTCGGCGGGATGGAGAAACTTCTCGAAAGCCATGAGCGGCTGAATAAACACGATGATATCCTGCTCGGCAAGCTTCATGGCCTAACCCTCAACGTGCACACCGAAGTGGACGTGGAGAGGCAGGTAGGCCGCATGATGGATGAGTGCCGGCGCCGGGCGGAGGATGCCAAGCGGCGCCTACGCAAGCGTTTCCAGGGAAAACACACCTTTCTGGAAAAGATCGATACCCTCAAGAATGCCCTGGCGAGCGGCCACGAGGTGCGGCAATGGCTGCTGGAGTTCTTTGGTAATGTGCAACAGGAGCTGACTCATGCCCTGTACCAGGATCAGCTGCGCTATTACTCGGACCTTCACCAGCGGGGCCAGGAGCTTTCCCAGCAGATGCTCGGCCTCCTTACAACCCGCCCTCGTCATGTCAAACAGTCCGCCCAGGATGCCCTGGTGCGCCAGAGGGAGCAGACCCTCACGGAGATCCGTGAGCGCCTGAGCCGACTCGACAACATTCATCCGGAAGATACGGTGCAGCCGCAGACAGCGCTAGGACGATTAAATCGGCTGCTGCTGGCTTATCGCCTATTGCAGACGGGAGCCGCAGCGGGACTATTGGTGTTCGGCGTCTATTTCGACGGGCTGATTTCTGGCTTGGTGCTCGGAGGTCTAGGCTATGTGGGCATCGGCTATGGATTGTTCGCCCGTAACCGGGACCGCCTGCAGGCACGATGTATCCTGGCCCTCGATCAGAGCCTCGACGACTTGGAGCGCCGCTTGCGCTCCACCCTCACCGAACACGTCACCGAGTTACAACAGCTCGGCGAAGGCACCATCGCCTTGTTCGAACGCGACCTTAAGAATCGGTTAGCACAGACGGACAAGTTGCTGCATACCGTCCGGAAACTACGCGCCGAAATCGAACAATTTCAGGCAGAGCTGCTACCGAGGCCAGCCGCGGAAACCGGGCAATAAAACGGTGAGGGAGCAAGGGATGAACATATCCGTGTAGATTTTCCGGCTTATTAGGAGAAAAGTGTTATGAAATCGCTCATCAGCATTATCATAGTGGCTGCGTTGGTCTATGTCGGTTATCTCGTCTGGACCAACTTATCGGAGCAGGAACGTGACCAAGCCGTCAGAAAAGTAGACCAAGCGGCGCAAAAAGCAGCTGATACGGTAACCCCTGTAGTGAAGGGCTGGCTTACTCCCTCCGAAGGCGAAGACAGCAAACCTTCTAACGAGACGAACCGTTGA
Organism: Gammaproteobacteria bacterium; assembly: GCA_049282355.1. Classification (GTDB taxonomy): domain Bacteria; phylum Pseudomonadota; class Gammaproteobacteria; order HK1; family HK1; genus JAGTVB01. Next base: position 11,750 of record JBAPTW010000195.1, on the reverse strand, counting down.
CCGCTGTCAGTCTGTCTGCTCCGGCCACGGCGAGAGCTGTTGCCCGCCTTTACGGCCAAGCATGGAACACATGGAAGTCACTCGACCAAGTACTTTGCAAATGTGGCTCTCAGGTCCGCTATCGAGTGAAAGTCGGCAGATGCAAATGCTCTCGGGCGCTTGCTAACGGTTTTTCATAACTCCTGACGGCAATTCCTTGAGCGGCTTTGCCTAAAAAGCTCATACGGCCTCCCCAACAGAGCTTCGAACGACTTTGCGCTGTCCTGCCGTCTTTCGGTGATTGATTCCTCACCAGAGGTCCGTTTTCTATGTTTATTGATTTTTCCTTATCGATCGTCGATCATTTTTGACAACTTATGCGCCGGCCCCACCTACAATACGATGCCGAACGGCTAGAAAAAGCTTGTCAACAACTCGGCCTCCAACTGGTCGTGCTCTTCGGCTCCCGGGCCTCCGGCAAGCCACCTCCCGGTCCAGACAGCGATGTTGACCTGGCCGTGCTCGGTACCACAGAGAAGAAGCTTTGGTCGGATTACCAAACACTCGCGCCAATTTTCCCGGGGTACATGCTGGACTTCGCCTGCCTGCACACCGCCGATCCTCTGTTCCGTTACGAGATTATGCGCAGCGGCATCCTGCTCCATGGCGACCCCGATCTATTCTACGATTATCGCGCCTACGCCTACCGAGACTTCATCGACTCCGCAGACCTGCGCAACCTGGAGGCCTCCCTATTCAAGAAGAAGATGGCCTACATTGCGGAACAACTCTATGGTCCGTCCTGAGCTCGTACGCAGAAAACTGCAACTCATTACCCAAGACCTCGGGCGATTACTGCGCTTCAAAGACATTGCCCTCGAAGGGCTGACCAACGACGATATCAAACTCGCGGCTGTGGAGCGACTGCTCGAACGTATCGTCATGCGGGCCATAGACGTCAACGAGCACCTCATTACTGAGCTGGCGACAGGACAAGAAGAAAATATTACTCGTTTGGCTTATCGCGATACTTTTCTCAGGCTCGCCGATCTTGGCGCCTATGACAAAAGCTTCGCCGAAAGCATCTGCCAAAGCGCCGGATTAAGAAATATTTTGGTACACGACTACAACGACGTGGACCACCGAATTCTGCACGCCTCCATTCGCACCTGCTTGCAAGACTATCATCGATACGTGGAGCACCTCAGCGCCTTCGTAGCACGTTTTGATGAGGCGAGGTGAGAGATCGTGAATTAAACCGTAGTGAGCGGCCCGAGGAGAGTACATGAGGATGCCCATCAACTCCGTCGAATGCTCGCTCTATAGCCTATCGATCAATTTCAATCGACTCTGACCCCATCGATTCTCACGCGGTTATGGAATATCAGGTAGCTGCCGTGAGTGTCGTGACCAAAGCGACTGGAGCCTGCATAGTCGACCTGTGCGCGATACCAGGCGTTGGGCTCGGCTTTCAGCACGTGCCCGAGCATGGCGCGCATCACGCCCGCGTGAGCGACGATGAGAAGGTGCTGACCCGGATAGTCCGCGATCAATTGCTCATAGCCATTGCTGACGCGTTCAAGGAGATCTTTGAGCTCTTCAGAACCCTCCGGCCGCCCCCCTACCGCATCACGGTAATAGCGTGCGTAAGCCATCGAATCTTCACTGCGCACTTCTTCCGGAGTCCTGCCCTCCCAAACGCCCATACCCACTTCTTGAAAGCGTGCATCGACCGTCAGCGGTACCCCATTGCGCTCGGCCAAGGCTTGAGCAAAGGCGCGGCAGCGTTGCAGAGGAGAAGTGACAATTTTGCTCCACAAAGAGCTCTCGCCGATCGCCTGCCACATCTGTTGCCAACCCTTCTCACCGAGCGGATCGTCAGCTCCGCAGCCGCGGTAACGGCGTCCACCTACGGGTTCACCGTGACGAATGAAATCGATCAGCGTTTCCTGCACTCGAGCTATCTCCTATCCCCACATGCCCTCTCGAGGCATTGCATTTAGGACCACCTCGGCCGAAACGATGACCATGGCCGCATTTGTCCAGCCTCATTCGGCCTTCATACCTTGTCAATCAAGCATAGAGCTCTCTCACGCTAAACAGCTTCCTAAATCTTCATCAGCGTTCGCACATGGGCAGCAACGCTGCGAGCTAGGGCATGCAGGGCATAGCCGCCTTCGAGTAGCGACACGATTCTGCCGTTGGCGTGAGCCGCCGCGATTGCCATGACCTGGCGCGTCACCCACGCGTAGTCGGCCTCGGTCAGATTCAGCTCGGCCATGTCGTCTTCATGATGGGCATCGAAGCCGGCGGAGATAAAGATCATCTGCGGCTGAAAGCGCTCAAGCTGCGGTAACCAGTGAGCCTCGACCGCGTGGCGAAATTCCCGGCTGCCACTGCCAGCGGCCAGCGGCACGTTGATGAGATGACCATCCACTGTCTCTCGTCCGCTGTAGGGGTATAATGGGTGTTGATAGGCTGAACAGACCATGACCCGCGTCTCCTGCTCGAAAATTTCTTCGGTGCCGTTTCCATGGTGCACATCAAAGTCCACGACTGCGATGCGCTCGACACCGCAGTGGGTAAGCGCGTGCGCAACCCCGACAGCAACGTTATTAAAGAAACAAAATCCCATGGCCTCACCGCGTTCGCAATGGTGTCCGGGCGGGCGCACACAGCAGAAAGCGTTATTTACCTGACCGCTGGTCACCAGCTCGGCCGCCAACACCGCCGAGCCGGCTGCCCGCAGCGCCGCGACCGCAGTATAAGGATTCATGCAGGTGTCCGGATCGATGTGGACCAGGCCGCGCTTCGGTGACCGCGAGAGGATGTCGTGGATGTACGCCTTGTGGTGCACGCGAGCAAGTTCTGTGGTGCTTGCCTTGGGCGCCTCGTAGTGTGCAAGAAAATCGAAGAGTCCGGCGCTCTTCAGCTGGTCTTCAATGGCCGTGAGCCGCGCCGGGCATTCGGGATGACCAGCAACCATCTCGTGCTTAAAGCAGTAGGGGTGCGTGATGTATGCCGTCTGCATGGCTTCATTCCCAGGCTGCGGCGCTGGATGCGCCGCTGCTTAAAAGCTGCTGTAGAAATATCGCGAGCGCCGCCGCCGCAAGGCGGCAGACCGCCGCGCAATGCCGCTGTGTCAAACCCAGCGGTTCCTAGGACAGCTTCATAATGATAACGCTTCTCTAAGCAGCAAACCGCCTGTCGATCTCGACGCGGCATGTGCCGAAAACACTATGCATCCGCACTATCTCACCACCCTGTTCAAGCCCCGCTCGATTGCCGTCTTTGGTGCCAGCGAAAGACCTGGGACCGTTGGCGCAGTGTTAGTCGAAAACATCCTTCAGGCCGGGTTTCGCGGTCCGATCTATCCCGTCAATCCACGCTATCAGACCATCCAAGGCATCAGGGCGCATGCCAGCATCGAAGAGCTCGACGCGCCGGTCGATCTGGCCGTCATCGCTACCCCTGCCTCCACCGTCCCTGAAGTCATGGATGCGGTGGGTCGACACGGCACACGGGCGGCGGTGGTGCTCTCGGCAGGTTTTCGCGAAATCGGCGAGCAAGGCAGTCGCCTTGAGAGCGAGCTGCTCGCCATAGCACGCCAGCACGCCATCCGCTTTCTCGGCCCAAACTGCCTTGGTGCCATCCGTCCGGACACCGGCCTCAATGCCACCGTCAGCAAGCGCGGCGCAGAGCCCGGCGATCTTGCCCTCGTCGCGCAATCTGGCGCCTTATGTACAGCCGTGCTGGACTGGGCGGCTACCAATGCGATTGGTTTCTCTAGCGTTATCTCGACAGGCAATTCCGCTGATCTGGACTTCGGAGAAATTTTGGAGTTTCTCGTGGCCGATCCGCGCACTAAGAGCATTCTCCTGCACATCGAGGGCATTCACAACGCACGGCGCTTCATGAGCGGACTACGCAGTGCAGCACGCGTGAAGCCCGTGATTGTGATGAAAACCGGGCGGCACATGGAGGGTTGGCGCGCCGTGCGTTCCCACAGCGGCGCACTGGTGGGGGATGACGATGCCTTTGACGCTGCCTTCTGCCGCGCGGGTGCGGTGCGCGTAAGCAATTTTGCCAAGCTTTTTGGAGCGGCGAAGACCCTTTCTACCGGCGTACGCACCCAGGGGGACCGACTTGCTATCGTCACCAACGGCGGAGGTACCGGCGTGATGGCGGCGGATCGCCTGGCCGACAGAGGCCTTCCGGTGGTGCGCCTCGCTGCGGAAACGATCGAGGCGTTGAACCGCGATCTTCCCACGGCGTGGTCCCATGACAACCCGGTCGATATCATGGGGGATGCGCCGCCAGAACGGTTTCGTCGCGCCATTTCCATTTGCATGTGCGATGGCGGTGTCGATGCAGTGCTCGCGATCCTGACGCCGCAGGCGATGACCGAGCCCGAAGCGGTGGCTAACGCCATCGTGGATCTCGCAAAGCATCACCGCAAGCCCCTGCTCACTTGCTGGATGGGGGAGCAACAGGTAGAAAGCAGCCGGCGACTGTTCAGCGAACACGCTATACCGAGCTACCGCACGCCGGAGGCCGCGGTGGACGCTTTTCATTCGTTGGCGACCTTTCATCAAAACCAGCTGCTGCTGCTCCAGGTGCCCGACCCTATGGTGGAGGAGGCGAAACCTGCCCTGGAGGAGGCACGAGCGGAGCTCGATAAGGCACTTGCCGAAGGTAGGCTTGTGCTCAACGGCCGCGACTCGATAGCAGTGCTGCGGGCTTTTCATATTCCTTTCACCGAGGTCTATCCCGGCTCTGGTGTCAGTGTCCGATCCCTGAGGCTTGGAATCTTTCAGGCGCCCGTTTTCGGTCCGACGATATTCATCGCGCCGGGTGGCGCGGCGGCGGAAGTCTGTCCAGAGCGAGTGGTGGCCCTGCCACCGCTGAACCGCTATTTGGCGAGGAGCCTCATCCGGACCTCGCGCGTCAATCGCTTGCTGTCGCCCTCGGGCAGCCGACCACCCGCCAAAGCCGCGGCGCTGGAAACGCTCCTGTTGCGCGTCTCGGAAATGGCATGTGCACTGCGCACCTTGGAAAAGATAGAGCTCGATGTGGGCATCGATGACGTGCAAGCCGTTGTGGTCGACTGCCGGATTGCATTGAAGGTGACACCTGACAGCCGGGAGCCGTATGATCATGTGGCCATACATCCCTATCCGACAGAGCTGATCACGACCTGGCAAGCGCCTGGCGGAGAAGAAGTCACCATTCGACCGATTCGACCGGAGGATGCCGTCATCGAGCGTGAGTTCGTTCAGGCTTTGTCCAGTCGGTCAAAGTACTTTCGCTTCATGTACGCCCTGGAAAAACTCACTCCAGCGATGCTTTCGCGCTTTACACAGATCGATTATGACCGAGAGATGGCGCTCATCGCGGTCACCAAGGCCAACGGCAAGCCAAAGGAAATCGGTGTCTCTCGCTACATCATCAACCCTGACGGCGAGACTTGCGAATTTGCTATCGTGGTCTCCGATCAGTGGCAGCGCCGGGGTATCGCCAGCCAGCTGATGCTCAGTCTCATCGACACGGCGCGGCGCAAGGGTCTAAAGGTCATGGAAGGCGAGGTGCTACGAGAAAACCAAGACATGCTTAGATTCATGCGCAAGCTCGGCTTTGAAGTGCATGCGAGCCCCGAGGATCGCGACATTATGATTGCGGCTAGGGCGCTCTGAGACGGTATATGAAATTTAAAAATGTCCCGAGCCCAGGCAAAGCAGCAGGCACGACGCAAAGACCAAGTATGATCTGCTTTCTCACGCTCGCCCGTGGCGCACCAACAGCCTATCCAAATGATTTGCAAACGCCTGCCGATCCCGCTTGCTCAGCACCGCGGGCCCACCAGTTAGCATACCGGTCGCCCGAAGCTCTTCCGCGAGGTTGCGCATAGCCAAACGCTCCCGAATGTTTTCGGTGGTGTAGAGCTCCCCTCGTGGATTCAATGCCACACCCCCTTTGGCGACGACGTCGGCCGCCAAAGGAATATCAGCGGTCACCACCAAATCGCCTTCCTGCACTACCTGCAGGATCCGCTTGTCAGCGACATCAAATCCTGCAGACACCTGGAGCGCCTTAACGTAACGGGACGCAGGAACCCTCATGGGCTGATTCGCTACCAGCGTCGTCTCAACCCCGACTCGTTCTGCCGCCCGGAACAGGATGTCTTTAATGACACTCGGACAGGCGTCCGCATCAACCCAAATGCGCATCGTTTGATTCAATTAAAGAGCCGCTTCAGCGCCTTAGCTTAGCCTGGCGCATAGAAATGGTGGCAGGTGCTCAGAATAGCCAACAGATGCCCTAAGCCTAAGTCTTTCCCGTCTCGAAACGCACCTGCGCTCCAAACTTGTAGCCGACACCGCGCACCGTCACAATAAGGGTAGGGTTTTTCGCATCTTCTTCGAGCTTTGCGCGCAATCTGCCGATGAGGACATCCGCACTTCGGTCATAGGGGGACCAGTCTCGGCCAGCGATAACGTTGAGTATGTCGTTGCGTGTCAGGGTGCGCTGCGAACGTTTGATAAACGCGACCAGCAAGGAAAACTCATGGGAGGTAAGCTCAACCGGCTCACCGGACGGCGATACGAGAGTATGGCCCGCCAGATCCAGGCGCCAGCCGGCGAAGTAAGCTACCGAAATGTCGTCTGTCGGCGCTGACACGTCTTTCTGCGGCGCGCGGCGAAGCAACCCCCGCACACGTGCTAGGAGCTCACGGCGATCGAAGGGCTTCGTCAAATAATCATCGGCGCCGAGCTCCAATCCCACCACCTTGTCCACGACATCGGCCCTGCCCGTCAGCATCAGAATGGGAACATCGGATTGCACACGCAACTGTCGCGTCACGACGAAACCGTCTTGGTCCGGCAGCATGATGTCGAGAATGATGACATCAGCCGGTTGCTCGTTCATTTCCTGGAAGAGGCCATCGGCGCTAGTGGCAGTGCGCACGCGATAGCCTTCGCCGCTCAGGTAATGGCTAAGCAGTTGGCAGATCTTCGGATCGTCGTCGACCACCAAGATGCTCTCACGAGCCAAACCCTACCTCCGAATGTGCCACGTACTGAGCCCGATTAGCCGACACCGGGTAACGCTCGAACCACTGCCCCTTTATGGTTCTAGGACCGCCAATGCCTTGCTACGCATCCCTCGTCAAACTCCCTGCCAAACGAGCGCTGACGATGAGGAATCGGAGCTTAGCTGGCGCGTCGACCGGCACCCGCGCATACCGAGGTCAAGGGTCCGGCATAATTTTTACCCAGCCGTCACTGAATTTTGCAGCGGCTTGGCTGCCAGTGCAACTACGGAAGGCCTCCATCGGGTTGCGATCGCGAGCGTTAAGACTAACCGAGGTAAGAATTTGTTTGTGCCTCGATGGAGATAGATTGGCGTTCCAGTTCGTCGAGTGCCCATTCCAGTAGGGCCGCTGACCCCAGCGACAAAGAACCAACGATCCGTTCCCTCAGGTTTCTTTGAAGTTCGATAGAAATCGGGATATTGAGAATCGTTTCTATGTCTTTGGGTTTGCGTTTTCCCACAATGATTACTTGACCTTCATCGTTCTGCCGAATCGTTTTGTTGAACATAGGGTAGGCATCAGGCAGTTGCGGCACGAAGCGTTCTTTAATCTCTGCAGTCATAGTTCTCTTTCCTCCCAAGAGCGCAAGCTCTTTTTCCTTCACTTTTCTGCGACCACCGCTCAGAAGCTGTTTTAAAAATGTCGCGAGTGCCGGAGTCGCAAGGCGCACACCGTCTACTGATTACGCAAAGACGTCGCTCCAAATCAACAAAAAGTTTGAACCACTCTTTAATCACATCACCTTACATTCTCACTAATCGCTAAGCCTACATCGCCACCGTAACGGCTAGGCGACTCGCTTGTAAGCATTTGGTAACATCAGAGCGAGAAATGTAACAATCGTGTAACTGATTCATTGTCGAGGGACGACCCCTCTACACGGCCTCCGGCGGTCCTAGACAGCTGTGAAGCACGCTCGCAAGGGCATCTAGACTGTAGGGTTTTGGCAGCAGGGCAAAGCGGTCGGCATCGAATCCGGATGCGGCAAGCTTATCTGTATCCGCGCCCGTGGTGAGCAGGACTTTTACCCCAGGATGATCGCGTTCGACATGACACGCCAACGCATAACCGTCTAGCATGCCCGGCAGCGCAATATCGCTAAACAGCAAATCGGGGATACTGCCCGAGCCGATCACCTCAAGGGCGGCGGCACCGGTCTCGGCCTCCACCACGGTGTAACCCAAGGCCGTCAGACACTGGTAAGCAAACTTGCGCACCATTTCTTCGTCCTCGACCAGCAGGATGGTGCCATGGCCCCGCCGCCGGTCGGAGGATGGCACAAGCCAGGGTTCCTGCTCGGTACCGCGCGCCGCGACCGGCAAAATGAGCGCCACGGTGGTGCCCCGACCTGGTTGACTTTTTATCCGCAGCTCACCGCCGGAATCCTTCGCAAAGCTGTACACCATGCTCAAGCCAAGCCCGCTGCCTTGGCCCATGGGTTTGGTGGTGTAGAACGGTTCGGTGACGCGGGCTAGTTGCGCCGCTGACATCCCGGTGCCGGTGTCGTCGACCGCGATGACCACATAGTCTCCGGGCGAAAGCGTCGGGTAATCCGTTTGGCCTTCGGTGGCGACCCGAAGCCCGCTTGCCTTAATGCACAGCCTACCGCCGCGGGGCATGGCATCCCGAGCATTGATGGCGAGATTCAAAAGCGCGCTTTCCAGCTGCGCGCGGTCGACATAAAGGAGCGCCAGCGGGACATCGCAGCGCACCTCGAGCTTGATGGCATTGCTCAGCGTGCGTCGCAGCAGGCGCTCGCACGGCGGCAGGAATTCCTGAAGTGCCAGTGGCGCCGGGTGCAGCGGGGTTTGACGGGCAAAGCCCAGCAGACGCTGGGTCAGTGCCGCCCCGTCCCGGGCGGCGGACAGGGCATCTTGGGCAAACCCCTGCAGCAAGGGGTCGCGAGGAAGGCGTTCTTCGATGAGATCGAGGTTTCCCAGAATGACGGTCAGGAGATTGTTGAAATCGTGGGCGATGCCGCCCGTGAGCCGCCCCATCACCTCCATCTTCTGGGCCTGGAAGAGTTGCGCCTCGCGCTCCTTTTCGGCGGTGACATCGTGGCCGATAGCCAGGCACCCCATGACCTGACCTTGGGCATCTTTGAGAGTTTTGTCGTGCCACACGATGAGCCGCTCCCGGCCCGCCCGGGTCCGGATGGAATTGATGTTGCCCCGGGTGGGCGTGTCGTGCAGCGCGCTTTGGAAGCGCCGCCGAACTCGCGCCCGGTCACGCGCGGGCAGGAAAGTAGTAAACCAATCCTTGCCTTTCACTTCGTCCAGGGGGTAGCCTGTGAGCTCGGCCATGAACGGATTGAAGCGCACGATGCGCCCTTCGGGGTCGAGCACCAAAATGATGACCGGTGCGGTCTCGATGAGGCTCTCGGCAAAATCCCGCTCCCGGCGCAGGGCCTCGCGCGCCTGGAGCCGTTCGCTCATATCCGAAAAGGTAACCACCGCGCCCACCACCTCACCGTCTTGCACCAGCGGGTGGGATTGGTAATCCGCTGGGAATGAACTTCCGTCGGCGCGCCACAGGAGTTCCCCCTCGACGCGGGTGTGCTCGCCCGTGCGACAGCTCTCATAAGTGGGGCACGCCTCGACCGGATAGGGATGCCCGTCGGCGCGTGTGTGGTGGGTCAGCCCGTGCATCCGTTGCCCGAGCAGCGCGGTTTCGTCGGCATAGCCGAGCAGGGTGGCACAGGCCCGGTTGGCAAAAATGCACCGGCCGTCGTGGTTGATGCCGAAAATACCCTCGCCGGTGGACCCGAGAATGAGCCGCAGTTGTGCCTCGTGTTCGGCCAGCGCCCTCACCGAAACACGGTGCTCGGTGACGTCGCGCACCAATGCCAGCAGCTCGCCCGCTCGCAACGGCACCACCCGCGCCTCAAAGTCGCGCTCACCCCCGGTCATGCAGAGCCGGTATTCGAAGGTAACCGACGACGCCCCCGCGGTAATTTGCGCGAAGGCGCCGGCAAACGACCGGGCTGGCGCTTCGGGTAGCACGTCCTGCACCCGTTTACCGAAAAACGCCGTAGAGGGTCGATAGAGGGCCGGGGCTTGTGGACCCCGTGCATAATCGAGGATGGTGCCATCGGTACCGAACCGAAATAGCAGGTCGGGCAAGGCCTGATAAATGGCTTCGAGCTCGGCCGTTTTTGTCCGCAACGCCGCTTCGGCCTGGGTACGCTCGGTGATGTCGGCATACACCCCGAGCAACCCCATGACCTCCCCCGAGGCATCGCGCAGCGCCACCTTGCTGGTGAGCAGCATCGCCTCGGTGCCGTCCGCCCGATGCTGGGGCTCCTCGAGATTCAAGCGCACCTCACCGCTTGCCATGACCACACGATCAACGGAGCGATAAAACTCCGCCTGGGCTGTGTCCCAGGCGAGATCGTAGTCGGTCTTACCGACAACGGCTGCCGGCGTCTCGAGGCCCGCATGGGCCGCAAAGCGCCGATTGCAGCCGAGGTAGACCGAGTGTCGGTCCTTCCAGAATACGGCATGGGGAATATTCTCGATGATTTGGGAAAGCAACTCTTGGCGCTGTTGCGCCTGCCTTTCGGCGGCCTTGCGCTCACTGATGTCGCGAATCGTGGCCACGGCATGCCAGGCGTTCCCGAACCGTAATGCCGCGAGCGAGAGCGCGATGGGGATCTCGCGCCCGTCCTTCGTGAGTGCCTCAAGCTCAGTCGTGTGGCCGATCATGGCGCCCGCGCCGCTGTGACGGAACCGTTCGAGACCGGCTTCATGGAGCGCGCGGTAGCGCTCCGGGACAAGAAGATCGGTCACGGTTCGGCCTTCGATCTCCTCGCTGCGATAACCAAAAAGGCGCTCGGCGGCGCGATTCCAGAACGTCATCCGCCCATTGCCCGTCATCACGATGATGGCATCTTGGGCCGCGCTGCTGATGCCCCGAAAACGCGCCTCGCTTTCTGCCAGACGGCGCAGCATCGGGTGGGTGATGCGCACAAAGCCAAAGGTGCCCAGCGCGACGAGTACCAGCGCGATGCCACCAGCGACAACCCCAGCGCGCCAAAACGGCGCGCGAATCGCCGCTAGGTCGATCTTGGTGACAATGCCAAGACCCAACGTTGGGACCGGCGCATAGGCCGCCAGCACCTCGACCCCCCGGTAGTCGAGGCCCATGACGGTACCGGATTGGCCGGCTAAGGCACGGCGCGCGGGTTCTGCCAGGCGCGACCTCAAGGGAACAGGCGCAAGCCTCTCCTGCCCTTCTTGGCGATGGTGCAACAGAAAAACGATATCCTCGCCTTGTCGCTCAGCGACCATGACTTCGGCGATTTCTCCCAGAGATTCATAACGTCTATGCGCGGCTTGGATCTGCGCCAAGGCGGCGCCTCTGGCCCCTCCCGGAGCATAGTCTCTGTTGTGAATTCGGCTAAAATCAGCGATCGCCTCCAGCATGCTAGTCGTGCATTGGGTAGTCTCCATCAGACGTAAGCCTTCTTCGTTCAAGGCTGCGCGATAGAGAGTGCCGAGGGCGGTAAAGCCAACGCTACCCGCAACCGCCGTCATGATGAGGATGAGCACCGCAACCCGTTTCAAGTCGGTCGCCGGACCCAGCCAAAGACGCGAATTCTGAGGCCGTACCTGCTGCACGGTATCCATTGGGTGCCCTCCTGCACCGCGTGCCGAAGCTGTGTTAAAAATGTCGCGAG
>JBAPTW010000194.1:0-29503 GCA_049282355.1 Gammaproteobacteria bacterium | reverse complement strand
CGCGAGCGCCGGCAGAGCAAGGCGCACGGTGGCGAAGAACCGCAGTGTACAGGCGAGTACATGAGGATTCTGAGCCGCCGCGCAACGCCGCTATGGCAAGCGCAGTAATTTTTAAAACAGCTTCTAAAGGTAACAACGACGATGTGCCTTGGCATCCCAGGTCAAATCATTGCGATTGACGATACCGCCAACGACCTCGCAACGGTGGAAGTTGGCGGGGTACGGCGCAAGGTAAACATCGCCTGCATCATCGATGAGGAGCATCCCGTGGAAAGCTGTGTCGGTGATTGGGTGGTGGTGCACGTGGGGTTTGCCTTGAGCCGCATCGACGAGGAGGAGGCACGGCTGACGCTGGCGCTCTTCGATGAGCTGGAGCCCACAGAGAGGGCGACCTCATCGGTGGGCACTCCCGCCGACCGGAGTTAGGCTAATGCGATACGTCGACGAATTCCGCGAGCCCAAGAACGTCAAACAGTCGCTCGCCAATATCGAACGGTTGGCGAAGCACCTGCCGCTGATGCGCGAACGCCCCCTACAGATCATGGAAGTTTGCGGTGGGCACACCCACACGATTTTCAAATACGGTCTGGCAGAGTTGCTGCCCGAGGCGGTCGAGTTCGTGCATGGCCCCGGTTGCCCGGTGTGCGTGCTGCCCATGGGGCGTGTGGATGATTGCGTCGCGATAGCCGACCATCCCCAGGTCATATTGACCACCTTCGGCGATGCGATGCGCGTGCCGGGCTCGCGAAAGAGCCTGCTTCAGGCGAAAGCCGACGGCGCCGATGTTCGCATGGTCTACTCCCCGATGGATGCGCTTGCGCTTGCGCGTCGTCATCCCGACAGGGAGGTGGTGTTCTTTGCGCTCGGCTTTGAGACCACGATGCCGAGTACTGCGCTTACTGTGTTGCAGGCTGAGAAGGAGGGGGTGGGCAACTTTTCTCTGTTTTGCAACCACATCACAATCGTGCCCACCATGAAGGCATTGCTGGATGACGAGGCGTTGCGTCTTGACGGCTTTGTCGGTCCGGGCCACGTCAGCATGGTCATTGGCATACGGCCTTACCGCTTCATCGCCGAACAGTATGGCAAGCCCTTTGTTGTGGCCGGATTCGAACCGTTGGATTTGTTGCAAGCGCTGTGGATGGTTTTAAAGCAGCTTGCCGAAGGGCGCTGCGCGGTGGAGAATCAGTATCGCAGGGTCGTCGGTGAGACGGGTAACAAAACGGCTCTGACCGCCATCGAGAGGGTATTTGAGGTGCGCGAGTTTTTTGAGTGGCGAGGGCTTGGTTCTATCGCTCACTCGGGTGTACGAATCCGCGACGCCTACGCCGGTTACGACGCGGAGCGTAAATTCTCCCTACCCAGTCTTGAGGTCGCCGATCCCCAAGCTTGCCAGTGCGGCGAAGTTCTCCGCGGTGTGCTCAAGCCCTGGCAGTGTCGCGTGTTTGGCAACGCTTGTCGCCCTGAAACGCCCCTGGGGGCCTTGATGGTCTCTAGCGAGGGGGCCTGTGCGGCCTACTACCAGTTTGGTGGCATTCGACGCCCGCCATCGGTGGCTATCGATACACAGCCTCAGCCGTCGCTGTAATAACCCTTCTCCCCTATGACTGACAAAAATGATCCGAGCGGCCGGCTGCCACCCGGTAGCGTCGTGACACTGGCCCATGGCAGCGGCGGTAAGGCCATGCGCAACCTCATTGAGACGGTATTCGTTCGAAACTTTGAGAATCCCCTGTTAGCGCCGTTAGAAGACCAGGCCCGCATCCCGCTGGAGGATCTCTGCTGCCTCGGAGATCGATTGGCGTTTACGACAGATTCTTTTGTGGTTGATCCGCTGTTTTTCCCGGGGGGTGATATTGGCAGTTTGGCCGTCTACGGCACGGTCAATGATCTGGCGATGAGCGGAGCACGTCCGCTTTATTTGAGCTGCGGCTTCATTATCGAGGAAGGGCTGGAGCTCAATGTTTTGCACCAGGTGGTTCACTCCATGCGCGAGGCCGCGAAGCGAGCCGGGGTTGCCATTGTGACTGGGGATACGAAGGTAGTGAACCGCGGATCGGCCGATAAGCTGTTCGTCAATACCGCCGGCATCGGCGTCATTCCCCCGAGCGTGCACGTGGCTGCGCAGCACGCTCGCCCCGGTGATGTCATCCTGATAAACGGCTCCCTTGGTAACCATGGGGCTGCCATTCTCAGTGCCCGCGGTGACCTTGGCCTGGAAGTCGACATCCAAAGCGATTGCGCTCCGCTGCATGATCTGGTCAAGGTCATGCTCGCCGCCTGTCCCGATGTGCACGCCATGCGCGATGCTACCCGCGGGGGCGTTGCCGCAGTGCTCAATGAGTTCGCTGAAACGGCCTCCGTCGGTGTTAGCCTCGATGAGGCCTCGCTACCGGTTCATGAGGAGATTAGGGGCGTCTGTGAGCTCCTGGGACTGGACCCCTTGTATCTGGCCAATGAGGCAAAACTTGTCGCGGCGGTCCCGAAGCCCCAGAGTGCAGCAGTATTAGCGGCCATGCGCGCGCATCCAGCGGGCCGGGAGGCGGCAATCATTGGCGAGGTGTTAGCAGATCCGAAGGGCCTGGTGATCCTACGAAGCGCCTTTGGTGGCGAGCGCATTGTTGATAGGCTAGTCGGCGAGCCGCTTCCCAGGATCTGCTAAGAAGCTGCTTTATAGCCTCTGCACTTGCATAGCAGCGTTTTGCGGCGGCGCACGCAGCCGACCAGCCCTTTCAATTAGATAGTCGAGGCGCGAGGAGTACCACCCAACGCCGCTATCGACAGACGCGCAGCCGGTTTATTCACTCGCTCTGAGTTTGTGCCGGAATTCGGAGCCCTCCGCTCAGGCCAAACGGCCAAATATCCATCTGCATGATCTTTGCAAAAAGCTTCGCTATACCGGGGCCTTGACAGTAACCGGCGTGCCCCTTAACTTTATTAGAATTAACTAATTTAATGATATTTTGGTCCTTGCCGTCGGATATCTGGCGTTTTTCTGCCGTATACGAAGCTTCGCGGACCAGCCAGGATGGACCATAATGACCAATACCGCTGACGCACACAATGGGCCCGTGGCAACGTATTCAGACCGCCGGGTGATGCCTTACCGGGCCGAACAGATTTTCGATTTGGTGGTGGATGTTGAGCGCTATCCGGAGTTTCTTTCCCTGTGGGAAGAGGCCACGATCATCGATCGTGGCCGCAATGTCTATCATACCGATCAAGTTGTGCGTCTGGGTCTGCTAAGGACGCGATTCCGCTCCAAGACGGTGCTTAGCCGCCCGCAGCACATCGAGGTCATCTCCTGCGACGGATTGTTCCGCCGTTTTTCCATCGGCTGGCACTTTGCCAAGACGGCTGGGGGCAAGTCGTGTCAAGTGGATTGTGATCTTGTCTGGGAGGTGCGTTCGCCTTTGCTGCACAACATTCTCCAATTCATACTGGCAGAAGCCGGTCAGAACATCATTACGGCTTTTGAGCAACGAGCCGATGCGCTTTACGGTGAAATGGCAACGGCAGTGCAAACACGGTAGGCTAAGCGCAGCAAGCTTTTTAGAGGGTGTTTTGAAACCCCGGCGAGCGCAGGCAAGCAGCGACTCCCGATCCGCGCCCATCAGCATCTCCTCCACAGCCCATTTTGGACCCCGCTTGTTACTGCATTACTCGCGTGTCAGCTTGTTACTGCAGTAAAGGTACAAGATTACACTCTTGCCTCTCATGGCGCAGCCCTTATTATTGATTGACTGGAACTTGAATTGACTTTCATTTCATTAGGAAGCGAGAGTGACTTTTGGCCGATGGAACAAAGCGATTCGCCTCGACTCATCGATAAAACGCTGGGCAACATAAGACGAGCCTGGAAGGATTTAACGGGTGCGGCACGTGTGAAGCTGACAGGAGCGGTACGCGCCGATCTACCAGAAGATGATTGGGAGGTGCTCAAGCGACAGATTAACGCCTGTCTAGAAGGCCGAGGAGGGCAAGTCTCAGCGCGGGCGAGAGCCGCCGACCTGGGACGTACGTACCTTATCCTCAATGCCGAGGGGCGTCAGCGCTTTTTGGCGCTGCTGGCCCATGATTACGCTGTTAACAAGGAAACGCTTGCTACGGCAGTTGCAACTTGGACAGACTTGATGCAATCCCCGAAGGCGGAGGCATTGGAATTCGACGCTCTTTATCGCGCCGCCCTAGCGGCCCTGCGCGACGCTCTGACCCCACCGCGCGTGCGACTGTTGGCACAATTTAACACCTTGCCCGAGGGGGTGAAATTTCTCGTGGATATGCGCGCCGAACTGATTATGCTGGCCCGCAAGGATAGCGTGCTAAAGGGGTTGGATGATGATCTCAAGAGCTTGTTGGCGTCCTGGTTTGATGTCGGTTTCCTGGATCTGCGTTGTATCACATGGGATGCACCGGCATCGCTTCTTGAAAAGCTCGCGCGCTACGAGGCGGTCCACGCGGTTAAGTCCTGGAGCGATATCAAAAACCGGCTAGCACCGGACCGGCGCTGCTATGCGTTTTTTCATCCGCAAATGCCGGATGAGCCGATCATTTATGTCTGGGTTGCTCTGGTGAAGGGAATGGCAGCAAACGTTCAGGCATTGCTTGACGTGCGCGCCCCTACGGGCGATCCGGATGAGGCCGATGCGGCGATTTTTTATTCCATATCCAACGCGCAACGAGGTTTGGCCGGCGTGAGCTTTGGCAGCTTTCTGATCAAGCGTGTGGTCGATGCGCTCGAGAGTGATTTCAAGAATTTAAAGACCTTTGCCACGCTGTCACCCATACCGGGTTTTTGCGCTTGGCTTGAACAGCGAATCAGCGAGGAGGGCATGGATCTGTTGTTGCCCTCGGAACGGCGCGAGCTGTTAGCCGCCGTGGACGACGAAGGCGATGTGCTCAAGGCACTCCTGGATGCGCGGATTTGGTATCGGGAACCGAACATTGAGAACAGCGTGAGAGAACCTTTGCTGCGCCTGTGTGCCCATTATTTGATGGAGGCTAAACAGGGGCAGTATGCCCGTGACCGTGTGGCACATTTTCACCTCTCCAATGGAGCTCGCATGGAACGCATCAACTGGCGCGGCGATATCTCGCAGAAAGGGCTGAGCCAATCCGCGGGTATGATGATCAATTATTTGTACAAGTCGGGCGATATCGAGCGTAATCACGAAGCTTACACCGGCGATGGTAAGATTCGTGCCTCAGGTAGCTTTAAGGCTTTGTTAAAAACTTGAGCTCAGAGCTTGTGAATAAATCCACTGCGCTTCTTGATAGCGGCGTTGGGCGGTGCTTGCTCCGCGCCTATCTCTCTGATATGTCTCATCACTGCGCGCCGTCTGCCTTGCTCTCGGGCCGCTCGCTAGAGTTTCTTCACACCCTTTCAGCGCTCGACTCGCTCTCGGGTTGGCAAGGCGACGAGCTACCGGAGAGTGACGCCTTTTACCGCCCGCACCAGCTCTTCGAGTTGCGTCTTCTGAGTACCGACCATCCATCGTGCGAGGTCACCGATGCTAATCAGGCCCTCCAATCGATCCCCTTCGACTACCGGAAGGTGTCGAAATCGTTTATCCGTAATCACGTGCATCGCATTTTCCACCGTGATGAAGGGACTCACACACTGGGGCTCGGGGGTCATGACCTCGGACACTGACGTGCTGCTTGGGTCACGCCCTTCGGCCACGACGCGCACCAGAAGATCGCGTTCGGTAAAGATCCCCAAAAGCTGGGCCTCCTCGGTCACGAGCAAGGCACCTATGCCAAGCTCTTTCATGCGACGAGTCGCATCAAGAACGGAAGCTTGTGGTGGAATAGAGTGTAGGGTACGACCCTTCTTCTCAAGAATGTCATTTAGTTGACTCAGCATGGTGGCTCCTCCTCTGTCGCCGAACGACAAGAGACTACGGGAATTTCCTGAACAGGGCCAGATCCGGTAACGTGCCGTCACCTATGACGGGTAACGAATGGATTAAATGATCGGAGATAATTCGCCCATCTTCAATGGGCTAGATGCTAGCGGGGTCAACTTGGCGCCTGAAATTATTGTTCTTCCTGATGTCAGGTCGTCCGCGGAGAAGTCGCTCTACATGCACGACATTTGCGTGCTCAAACACGAGCGTCTATCTTCATCTGACAGTGTAAAGGCAATGACAAATGAACCACGGGCCCCTCATTCCTTGGCTTGTCTCCTGGTATGTTGGTTTCGGGCTGCAGCCCGCTGCAGCCGCAACGTTTCCGCTGCCCTTGCCTTCTACTCAGCTAGTGGGGCAGGTGACATATGTTACGGCAAGCTACGAAGATACATTGCTCGACATCGCACGCCGGCATGGGCTCGGTTATCAGGAGGTCGTTCTTGCTAATCCAGCTGTCGATCCATGGTTGCCAGGAGAGGGAACGAAAGTGTTGCTGCCAACCCGGTATCTGCTTCCCGCGACACCGCAGGAAGGTATCGTTATAAACCGGGCGGAAATGCGCCTCTACTATTATCCTAAATCTCGTTCCGGTGCGGTAACCAATGTCATTACCCATCCCGTTGGAATCGGACGTGTTGAGTGGGAAACCCCGTTAGCGGTCACCTCAGTGACCGCTAAAGTCGTGGACCCGACTTGGTACCCGCCGGCATCTATCCGGGCCGAACACGCCGAAGCCGAAAACCCGCTTCCTTCCGCCGTGCCGCCGGGGCCCGATAATCCGCTCGGACGTTTTGCGATGAGCCTGGGCCTTGCTGGCTACTTGATCCACGGAAGCAATAAGTCCTACGGGGTCGGAATGAAGGTGAGCCACGGCTGTATAAGGCTCTACCCAGAAGATATTGAGGCCTTGTTTGCAAGCGTTCCGATTGGCACGCCGGTGCGGATCGTGAATCAGCCATTCAAGACCGGCTGGGCAGAAAACGTTTTATATCTGGAGGTGCATCCCACTGAAGACGACGCAAAGCAGCCCGCGATGCAAGACCTGACGTCTTTGGTGCGGATACTTGTGGCGGCGACACAAGAACATTCCCAGTATGCTGTGAATTGGAATCGAGCCGAACAGATTGCCCTTAAACCGAGCGGCATCCCGCTGGCGGTCATGGGAAACGATGACGACGTCGCGCGCTCTGCTCTTACCCCGACGGACCGCAGCGACGATGCCAGAGATGGCAACACCGGCTCGTAGACAAGTCCTCCTATAGAGGGATGGTGCCGTGCTTCTTTGCTGGCCGAAGCTCGCGCTTGGAGAGCGTTTTGCGCAGTGCCAGAGCCAGCGCGGAGCGGCTCTCGGCGGGCTCGATCACATCGGTGATATAACCGCGGGCGGCTGACAGGTAGGGGGAGGCAAACTCAGCCCGGTACGCCGCAGCAAGCTTGGTCGTCCTGGCACGCGGCTCCTCGGCCGCCTTGATTTCAGCGCGGTAGAGGATGTTCACCGCTCCTTCCGCGCCCATGACGGCGATCTCGGCCGTCGGCCAGGCATAGACCAGATCGGCCCCGAGCTCTTGGCTGCACATGGCGAGGTAAGACCCCCCATAGGCTTTGCGCAGAATGAGAGTGAGCTTCGGTGTCGTGGTTGCCGCATAGGCGTAGAGCATCTTCGCGCCGTGCCGAATAATGCCGCCGCGCTCTTGCTCGATGCCCGGCAGGAAGCCGGGCACGTCCACCAACGTGACCAGGGGAATGTTGAACACATTGCAGAAGCGGATAAATCGTGCTCCTTTGTCTGCCGCATTGATATCCAGGGCGCCGGCCAATTCCAGAGGTTGGTTAGCGACCAGCCCGACCACCACACCTTCGATCCGGGCAAAGCCGATAATGAGGTTCTTGGCCCAACCGGCCTGCACCTCAAGCATCTTTCCATCGTCCACGAGATGCGAAATGACCGCGCGCACATCCATTGGCTCTGATGCATCTTCGGGAATCAGCGCGTTTATCGCCTCGTCTCGATCCAAGGTGATATCGGCGATGGCTTGGTGGGGCGGATCTTCGGTATTGTTGGCCGGCAGGTAGCTCAATAAGTCGTGCACGATGCGGATGGCGTGGCGGTCGTCGTCGGCGACGAAATGCACGTTGCCGCTCACCGTGGCGTGCACCGCGGCGCTACCCACTTCGTCCATGGCACATGCGCGCCCAGTGACCGCCTTGATCACCTCGGGCCCGGTGATAAACATGTAGGCGTTGTGTCGCGTCATGATGATGAAGTCCATGAGCGCTGGCGAATAGGATGCACCGCCTGCGCACGGACCTGCCACCACGGCGATCTGGGGCACGACGCCGGAAAGCAACACGTTATGATAGAACACCTCCCCGTAGCCGGAGAGGGCGTCCACGCCTTCCTGGATGCGTGCGCCGCCGGAATCCTTGAACGCCACCAATGGAATACCCATCTTCATGGCGAATTTCATGATGTCAACCATCTTCCGGGCGTGCATCTTGCCCAGGGTACCGGCCGCGACCGTGAAGTCCTGGCTAAAAGCGGCCACCGGCGAGCCGTTCACGTAGCCGGTACCCGCCACGATGCCATCCGCCGGCAGCGCCTTTTGATCCATGCCAAAGTGGCGGGCGGTATGCTGGACATGGGCGCCAAATTCTTGAAAGGTGTCCGGCTGGAACAGGTATTCCAGCCGTTCTCGCGCGCTAAGCAGACCTTTTTCGTGGCGCTGTCTGAGCTTGTCCTCACCGCCAGCGGCATGCACTCTTGCCTGGCGCTTGTGCAGTTCGTCGAGCAGTTTTCTTGAGACGGTCATTGCTTCATGTCACCGCAGTATGCTGGTCAGTCTCGGCAGTGGATTTGCGCCCCCAGCCCACGTTGGAGCTTACAGTAGGTGCTTCACGGCGTCTCGTTCCTCCTCGAGTTCTTTTTGTGTCGCCGCCATCTTGGCACAACTGAATTCGTCGATGGTAAGCCCTTGAACGATATCATAGCGACCGTCTTGTACCGTGACCATCGCCAAGCACCTGCACCTCGATATGCCGGGATTGACAATGCACTTCTGCCAGCGCCACGGCTTCGGTAACATCCCGCAGTTTCCCCTCGGTCCCTGGGATGACCGGGACACTGGCCTGAATCATGCTCTGACGGGCCTCGGTCTTGTCCCCCATGCGGCGCAGCACCTCAACGCTAGGCCCGATAAAGCGCACACCCCGCTCGGCGCAGGCGCGCGCGATGCGCACTGCGATTTCTCCACGATTGGCGATCAGGATCTTGCTCATCATGGAAGCTGTCTCCTCGGCCAGAATCTCACTTCACGGGGCAATTACCGATGCGAAACGGCCGCTCGATGGGTCAAGGCACAGCAGATCGCCGTGATCGAGATCGTAGTACCAACCGTTGAGCTGCAAGGCACCCTGCTCGACGCGTTCTGAGATCCACGGGAAGGTCATCAGGTTTTGCAGCGACAGTTTTATTCCCGCTTGCTCACAGGCCCGGGCCCGTGCCTGCGGAGTGGCTAGATCGTCCCGCGCCAGCACCTGCCCGCGGGCCGCGTGCGCGATGCTCATCCAGGCGGCGACGAAGCCGCCACGGGGATGGTGCGCGGTCACGCCCGCCAGCAGAGTCTGTATACCGCCGCAATGCTCATGTCCAAGGATGATGATATGCGCCACTTCGAGCCCGCAGACGGCAAATTCAATGGCCGCGCTGGTGCCGTGGTAAAGACCCTCGGCCTCGATGGGCGGCACCAGGTTGGCGACGTTTCGGACCACGAATAGCTCCCCCGGCTCACAATCCAGAATGAGGCTTGGATCCACCCGCGAATCACTGCAGGAGACGACACAGACTTTTGGGGACTGGCCTTCGTGAGCGAGCGCCGTCAACGCCTCGCGGTGCGCGGCGTAGTACCCGCTACGGAACCGGCGATACCCAGCGACGAGTCGTGTGATGGCATCCATCATGGTCCTCCTGGTGAGAAACTCCCTTACATCGCGGCCTTTAGCCTGTCGCCCTCAAGACTGTGGCAGGATGATTAGGTGCGGTCAATTGGGTGGAAAATGTGCGACCTCTCCGCTTCAATGAGTAGGCCGCATCGGTGTCGACGACCTCCGTCAGAACGCGTCGCAAATACAGAGGAACAAGCCTCAGGATCAGAAAAACCGCAGCCGGCACGACATTCGCCGGGAAACTTAGGAAGGAAAGTAAAGAATGCCGCATTGGCTAAGTATAAGAAGGGCTAAGCCTGCCAAAATCGGGTGGATGCCGCGATCGTTTGAAACATGGTCTCGCCTCCTCAAGCTATCACCGAAGGTGAAGGGTTAACTGAATTATTAGCAGTATGAACCCAACTGATTAATAAATATAATTAATGTTTTTTACTATTTGTATTTACTTCTCATAATGTCAACATGCACCTGACCTTGCAGCAGCTCAGGCTTTTCGAGGCGGTGGCTCGCAACCGCAGCTTTACCCGCGCCGCGGAAGAGCTCTTTCTGACTCAGCCCGCGGTGTCGATCCAAATTTCCCGATTAGAGGGCGGCATTGGTTCCCCGCTCTTTGAACAGATCGGCAAACGAATCTATCTGACCGCCGCGGGCCGTGAGGTGTACCAGACGGCGCGAGATGTGCTCGGCCGCCTAGAAGCACTCGAGGATGCGCTGGCGGATTTACATGGCCAGATTAGAGGGCCGCTGCAGCTCTCGGTTGTCACCACCGGCAAGTATCTGTTACCCCATTTGCTCGGTGCTTTCGTGCGGAAATATCCCGATGTCACGCCCCGCTTAGCCGTGACCAATCGTGCGCAAGTGATCGAGCGGCTTCGAGATAACGTGGACGATATGGTGGTCATGGGCCAGGTACCGCAGGATCTTCCCGTAGCGGCACGCCCCTTCCTGGAGGATGTGCTGGTTATGGTGGCCCATCCCGAGCACCCCTTGGCGCAGGAAAAGCACATCTCTCTTGAGCGGTTACTTGCCGAGCGCTTTTTGGTGCGCGAGCCCGGTTCGGGCACGCGCATGATCATGGATCATCTGTTTGCAGAGCGTAACCTTCGTATCGAGCCTTACATGGAGCTCGGGAGCAGCGAAGCCATCAAGCAGGGGGTGGAGGCAGATCTCGGGATCTCAGTGCTTTCGTTGCACAGCCTGCATCTGGAGCTCTCTGGCGGCTACCTCGTGGTGCTCGATGTGGAGCAGTTTCCCCTCAAGCGGCAATGGTATGTGGTGTCTCTCAAGGGCAAGAGGCTGTCGCTAGCCGCTCAGACCTTCATTGATTTTCTGATCGCCGAGGCCGAGGCGGTACTTCGGGAGCATCGCAATCGCACGGCGTGAGAGGTGTCCTCAAGATGGTTAATGCGAATTAAGCTCATTTGGTCTCGGTTAACAGCCACCCTAACCTCGCTCCGTAAGCGCGTAGTCGATGCTCACGCGGTCTTTGGCGATGGGACGGAAAAGCTCGTTCGCAAAGGCGACGTGGTCGGGATGATCGCAGTAGCTGTCGATGACCTTCGCGTTTGCAAATTCGATGATCCAGCAGCAACGGTACTGAGCGTGCTCCTTGATGGCGCGGCCGCTCGCCACGCGCCGCACGTCTGGGATCCGAGAAAGCACCTCGCGCCTCCGCACCATCATTGCCTCCGCCTCGGCGTTGCTCGTGCTATTGGTGTTGTACACGATGAGATGCTCGACCTTGCTCCACGGGCGTGCGACCGCGAGCACCTGCCTCGGCGCGGCTGCCAGAGCCAAACAGGTGTACCACACGTTCGACCTCGGCCTGGATGGCGGTGCGTACTCCCTTCGCAAAACCAGTGTCGGCAAGCGCGTTGTAATAATTGATCTTTGCGACTCCGTTTTCGATCAAGTGGCGGTACTGCTCGTTGCTGAGCCCCGTGCCGCCATAGAACGCGAGCGGGATTTGCAAGTGCTGGTTGATCTCTGCGAGCCGCTCAAGGTCAAGCGTGGGCCGACCGGGTAACCGCTCGAGGACTGTTTCGATCGACACCGCTAGGCAATCCACCTGCGTGTGCTCGACATAAGTGCGGGCCTCCTCGACCGAGGTGTAGACGATGTCGCCGAGGGGCTTCTCGGCCTGCTCGCCCTCCACGCCAGCGACGTGACCAAGCTTACCTTCCACCGTCACGCCGCAGCCGTGCGCCATCTCAACCAGGCGGCGTGTGCGTACCACGTTGGTCGGGAAGGTCTCGTGCGAGGCATCCACCATCACGCCATTGCAGCCGAGGTTGATTGCCCGCACTGCCGACTCGAATGACACCCCACGATCGAGCTGGATCGCGACTGGCACCTCCGCACAGGTTGCGGCGCGAGATCGGCTCCGGCACGCGCGCTGCCACCGAACGATTCTTCGCCGAGCGTGGCTTGAAGCCAAAGATACGCATGGAATTAGGCAGTAACGAGGCCATCAAGCAGGCAATCGTGGGAGGCCTCGGGATTTCGGTTCTCTCGCGCCACACGCTCGCGCTCGATTCACCAACGGGGAAACTCGCAATTCTTGACGTCGAAGGCTTCCCGATCCTGCTTTACTGGTACGTTGCCTACCCGTCTGGCAAGCGACTCTCGGTCGTCGCACGCACCTTCCTCGATTATCTCAGGTAGGGGTACAAGATCGATGTCGCTATGTTGGAGCACAAGCTCCAGGAGGCAAGCTCGGGTTGAAATTGGTGTTATTCTCCAGCAAGGCAAAGCAAACCCTGGAGAGCGTTGGTCCGGAATGTGCCCAGATACGAAAAACCATCGGATCGTCTTGCGTTTCCGTCAACTCGGACCGGCACGGCAAGCGCCTTTTCACAGGCGACAGGCAGACACCTCGCTATGAACCCCAAATCACGCCACATACACCACCACTCGATTTGCAGGCACTGATTAGAGACACCAAATATGGATACTTGGCTTTCGAGACATTGGCATCATTTGCCGCGCGATGAGGTCGCGACACTGCTGGAGTCTGACGGCGCCAAGGGACTCGATATGTTTGAGGTGGCGCACCGGCAGACGCGTTGTGGGCCGAATCGACTTACGGTAAAGAAGGGCAAAAGCCCCCTGGTTTTATTTCTGCTGCAGTTTCATCAACCACTTGTTTATATCCTGTTGGGCGCGACGGTGATCACGTTCGCACTACAAGAATGGATTGATAGCAGTGTGATTTTCGGTGTCGTGCTGGTCAATGCCGCTATCGGTTACCTCCAGGAGTCCAAGGCGCTAAAGGCCATCGAGGCACTTGCCCGCACCATGGAGGGAGTGGCGACGGTTGTGCGGGCTGGGAAGAAAGAGAAGGTCGCCACTTCCGAATTGGTCCCTGGGGATCTCGTGCTGTTGCAGTCCGGGGATAAGGTGCCTGCGGATCTACGATTGTTGCGTTCCCGGGAGCTTCAGATCGACGAATCGGCGTTGACTGGCGAGTCCGTTCCGGTACAGAAACAGCCGGAGCGGTTGGCCATGGAAACGGTGCTTGCCGACCGCAGCAACATGGCGTATTCGTCCACCCTCGTTACCTATGGTACTGGCGCCGGAATTGCCGTCGCGACGGGTGACGGCACGGAGATCGGACGTATCAACGCCCTGATCGCCAGCGCCGCTACGCTGGCAACTCCGCTGACAAAGAAGATTGCACATTTCAGCGGCATCCTGCTTTGGGTCATTTTGGCACTCGCCGGCTTGACCTTTCTGGCTGGCTGGATGCACGGGGAACCACTGCTCGACACTTTCATGGCTGCCGTGGCGCTGGCCGTTGGGGCGATACCGGAAGGCTTGCCGGCCGCAATGACCATCATGCTGGCCATCGGCGTCGGCAAGATGGCACGTCGTCACGCAATCATCCGTAAGATGCCAGCCGTGGAAACCTTGGGTAGCACGACCGTCATCTGTTCCGACAAGACCGGTACGCTCACTCAAAACCAGATGACGGTGCAGCAGATCGATGCAGGCGGAAAATGTTACGAGATCTCGGGCGTGGGGTATGCACCGACCGGCGATGTTCGTCTCGAAACATCCGTGATTGATCCGGGTTCGTATCCAGCCCTTATGGAATGTCTGATGGCGGGCCTGTTGTGCAACGATTCAGGTTTGGTCCAAAACGGCGAGCAGTGGAGTGTCGAGGGTGATCCCACGGAGGCCGCACTGATCACCGCTGCCGCCAAGGCGGGGCTTTCACGAGAGGCGTATGAGCAGGATCGGCCGCGCATCGATGCGCTCCCATTCGAATCCCAACATCAATATATGGCCACGCTACATGCCACGGGTACCGAAGCGGCAGCGGTCATTTATATGAAAGGTTCCGTTGAGAGCGTGTTGTCCCGCTGCCGCGATGCCTACGCAGCGGGTCCCGAACCCGCATTGCTCGATAAGGAGAGCATCCACCGCGAAGTGGAGGAGATGGCGGCAAGGGGCTTACGGGTATTGGCGTTTGCCCGCAAAGTTCTCACCGATCCCAGTCAATCCGTCACCCATGCTGATGTGGCAGAGGGTCTTAGCTTTCTTGGTCTACAGGGTATGATGGATCCCCCTCGGCAGGAGGCGATAGCCGCCGTCAGCGCCTGTCAGAAAGCGGGCATCCAGGTCAAGATGATCACCGGCGATCATGTCGCTACGGCCGCGGCGATCGCTCGCCAGATAGGGCTCAACGGCGCCACTGACAGCGATGCTGACAATTTCTCTGTCAACGGTCATGGACTCTCGCAGTTGTCCGACCATGAGCTGGTGGACGTTGCCGAGCGGGCAGCAGTGTTCGCGCGAGTCGCGCCCGAACAAAAGCTGCGTTTGGTGGAGGCTCTTCAGGCTAAAGGTCATGTGGTGGCAATGACCGGCGATGGTGTCAATGACGCTCCCGCGCTCAAACAGGCCGATATCGGCGTGGCCATGGGCGCGGGCGGCACCGAGGTGGCGAGAGAGGCCGCGGATATGGTGCTCACCGACGATAATTTCGCGACCATCGAAGCCGCCGTCGAGGAAGGCCGGGCCGTGTTTGATAACCTGGTCAAGTTCATCACCTGGACCTTGCCTACCAATGTCGGCGAGGGGCTTGTGGTGCTCGTTGCCGTATTTTTCGGTCTCACACTGCCAATTACACCGGTCCAGATTCTCTGGATCAATATGACAACAGCCCTATTACTCGGTCTCATGCTGGCATTCGAAGGCAAAGAACCGGGGATCATGGTGCGTCCGCCGCGACGCCCGGAGACGCCGGTCCTTACTCGGGAACTCGGTTTTCGTATCGGTCTCGTGAGCCTGATGTTGTTGCTTGGCGCCTTCGGTCTCTTTGAATGGGCGTTGCTGCATGGTAAGAGTGTCGAGACGGCACGAACCATCGCGGTGAATATGTTTGTATTCGGAGAACTGTTCTACCTGTTCAGTTGTCGGTCGCTGCGCTACTCGATGTTCAAGCTAGGGGTATTTTCGAACCGCTGGCTGCTCTTTGGCGTGATTGCAATGTCCTTGGCTCAAGTCCTGTTCACCTATTCCCCGGCGATGAATCAACTGTTTGGCAGCGCGCGCCTGGAGATTGCCGAGTGGGGATTGATTCTGACCGGCGGCCTGATCATCTATGGTGTGGTTGGTGCGGACAAATGGCTGCGTCGTCGCTCGCGACATTTTTAGAACGGCTTCTTAAAGATACTCAGCGCAAGATGCCTGTCCCGGAGGTCCGCTGCACGAAGACGCGCCGGGACGGGCCAGCGAAATTGATAGTATAGAGTGGCGGTTATTTCTCCATAGAGCGCCGAAACGCTCGATCCACCTTTTCATTGGTTTCCATGCAGCACGTATTTGCTTCCTCGCCAACACGTAGCGCTTCGCTGGCAGTATCGGAAGCTTGCTGTGCCGCTGTCTTTGCTTCTTCAGCGGTGGTCATTGCCTCGCTCGCCGTTTGTTGCGCCTGAGAGGCAGTACTTTCTGCCTCCTCTGCAATCGTACGAATATTCTTAATTTCCTCAGTATTTGCACACCCAGTCGCTAATCCAATGCTCGCAGCAATTGCTGTAACACCAAGCAGGCCTTTATAAGTCATCATTGCCAATTGTCTCCTTATGACATCGAAAATCCTAAATCACGGGTGCGAACTTGCTCTTTTACAACATCAAGTGTTGTTTCGTCAATTTATCACAACTGTGGTCCCAACTTCTATCCAAGGCGCTAGGGCGTCGATTTGCTCGTTGGTGAGCGCGATGCAGCCCCGAGTCCAGTGGAAGGTTTGATGTATTCTGCGGTCTGCATTGCCCAGGCCGTGGATGCCGAGATGGCCGCCGAGCGGGGTATCCTGTGGCGGTTCTTGGTGATTCAATAGGGCGTCGGAAATCTTACGGTAGATTCGATAATCAATAATGCCCGTCTTCCACGCTCGAAGTGCATGTTCGAGGGTCGGATAATTTAAGCCATAGAAGCGATAGTAATGGCTATCGCTATTGATCGTTGTTACGCGAAATCGGCCCAGTGGGGTGCGATTGTCATCTTTCAATCGCTGCTCGGCAACACCGCCGCGGCCAATGGCAACGCCTGAAAACTTAGCGATGGTGCGATCATTCTGGATAACGATGAGGATACTGTTCTTAGTGTCAATCAATATCCAAGGCCGATCAGCGGCTAGGCTGCTAGCAGCAAAGCAACAGCCTAGCAGCAGCGCATGCAACCAAGCGCCGGCGGGACGATGGTGATGAACGAGTTGGAACAACACATGGCGCATCATAGCAAAAACAACCGTTGCCCTTGATCCCAAGGAGAAAGGCCCAAAGGTAGGGTGAGTACCGCATTGTCGAGGCCGTTACGCAAGGATAAACTGCCTCTAGACCGTTTAGGTTTTGATGCGAGCATCGTGCCGCTGGCAGTTCAGCAGTTTTGTGTAGAGGCTAGAACAGGTTACGTAAGCCTATTTAGGTTTGAGCTCGGGCTCAGAGGACACATCGGCGGCTCCCGTTGTGTTTTGAGTTCAGTTTGTTGACTGGTTTTTCAAAAGCAGCCTGAGAGCAACAGTGTTTAAAACAGCTTCTCAGGTATACTCAATTCGCATGTCGTAACCACAGCACGACGGAGATTTTCCCATGAAAGTAGCCCTCATCGGCGGAACCGGTTTCCTCGGCTCCTACCTCGTGGACGAGCTCGTTGCCCATGGGCACTCCCCGGTGCTGTTGGTGCGACCAGGAAGCGAAGCCAAGATCGAACATCCCGCGCAGTGTGCCACGGTGGTTGGAGAGGTTGAGGACAGAGAGGCTATTCGGCGTACCCTCAACGGCTGCGACGCCGCAATCTATAATATAGGTATCCTGCGAGAATTTCCGAGCAAGGGGATTACTTTTCAGGGATTGCACTTCGAAGGTGCGAAACATACGATGGATTTGTCGCTTGAGCTGGGGGTTCGACGTTTCTTGCTGACCAGCGCCAATGGGGTCAAGCCCAACGGCACCGCATACCAAAAAACAAAGCATCTCGCTGAGCAATACCTCAAGACGACCGAGCTTTCTTGGACCATCTTTCGCCCTTCCGGGATGTACGGCCCTCCGCGCGGGCGCAAAGAATTCGTTACCGAGTTGCGCGATCAGATCATTCGCTCTCCGCTGCCAGCACCGCTGTTTTATGAGGGTTTATTGCCGTTGCGTCCCGGGAGTTTCGTCATATCGTTAATTCATGTTAAGGACGTGGCGACGATCTATGTGAAATCTCTCGGAATGGACGAGGCTGTACACCAGACCTATCCCCTCTGTGGGCCGGATTCAATCGAGTGGCGGACGCTGATCCAAATCATTGCACGTGCCAGCGGTACCCGTAAGTTGGCGCTTCCAGCACCGGTATTGGCGCTCAAGCCGTGGGTCCTTCTTTTAGAGCAGTTTGAATTTTTTCCTATCACTCGCGAGCAATTGCAAATGCTGATGGAAGGTAATACCTGTGATTCCTGGGAGGTGTTTGATCTCTTCGGTATTGCGCCAAGCGCCTTCAATGAGGCGAGCTTACAGTACTTGCATGCTTGAGAAGCTCTTCCAAAAAACGACTGTGCTTGTCACAACGGCGTTGCGCGGAGGCTTGCCATCCTGATATGCGCGGTTTGTGCGCTCCGGTTGCTTGCCGCGGTGCACCTTGCGACTCCGGCGCTCGTGACGTTTTTCTAACAACTTCCTAGACGGCATGTGATGGGCCACGTGGTTCAGTAGCGCCGCCGCCTGGTACTTTTACCACGCACAACAAATCGCTCGGGTATACTCCATCAACATGATATCGCAGGACAAAAAGTAAAGCCTAACTAGGAGTTGGTAATGGCAGAGATTCTGATGGGGTATGCTCTTTTTGTAGCAAAAGCTGTGACGATAGTTGTTGCCGTCGGCCTCACAGTGGCCATAATCGCCGCTTCGGTACGCCGAGAGCGCATGCCCGAAAGGCTCGAAGTCAAACATCTCAACGAAAAATACGAGACGATGGCCAACACGCTGCGCAAGGAAACCCTTTCGAAGAAGGCATTCAAAGCGAAAATGAAACTAGAGAAGGCCCGTAAAAAAGCAGAACAAAAGCGAGAAAAAGTTGCAGGTGATGGAGCGCGGCCGCGGGTTTTTGTTCTCAACTTTCATGGCGATATCAGAGCAACCGCTGTGAGCTCCCTCCGAGAAGAAGTCACAGCGGTATTGTTGCTAGCAAGAACTGATGATGAAGTTGCAGTGAAGCTAGAAAATACCGGCGGTCTAGTGCACGAACACGGACTTGCTGCGTCGCAACTGATGCGGATCAAGGAAAAGAAAATTCCGTTAACAATAATGGTGGATAAGGTCGCCGCGAGCGGAGGGTATATGATGGCTTGCGTCGCCGATCGAATTCTTGCAGCACCGTTCGCAGTCGTCGGATCCATTGGCGTACTCGCACAGCTGCCGAACTTCCATCGGCTACTGGATAACCACGGCATCGACGTCGAGCAATTTATGGCTGGCGAGTTCAAGCGTACGGTGACTCTTTTTGGCCGCAATTCAGATGAAGGGCGTGCGAAATTAAAGGAAGAGCTGGAGGATACTCACCTTCTGTTTAAGGATTTTGTGACTAAGCATCGCCCCAAGGTGGAAATTGAGCGCGTCGCTACCGGTGAGCATTGGTATGGGACACGGGCTCTGGAGCTGAAACTGGTCGATGGGCTTGTCACAAGTGATGATTATCTGCTTGAGGCTAGTCAGCGTGCCGAGCTTTATGAGGTCACCTACGCCGGGAAGCGTTCCGTTACGAAACGCGTAGCGTCAATGATTGGGCAGGCATTGGAGCAACGACTGACACTGGGGAGTAACGTGTTATAGGCGCAGCTCGACCCACCGTGGGGGCGGGTCCCAACAGGTGCAAAGGCGAGGACAGGGCTCATGGTGGATCGCGGGTGGGTATGCCGCAGGGCTCAGCAAGCGCCACGGGTAGTGGGCTGGGAGGGGGTCTCGGATCGGGTAGGGGTCGATCGGCGGTGTTTTCCTCCCCATGATCTACTCCCGGCGCGTCCGGCGCTATGTCGCCTATTACCGAGGCTGGTGCCAAGCGTTTGGTGAACATGAGATTGAGGAGGTGCCGAACGAATCGATAACCGGCATACAATGGTTGTTTGGAGAGAGTCGTGTCGGGCTCATCCTACCTGAGGAGGTAAGAAAACGCTTCCTCAAAGAGTTTGTCGCCAGAAAAGGAAGGGAGCCATTTATCTCATTTTCTCGAGCTTCCTCAGAAATCAGGGTGAATGGTTCCATGTGCTCCGTGCTCAATGGAAATATTGAGCACGGCGTGGAGCGACTGGTAGCGCTGGCGCAGCAGCATACAGAAATACATATGTTCCTGACGCATCACCTTTGCTATACGCCGGGAACCCGGATTATTACCTTTTCCGTTGCTAAGCCGCTCGTTATTCTGTACAAAGAGATCGATCCGTTAGTCTTGTGCATTCATTAGTCGAGCGGCGTCGAACCGATGTGTGTTGGCCGTATCTAAGAGAAAATGGGCCATGGTCATCGTTTCGGCCGGGGTAGCAGTCAATCGCCTTGCCTCAAGGGACGTCGTGAATACATCCTTGTAGACTTGAGTCCAGCATCCCTGCTGGACACACCCTTGTGGCAAGGCGGTTGACTGTCTACAGATTGTGGGCATGGTTTTACCCGCTGAAGGGTAGTGCTGACGAAACGATGACCATAGCCAGAAAATGAAACGATAGTTCGGAAAAATCCGTTGCTGGGGATTTCCCTGAGGAGGGCGGGAGATGAGACGCATCTATTTTTTACTACCCGATGTCGAGCGCGCGCGCCAGGTCGTCGATGAGCTCCTGTTGGCACGCATCGAAGAACATCACATTCATGTTCTCGCCAAGGAAGGGATCCCTATGGAGAATCTTCCGCAGGCTTCGTTTCTGCAGAAGAGCGATTTTGTCCCGGCGCTTGAGCGGGGGATCGCCGTTGGTGGCGGCGCGGGCCTTTTGGCAGGTTTGGTTGCGGTGACCTTTCCTCCAGCGGGCCTGGTTCTCGGGGGTGGGGCATTGCTTGGCATTGCCCTGGCGGGCGCAGGAATGGGTGCCTGGATTTCCAGCATGATCGGTATGGATATTCCCAACCGACAACTGAAAGCCTTCACCGATGCCATTGAGCGGGGGGAAATCCTGATGCTGGTGGATGTTCCAAAGGCGCGTGTGGCCAAAATCGAAGAGCTTGTAAAAAGCCATCATCCGGAGGTTGATATCGAAGGAACCGAACCGACGATACCTCCCTTTCCCTAGTGGTGTAGTCGCCTATTTAGGCTTCTGCCGCCATCAGAGTCTTTGATGCAATTTCGAAGGTGTCTCGGGATAGTTTCGGCAGGTTGAAGATCTGTTCGAGCTCATACTGCATCAATGCTTGCCGATGGGTGTCGAAACGTCGCCATCGGCTGAAAGCGTTGAGTAGCCGCGCGGCAACTTGCGGATTGAGAGGATCTAGCTCACGGATGCACTCGGCGACCAATCGATACCCCTCGCCATCCACCTGGTGAAACCGGACCTGATTGTGATGACAGAAGGTGCCGATAAGGGCTCGCACCTTGTTCGGATTCTTGAGATCGAAGCGCGGGTGTTCCAAAAGCCTCTTCACTTCGATGACGGTCTGGGGGAGCGGCGAGCTCGCCTGAATGCTAAACCACTTATCCATCACCAATGGATCGTCTTGCCAACGCTGTTCAAACTGCGCCAGGGCATCTTGTCGTTCTGGGCAGTCGGTGTGAGCCAGTGGAGCAAGTGCACCAAGGGCATCGGTCATGTTGTCAACCCGATGGAACTGGGCAACACACAAGGCACGAAAATCCGGCTCGTTTAGCAGCATCAGATACGCGAGGCAAGTATTTTTCAGACTGCGCCGGCCGGCGAGCACCGGATCGTAACGGTACGGATCGTCGGATCGGTTGGCATGATAGGTCAACTGAAACGGCGTTTTCAGGCTTTGTGAGAGCGTCAGCCTCAGGAATTCCCGCGCTTCGTGAATAGCAGCAACATCGATAACGTCCATTTGGTTGGCGATTTGTATCTCGGTAGGCAGGGCGAGTGCCTCGGCGGCCAAGGCTTTATCCAGTGTTTCATCACCGAGAATGCTTGCGACCGCCGCGATAAAGGCGGGCTCAGCTGGTTTCGTCCATGCCTCGCGTGGCGTTGCCATGAGGCGCAGCATGAGTCGGGTGGCGAGCTCTTGTCCCGCATTCCACCGATTGAAGGGATCAGTATCGTGCGCAAAAAGAAAGGCCAATTGTGCATCCGTAAATTCCGCGGCTAAGTTGACCGGTGCCGAGAATCCTCGTAGTAACGATGCCGTGGGCTCTTCGGTCACGCCCACAAAGGAAAAGCTTTCCTGCTGTCGAGTGATGCTCAAGATACGTGTCGTTGCACGGGACAGAGCACTTTCGCCCTCAAACCGAAGTGGAAGCTCTTGGCCGTTGTGATCCAGCAAGGCAACCGCGAGCGGGATATGTATCGGCTTTTTGTGAGGTTGTCCAGCTGTCGACGGGCAGTGTTGCGCGACCGATAAGGTGTATCGCCTGGCGTTCTCATCGTAGCTCTGTACCACTGTGAGCACTGGCGTACCGGCCTGGCTATACCACAAGCGGAATTGGCCGAGATCGGTGCCGGTGGCGTCTTCCATAGCTTGTACGAAATCATCGGTGGTAGCGGCCTGTCCATCATGGCGGCACAGATACAGGGCGAGTCCGCGCCGGAAGCCTTTTTCACCAAGCAAGGTGTTGAGCATACGAATGACTTCAGCACCTTTATTGTACACAGTCAGCGTGTAGAAGTTGCTGATTTCAATATAGGAATCGGGACGTACCGGGTGTGCCATAGGACCAGCATCCTCCGCAAATTGGTACTCGCGCAGGAGTCTGACTTCCCGAATACGTCGCGCAGGTCCGGAGCTCATTGCGGCGGAGAACAACTGATCCCGAAATACGGTCAGCCCCTCTTTGAGGCTTAGCTGAAACCAGTCACGACAGGTAATGCGGTTGCCTGTCCAATTGTGGAAATACTCATGTCCGATGACGTTTTCGATACCCGCATAATCGGCATCCGTGGCGGTTTCGGGCCTTGCCAGAACATACTTGGAGTTGAAAACATTCAATCCCTTGTTTTCCATGGCGCCCATGTTGAAATCATCGACCGCGACGATCATGTAGGTATCCAGGTCATATTCGAGGTTGAAGGTCTCTTCGTCCCATCGCATTGCCTTTTTCAAGGAACGCATTGCATGGCCGCACTTCTCTGAATTGTGCCGCTCGACGTAGATTTGCAGTTTCACCGCTTTGCCGCTGTGGGTGGTGAATTCGTCTTGCGTGCCAACAAGATTACCGGCGACCAGCGCGAACAAGTAACAAGGTTTTGGGAACGGGTCTTCCCATGTGGCCCAATGGCGCTGTCCGTCACTGACCCCGCCTGCGATGCGGTTGCCATTGGATAGCAGCACTGGATAGCGATTTCTGTCGGCGGTGATGGTCGTGGTGTAGCGGGCCAGCACATCGGGTCGGTCCAAAAAATACGTGATCTTGCGAAAGCCCTGCGCTTCACATTGGGTGCAGAAAGTATCCCCTGACCGATACAATCCTTCGAGGGATGTGTTTTCCTGGGGCCGGATATGGGTGGTGATATCGAGAGCAAAGCGGGGGGGCACATCGGGAATAGTAAGCTGCTCCTCATCGACGTGGTAACGATCGGGAGCGAGCGGCTCGCCATCGAGCTGAAGGGAACTGAGTCTTAGTTCTTGGCCGTCCAGTACCAGGGCTTGCGTGTGCGTGCCCCGCTGCGGGTTGCGAGCGATTTCGAGGTGCGAGCGTACGGTGGTCTGTGCCTCGTTCAGGTGAAAACTGAGATCAACGCGCTCGATAAGATACTCGGGAGGCGTATAGTCTTTGAGATAAGTGGTTTTGGGGGTCAGTGGGGTCATGATTTTCCTCAGCAGCGGCTGCGGGCATACGCAACGCTTTCACCTTACGAAAGTCGCCACATGATGAACTATTGGACTGGCAGAATGAAGAGACAACCACAACTGCAGTGCAGCCCTAGCCGGTTCTTCCGCTTCAACATTTATGAGATGATTCAACCGACCGATGGTTCGTTCGCTCAGGGACGGGAGTTATTGGCCTTAGAAGCTGTTTTGAGGCTGACCCAGCATTACCACAGCAGCGGACTGTCTGCAGTTAAATCGCAGCTCTCTCAATTCGGCATTGCCGCACCGCCGGCGCTGGCAGCAACGCGTTAGACCTCTAGGTAGCGATGGAACGATTTATCTTTATCACCGGCGGTGTCGTGTCTTCCCTCGGGAAGGGCATTGCCTCGGCATCCCTGGCGGCGGTGCTTGAAGCACGTGGTCTCAAAGTGACCCTGGTCAAGCTGGATCCTTATATCAACGTTGATCCCGGAACGATGAACCCTTTCCAGCACGGGGAGGTGTACGTCACCGAGGATGGTACCGAGACCGATCTCGATCTGGGGCACTATGAACGCTTTGTCCGCACCCGAATGGGGCGAGTGAACAACTTCACTGCCGGTCAGATTTATGAGCGGGTCATCCGTAAGGAGCGCCGCGGGGATTATTTGGGGGAAACCATTCAGGTGATCCCCCATATCACCGATGAGATGAAGGCTTGTATTCGACGAGCCGCGGCCGAGAACGAGGTTGCCATGGTCGAGATCGGTGGTACTGTGGGTGATATCGAGTCACTGCCGTTTCTCGAGGCCATTCGCCAAATGGGCATCGAGATAGGCCGACAGCGCGTTCTCTTTATCCATCTGACGCTGGTGCCGTATATCGCCGCCGCGGGAGAGATCAAGACCAAGCCCACCCAGCACTCGGTGGCGGAGCTGCGCTCTATTGGGATACAGCCCGATATTTTACTGTGCCGGGCTGACCGGCCGATACCCGCGAACGAAAGGCGCAAGATCGCGTTGTTTACCAACGTTGAAGAGCGGGCCGTGATCTCGGCGGTGGATACCGACAGCATTTATAAGGTGCCTCGCATGTTTCACGAGCAGGGATTGGATGACATTGTCGTGGAGCGACTTGGTTTGCAGGCACAGACGATCGATCTGAGCGAATGGGATCGGGTCGTGGAACGGTTCGAACATCCCACGCAGCAACTCAGCATAGGCATGGTCGGTAAATATATCGATCTTACGGAATCCTATAAGTCCTTATCGGAGGCTTTGAGCCACGCGGGAATTCATACCCAAACCAAGGTTGAGATTGCTTATATTGATTCCGAGCAGATTGAGCGTGAGGGGACGGATTGCCTTCGCCCGATGCACGGCATTCTCGTTCCCGGCGGGTTTGGCAAGCGAGGCATCGAGGGCAAAATTCGGGCGGTGCAGTTTGCTCGAGAAAACAATGTTCCGTACTTAGGGATCTGTTTGGGAATGCAGGTGGCGGTCATCGAGTTTGCACGGCACAAAGCGGGGCTTACGGGAGCCAACAGTACGGAGTTTAATCCTGAAACCACCCACCCGGTGGTGGCTCTCGTCAACGAGTGGACCACCGAGGACGGCATACTCCAGCGGCGCAGCACCGCTTCTGAGCTCGGCGGCACGATGCGCCTAGGTGCTCAAAAGGCACGTTTGCAGCCCGGATCGCGGGCGCGCCGGATCTATGACCAAGCGATCATTAATGAACGCCACCGTCACCGCTATG
The DNA here is from genome assembly GCA_049282355.1 of Gammaproteobacteria bacterium. Taxonomy (GTDB): domain Bacteria; phylum Pseudomonadota; class Gammaproteobacteria; order HK1; family HK1; genus JAGTVB01. Next base: position 4,470 of record JBAPTW010000194.1, on the reverse strand, counting down.
AGTTCAATAACACCTATCTGCCGATCCTGCAAGACGCTGGACTCATGGTTGCCGGGAGAACTGTCGACGGCAATCTCGTGGAGGTGATAGAGCTGCCCGACCACCCCTGGTTCATTGGCTGTCAGTTCCATCCCGAATTCACGTCGACGCCGCGGGACGGTCACCCTTTGTTTAGCGCGTTTATCAAGGCCGCCAACGCCCAACGGGCTTGTTTGAAAACGAGCGCCTGACAACCGCTTGGCACTCTTTGTAACTGGCCGAGGCGAAGGTGAGGGTCCGCTGTCGGCAAAGCGTCCAGTTCGGTTAGAATGAGGCGCGCGCAGGGAAGCGATGGTTCCTTGCGTTGCGCCAACCGAAGGCTGCATGAACGTGCGGGCGCAAGAGGCCGTTCGTTCGAAAGTGTGGCCGAGAATTAGACTAGAAACTTAAGCAGAGGAGGACTCTGAACGTGGCGCAAATACGCGATATCTTAGCCCGCGAGATCCTTGACTCCCGCGGCAATCCTACCGTGGAGGCGGATGTGGTTCTGGATTCGGGCCTGATTGGATCGGCCGCAGTGCCGTCGGGAGCGTCTACTGGCAGCCGCGAAGCGGTGGAGCTGCGAGACGGCGATGGAAAACGGTACGGGGGAAAGGGCGTTTCCAAGGCCGTAGCCAACGTTCGCGAGATTATTCTGCCGGCGATCAAAGGTATGGATGCCAGCCGACAGCAGGCGCTCGATGACAAGCTTATCGAGCTCGATGGGACGGAAAATAAAAGCAAGCTGGGCGCCAATGCCATTTTGGCTGTGTCTCTGGCTGCCGCCAAGGCGGCGGCAAAGGAGCGGGGGGTGCCGCTGTATCGTTATCTCGGCGGCGATGGTCCCTTTCTGATGCCGGTACCGATGATGAATATCATCAACGGTGGCGCCCACGCCGACAACAATGTCGACATGCAGGAATTTATGATCATGCCCGTGGGTGCACCGAGCCTGCGCGAAGCGGTGCGTTACGGTGCGGAGGTGTTCCACGCCTTAAAAAAGGTACTGCAAGACAAGGGAATGAACACAGCGGTCGGGGATGAAGGTGGCTTTGCACCTAATCTACCCTCCAATGAGTCGGCCATTGAGGTCATCCTGCAGGCGATCGAGAAGGCGGGTTACACGGCTGGCAATGACATTTACTTGGCCCTCGACTGCGCCAGCTCTGAGTTCTACAAGAATGGTAAGTACGATATAGCCTCGGAGAACAAGCAGCTCTCTTCAGCTGAGTTTGCTGATTATTTGGCAGAATGGGTCGACAAATACCCAATCCTCTCGATTGAGGATGGTATGAACGAGGGCGATTGGGATGGATGGGCGTTACTGACGGAGCGTCTCGGTAAGAAAGTCCAGCTCGTTGGAGACGACCTGTTTGTCACTAATCCCGCCATTCTCAAAGAAGGCATCGAGAAGAATATTGCGAACTCCATTCTCATCAAGGTCAACCAGATCGGCAGTTTGTCGGAAACCTTGACCGCCATTCAAATGGCCAAAGACGCAGGCTACACGAATGTCATTTCTCACCGCTCTGGCGAGACTGAAGATGCGACCATCGCCGATTTGGCTGTGGCAACGAGCGCTGGCCAAATCAAGACCGGCTCTATGTCGCGCTCAGACCGCGTCGCCAAATACAACCAGCTCATGCGGATAGAGGAGCAGCTCGAAGCCGCTGGCCAGTGTCGCTACCCTGGCATGGACGCATTCTATAATCTGCACAAGTAATGCATTAATTATGCTTGATGAGCATGACAAAGGGGCGGTGCTCACGCCGCTCCTTTGTCTTAAGGGGCCCACCATGAATAAAGCGACATGAACGGCTCTTTAGCTGAGGCAGGGAATTCAAATGACTCGCTGTGAACACGCTCCTGTCGGTACGGTGCCCACCTCCAGGCAGTCAACGGTCATCCAAAGCCCTGCTACCCCATCTGCTCTTAACCGCGAAGCGATCAATATCACTTTCTGATTCCATGAATCATGAGGCGGCTTAATTTTGCTTTGGTCGGATTGCTGACGGTCTTGCAATACCGACTGTGGATTGACGATGATGGTTTTGCGCAGGTGCAACGCCTACGCGAAGCCATCACAGCACAACAAATAGAAAACTCAAAGTTGCTCACGCGCAACGAGCGTTTAGCCACTGAGGTCAAAGATCTTAAAGAGGGGCTGGAGGTCATCGAAGGGTTGGCTCGTCGAGAGCTGGGAATGATCGCCGAGGGTGAGACCTTCTACCAACTCCTCGACGACTAGCGTACCGGCAGACAAGAAGCTATTTTGATTTTTTATAAAATGTAGTCGTCTTTGAAGCCGCTTCTAAGAGAATTCAGTGGGGCATTTCAATTATTGGGCAGTTTTGCCAGCGGCAGGAGTCGGTCGGCGCATGGGCGGGCAAATTCCAAAGCAGTATCTAACGCTACGGGGCCGGCCTATTATCGAGCACACTGTCTCGCGGCTTTGCGGCCACCCTTTGGTGGGCGGAGTCGTCGTCGTGCTTGCGGCCCATGATACCTGGTGGCAAGGGATAAACATCGACACCTCAAAGCCGGTGATCCGAGCACTAGGAGGTGCTGAACGTTGTCACTCCGTTTTAAACGGAATCGAAGCGCTCGGCGATTTTGCCGCTCCCGCGGATTGGGTTTTGGTTCACGATGCGGTTCGCCCGTGTGTGAGACTGACCGATGTTGATCTGTTAATTACGATGCTAGCGGATCATCCGGTGGGAGGGCTCCTCGGTTTACCTGTCGGGGATACTATCAAACGTGCCGATGCGCACGGCACGGTTGCGGAAACCGTCAGCCGACAGGGACTATGGCATGCACTCACACCGCAGATGTTTCGACTTCGAGCTTTGCAGCAGGCCTTGCGCAGGTGCATCGAGCAAGGCCTGGTGATCACTGACGAGGCACAGGCGATGGAATTGACAGGAAATGCGCCGCAGCTCGTGGAGGGTTCCCCCGACAATATCAAAATTACCCGGCAGGCGGATTTGGCGCTAGCCGAATTATTCTTGACCCACCAGAGGGCAACGTCTTGAGAGTGGGGCTGGGGTTTGATGCACACCGTTTTGCGCCCGGCCGCGTATTGGTGCTTGGGGGAGTTGTGATTCCTTTTGAGCACGGCTTGGCTGCCCACTCTGACGGCGATGTGCTTATCCATGCACTTTGCGATGCCCTGCTGGGGGCCACGGCAGGAGGCGACATCGGTCGTCATTTCCCGGATAGCAGTCCCGAATACCGCAACATTGATAGCCGCATCTTGCTGCGAAGCGTCGCCGAGCGCATTCATGCCCAGGGTTACCGGCTATGCAATGCCGACCTTGTGGTCATCGCTCAGGCGCCGAAGCTCTTGCCCTACGTGGACGATATGCGTTCCACCCTCGCTGCAGATCTGGGGGTGACACCCGAGCAGATCAATATCAAAGCCACGACCACCGAGGGAATGGGTTTCACCGGGCGCGGTGAAGGCATCGCGGCGCAAGCGGCCGTGCTTGTTGAGCATACGTGAGGATGATTCGCTGTCCGCCACCTGCGACTCCCGTTTTTGGAAGTGCCGGCGCAACGCTTCCCTAGGCGTTTTGCGCAGTATCGAGCGTCTTGGCAATGCGCCGTGATAAGGCCGTTGCCATTCCCGGTTACGCGACGGCGATCCTCAGCGTGTTCCGCCCGCCACAGGATTTTCAGACTGCGGCGGTACGGCATTCCTCACTCGGTTTGGTTCGAGGGTCAGGCGACCGGATGCGTTAGCGCTGGGTTTTGCACTGGCGGTTTGCTCGAGTAGTCATAAAAGCCTAAGCCAGTCTTGCGTCCTAGGTAACCGAGCTGAACCAAACGCGTTAGCGTATGAGGGGCTGACATGTGCGGCTGGTGAATATCTTGGTAGATGTTCTCCGACATGGCCTTGACCACATCCAAACCGATGTAATCCGCCAGGGCGAATGGCCCCATCGGATGACTGGCACCGGCAGTCATCGCGTAATCGATGGTCTCGATGGTGCCGGTCCCCATCTCCAGTAGGCGGATAGCGCTGAGCATGTACGGTGTGAGCAGACGATTTACGATGAAACCCGTGGTGTCCTGAACGACAACTGGATCCTTGTTGATTCGGCTGCAAAACGCTTTTAGGGTACTAATAGTTTCCTCAGAAGTCTCAAAGGCATGGATTACTTCAACGAGCTTCATCACCGGCGCTGGATTGAAGAAATGCAGCCCCGCCACGCGGTGGCGCTCTCGGCACACTGCCATCATGGCGGTAACCGACAACGTCGAAGTGTTCGTCGAGATGATCGCATTCTTGCTGAGGATGCCTTCTAACCGCTGAAAAAGTGCGGTTTTGACGTCGATATCCTCGATCACCGACTCGATGACCAAATTACAATCGGCAACGTCGTTCTCATCGGTTGATAATCGCAGGCGTGCCAAAGCAGCATCGCGTGCGTCCGGCTCGAGCTTGCCTCG
>JBAPTW010000193.1:0-5325 GCA_049282355.1 Gammaproteobacteria bacterium | reverse complement strand
GGTGGGGTGAGGTGAAGACTCAGCTAGGCGTCTAAGGCGATACGGTAGGAAGAATTGCCTAGCTGGGTCAATCATCTAGCACGTGCGCAGCAATTCAGAGCATCACTCTATGTGTAACTCGAAGTGAGAGTGTTGCCAGGAGCGGGGCGCAACTTACCTGTGCTCCTTCCCGACAACCGAGGCCTATGGCCTGTGTTGTGGCTGAAGAAGTTGCGGGTGTTAGGGCTGTCGGTTTAGGGTATGGCTCGGTCTCTCGGGGTAGAAGGGTGAAGCCTGAGTGTCGGAGCAGGCGATCTCCGTCGGCGGCTACCTGAAGCGAATCTGAAAGCGGCGTCGGCTTAATTCCTCAAGAATCGCACGTGGGAGGTGACCATAGAGGAGAAAGGCCATCATCGCCTGCCACAGGTGAGCGCAGGTCATTTTGCCCTGTAGGAGCGGTTGGAAGGTCGTGCTCAGGACCATTAATTGATTGATTAAGTGGCCGATCTGAAGGCATTGGTAATAGTTTTTCGCCGCTTGCCAGCTGACCCGGGCGTACTTGTGCTGCAGCGCATACCCGTGGTGCTTCTGGGTATTGAACCCTTCGTTTTCGATCGTCCAACGCAACCGTCCTGTGCGGCTAAGTAACACAACGGTGGCGGCCGTCACCTCCAGCTGGGTGAGGTGCACGAAGCGACGGCGGGTGATTTGACCGCTTTGGGTATGCGTGACCGTTTCTCGGCATTCCAACCACTGGAGCGGCTGGCCGTGATAGTCGATGTCGGTCACCCAACGAAACGCTTGCTCAATTCGTTCTTGGCACTGGGTGCGCTGCTCGTGGCGGGACGGGTGCGCACCGAGCGCCTGTAACGCGCGAACTTCCTCCCAGACGCTGGGCAAGTTGCCGTCCTTAAAGGTCAGAATAAAGGCCCAGTGGTTCGCGCGGCAAATATCAAAGAAGCCCTGGTAGGGGTACAGACCATCGGCGGTCAGACAGATCGGCAGCCGGGGGTAACATTGCTTCAATTTCGCTGCCAGGCGCACGAAAGCGGTGCGCTCGCAATCCTGCTTGTCATATTCGCTCACCGGATTGGCGATCCATTCCGTGGCCAACGAAATCGCAAAACCGTTGGGCGTGATCAGCTTCGCCTCGAGCACCTGATGAAAATAGCGGGTCTTGCCCGTTTTCGAGGTTTGATGCAGGCACTGCGCACAGTGCTTTTCCGCAAAGCTCAGGGTGCCCGTGGCATCGATGGCCACCACGAAGTAGCGCTGAAGTAAGCGGTAAGGATGCAGCACCTTTTTCTCCAACAGCGTTTTCACCAGCCCCTGCTTGAGTCGCTCGAGCTGCTCGTCAACCAACCGACACAGCACCCGGTGCACCGTGTCCAGGTGCGGCAGCCGGAGTTTGAATAGCCTCTGGTAGTGCTTCTTGAACTTCGCCTCTTGGCGCTGGTTGTTCAAGACGTTGCGCGAGCCCTGTTGAAAAACAAACAACGCAATCCCAGCCATCAGCAGTTCGCTCAACGCATAATCAGACTTGCGCCGGCAGTCCTCGAGCTGGCGTAACCGCTCCAGCAGGTCCGGGAAAAAATGCTCGATGGTCTTCAAGAGCTCACAGACCACCGTTTGACCTCGGCTCTTAGCGGCACCCGTTACCGGCGGCTTCGCTTGACGCCGGGCACGATGACGTGTTTCCTTTTTACTCTGGCGTTGAAGGCGAGCGTTGCTGCGCTTCTTCATGGGGCTTCCTCCTCTCGGAATAAAAAGCTCCATGATAATGCCTTCAACGCCTCAAACGACCCCCTTGACAGCGCGAAATAGCTGGAAGAGTATTTTTCAGATCAGCTTTAACGTATTGAATTTAAGACTGTTTCATTAACGCTCTGAATTGCTGCGTTCGTGCTCGGCATCGTGGTGTTGACGTTCCCCACCGGTGTCCACCTCACGATGAACTGCCTGGCCCTGCTAGCCGAACCCAAACCCCATCACAATCCATAGCAGCGGCGCTCATCGCACCCGGAGAACTTGGCACTCTCCAGTCTCAATCTGGTAAGTGTTTATGACCACCCGGTAGCCGCAGCTACGCGAGCTCGCTTGCGCGAAACGGTCAGGGACACCACTCCCATACGACCTGAATATGCCTGGTCTCAGGCAACGCCGGTTTTCCCTTTTGGGTAATGGCCCGGCGCTAGCCAACCTGCCCGATCTCGGGCGTTCTTTCAGTGTGGTTTCATCACATCACCTCCTTTCAAGTGAGCGGACACAGTCCGCAGGTTTATGGAAAATGAACGTCGACGGGATCGCCAGAGGCGACCGTCTTAGCTCGTCGTGTAAAAACAGGCTTGCGCCTATGTGAAGGGCAGACCTTGCGGTCCGTGTTGGTTGGAAGATGGACCAACGGCGTGAAGCCGCAGCGCGTCAAATGGTCCGGGTGAGCTCAATCGCCACTGTACCCGCAGTGGCACGGTTAAAATCGTTTCGAGGGCGGCAGTATAGGAACACATCATCCCGCTGTAACCCCGAAATTCGATCGCAAGTCCGCGTCATTCCCGGGATGCCCGCCCTCGTCACTACCCCGCTGCGCTCGCTAGTGAAGAGGGCGGCTTCGCTGCACCCCAAACCCCCTGCCAGGCTCAGGCCTGTCATGCCGCTTGGAACTGATGATCGGCTCAGGCTTTCAGAACAGATCGGCCTGGCCACAGGGGTCCACAGGCGCCGTGATACGCGGCCCCGTCCCTTGGCTGCGCGAGTGAGGCGCTCGCTACGCCGTGGCGGGCAGGGCCTGTGGACTCTGTGGACAGCCCGATTTCCGATGGATCGGACAGAGGAACGGAACGCGCCCACCTGGCGGCTGGTTACAGTGTAACTACCCTCTGCCGGGCATCCGGTGCCGTTCGCCCTGTTTTTTACCGTACGTAATATATTATGAGGTTTGGTGGGTGGTACAGACGTATTTATCACGTGCGATAAATATATCTTGCCGTTGGCCGATCAAAGCGCTAGTTTTTATCGTACGGTATCTTTTTTGAGGGCGCAGCCATGACGCAGGAAGACATCTCTTACGGAGCGGTCCAGACCGCCGAGGAACTCGGCCGTCTGGCGCGCGCCCATCGCAAGCACCGGCACCTGACGCTGGACACGGTCTCGGGGCTCGGTAACCTGAGCACGCGCTTTCTGTCCGAGTTCGAGCGCGGAAAGGAGACGGCCGAGATCGGCAAGGTCCTGAAGGCGCTCCGCACCCTAGGTCTGGAGGTGATCATCCAGCCGCGCGGGCGGGCGGTCCCGGGCGGCCGTCCCGGCAAGACCGGTGAGGAGGTCTCGTGAGCGATCCCGACAGCCTCAACCTCTGGCACGAGCAGCGCCTGGTTGGTCAACTTTGGCGCAACCCGGTCGGGGCCATTGGGTTTCGCTACGATCCCGCGTGGATCACGGGTGGCGGTTTCGCCGTTTCACGCTCCCTGCCGCTGGCGAGCCGCGAATTCGCGCCCGAGGATGGGATCGCCCATCGCTTCTTTGCCAATCTGCTGCCCGAGGGCGCGGTGCGCGAACACATCGTCCGCGACCTCAAGCTGCCGAATACGGATTTCGATCTGCTGCGCGCCATCGGCGGCGAATGCGCCGGCGCGCTGTCGATTCTGTCCCTGGATCAGCAGCCGTCGGGCCAGCGCCAGTATCGTCCGCTGACGGAAAAGAACCTGGCCGACCTGGCGGCGCGGCGCGGGCAGATCTATGCCGCCTGGCCGGCAGACGAGCGCCCGCGGCTGTCGCTCGCCGGTGCCCAGGACAAGTGCCCGGTACTGGTGCGCGACGATCAGTACTTCCTGCCGCAACGCGAGGCGCCCTCCAGCCACATCCTGAAGTTCGAGCTGGCGGACTATCGCCATCTGCCCGCCTATGAGACCTTCACCACGCAACTCGCGGCTGCCATCGGCTTGCCGGTGGTGGACATCGCCTTGCGCTCGGTCGGGCAGACCCGCTATGCGCAGATCGCCCGCTACGATCGCGTGTGGGATGAACACGGCGAGGTACAGCGGCTGCATCAGGAGGATTTCTGTCAGGCCCTGGGCTACGGGCATGAAAAAAAATATCAGGAACACGGCGGGCCGTCCTTCGCGCAGTGTTACCGCCTGCTGCAGGAGGCCTCCAGCGAGCCGGCCATCGACGCGCAACACCTGCTGCGTTGGCAGATCTTCAACGTGCTGGCGGGCAACTCCGATGGCCATGCCAAGAACCTCTCCCTGTTGCACTTGACCGATGATGCGACCCGCCTGGCGCCGTTCTATGATCTGGTGTGTACCCGTGCCATCGAGCGCATCGATTACCATCTCGCCTTTGATGTCGGCGGTGAGCGCAATCCCAGCGTGATTACGCCCGCCCGCTGGGAGACGCTCGCCAAGCAGTGCGATATACGACCGCAATTCCTGGGTAATCTGGTACGTGAGACCGCGGACGCGCTGCAGGAGAGGATCGGCCAGGAGCGGGAAGCCTTCGAGGCACGTTACGGCGAATATCCGGCGCTGCAACGCATCGAAAAGATTATTAACCAACAGTGCCGGCGGATCTCCAAGGGGTAACGGGAGCGCTGACATCAAGGGACGCGGCAAGCGCTCGTTTTACGTAGCAGGGTGATTGGGGCCAGGCGTCACTCGAAGCGATACCCTGCCGCAGACAGGATACGCCCCGCGTCGTGCGGGGCGTGGTCGTTGATTACGACTTGGCTTCCTGGAACACCTCATCGAGATCGATGGCGGCGGTCTCCACGCAGTGCTCGACGACCAGCGCCTTGACCTTGCCGCCATTCGATTGCGTGATGCGACGCAGATCTTCGGCCTCGAAACCGTCGGTATCGTAATCGATCACGGCCACGGACGGCGCAACCTCAGGCCGGTCGGTCACGATACTTACATTCCGCTGGCCCACGGGTTCGCCTATCGGGTGGCGATCGTCGACTGGTATTCACGCCAGGTCCTGGCCTGGCGGATCTCCAAGACGCTCGATGCGGGGTTCTGCGTCGATTGTCTTCTGCCCAAGCACTGGCTGACTTTGGCGTGCCCGAGATTTTTAACACCGATCAAGGCTGTCAGTTTACCAGCGAGGCGTTTACCGGCGTGCTGAAGAGCCACGACATGGCCATCAGCAGGGATGGGCGCGGACGAGCGCTAGACAACGTATTCATTGAGCGGCTCTGCGAAGCGTAAAGTATGAGGACGTCTATCTGCAGGGCTACGAGACCATCCCGGAGCTAATCCTGGGACTTACCCGGTACTTCGCTTTCTACAATGAAGAGCGTCGCCATCAGTCACTCGATTACCTCACACCAAACGAGGTGTACATGAAGGCAAT
>JBAPTW010000192.1:0-2822 GCA_049282355.1 Gammaproteobacteria bacterium | reverse complement strand
CGCCGGCATGGACGGTGCGCTGCCCACCGTGCTTTCCGGTCTGGTGCCCGGTCCGGTGATCGCCGTACCGGTGTCAACCGGGTACGGCGTTGCGGCCGGAGGGTATACCGCCCTCAACACGGCGCTGGCGAGCTGCGCCCCAGGGCTGGTGGTGGTCAATATCGATAACGGCTATGGTGCCGCCTATGCGGCGCTGCGGATCCTGGGCGCGTTCCAGCGCGCCACAGGCGAAGCTCGAAACATCGAGGGGAGCGATTCGAGATGATCGATCGACGCGACTTTCTGCGATTGGGGACAGGGGCAGCGCTCGGTTTCGCCACCGGAGCGCAGAGCTCCCCGCCTTCGGCGTCAGCCGCAGCGCGCATCCGCCAATACGTTCGCCTCGGTCGCACCGGCTTTAAGATATCCGACATCGGCTTCGGCTCGGCGAGCTCGTCCGACCCGGCGCTGGTTCGCTATGCCTTGGACCGTGGCGTCAACTATTTCGATACCGCCGAGAGTTACCGCTTCGGTTATTCAGAGGAGGCCATGGGCGCGGCACTTCTCGGAGTACGCGACAAAGTCATCCTGGCATCGAAGACCAAGGCTGGCGCTGCGGACACACGCGCCGACATGATGCAGGCCCTCGAGGGCAGCTTGCGACGCTTGAGAACAGACTACGTGGACGTCTATTTCAACCACGCCGTGAATGACGTTCGACGCATGCAGAACGAGGAGTGGGCGGAGTTTACGGAGCTTGCCAAGCGTCAGGGCAAAATCCGTTTCCGCGGCCTATCGGGGCACGGCAGCCACCTCATCGAATGCTTGGATTACGCCATCGGGCACGATCTGGTGGATGTCGTCCTGGTAGCATACAACTTCGGGCAAGATCCGGATTTCTACGACAAGCTGCGGCACACCTTCCACTTCGTCGCCATGCAGCCCGGTCTGCCACAGGTTCTCGACAGGGCCAAGCAAAAAGACATCGGCGTGATTGCCATGAAGACGCTGATGGGGGCGCGCCTCAACGACATGCGCCCCTATGAGGGGCCTGGCGTAACCTTCGCGCAGGCGGCGTTTCGCTGGGTGCTGGCGAGCCCCCGCGTGGATGCGCTGCTGATCTCGATGACCAGCAAGGATGAAATTGCCGAATACGTTAGCGCTTCCGGGCACGCCGAAGTCAGCCAGGATGACTTGAGGCTTCTGGAAATCTATGCCGCTCTGCATGCCGCGAGCTACTGTCAGCACGGCTGCAATGTCTGCGAAGGAAGTTGTCCGCAGGAGGTGCCGATTGCCGAGGTGCTGCGTACCCGGATGTACGCTGTCGATTATCGCAACATGTTGCTTGCGCGCACGGATTACGCCAAGCTCGGTGATGGCGCGAGCGTGTGCCTTGCCTGCGCCCATCAGCGCTGTCTGACAGCTTGCCCGAAGGGCATTCCCATCGCAAGCTTTACCCGCGATGCCGCTTTGAGACTCTCGTGACTCAACAGGCGCGGAGGCCGAGGAAGCTTGCGTTCACAAGGGCAAGTTAATTTTCAGGTGCCATGATTGTCTTTCTCAGCCATTTCCTTTTTATCCTTGCGGCCTGGACGCTCACTATCAAGTTCTTTTTTCCCATGGGCTATGCGCTTGCGCAGGGCTTGCCTCTAGGTACCCACATCTATTGGGATTTTTGGTGGGTGGTTCATTTGTGGCTCGGTTGGGCTTTGCTCGCCCGGCCGCGCTACACCTTCAGCTTGGCGATGCTGGTCTCCATCGCGGAGATCATCATCGTGGTGACCAAGCTCATGATCTTTCTTTCCGCTCCGGAGTGGACCATCTGGAGCACCAACTGGTTCATCAACAAGATGTTTGTGCTGGCGTGCTTTACGTTGCTTTTGGGCTACTGCCTGGTCAACCGAAAGCAGTTGCGAGGCGCTCCTTCGTCGCTGCGCCGCGAAGCCCTCACCTAGCCAGATGAAGACTCCCGCTCGCGCCGCGATCTGACAACCTGTGGGTCGAAATCGCGCTTTCGTCAGAGCCGAGGTCAGTTATGTCCGTCGCTTGCCGAACCCTTGCGGCTCTACAGAATAAATCGTGGCAACCACGGGATTGGGCTCAGGGTCCTACCTTTGTAGCGGGAGAGTAATACCGAGCGCGAATCACACGGAACAAACCTTTGGTTAAGGGGTGGCATATGAAAGCGGCCGAGCTGTTTGTGCGGTGTCTCGAGAACGAGGGCGTCGATTATATCTTTGGTATTCCCGGCGAGGAGAATATCGATGTCATGGATGTGCTGCTCGACAGCTGCATTCGGTTTATCACCACCCGCCACGAGCAAGGGGCCGCCTTCATGGCCGACGTTTACGGGCGCCTCACCGGCCGCGCCGGGGTTTGCCTGTCGACGCTGGGGCCGGGGGCAACCAATTTGGTGACCGGCGTTGCCGATGCCAACATGGACCGCGCCCCGGTGGTGGCCATCGCGGGGCAGGGCGCCACCACGCGTAGGCACAAGGAGAGCCACCAGGTGCTGGATCTGGTGAATCTTTTCAAGCCCATCTCCAAGTACAGCGCCGAGGCGCTGGAGCCCGAGATCATTCCGGAATTGATTCGCAAGGCATTCAAGCTTGCCCAGGCGGAAAAGCCGGGTGCGAGCTTCATTTCCTTGCCTGAGAATATCGCGGCGGCGGAGGTGGAGGGTAAGTTACCGCTCAAAGTGCAAAGCCCCATGCCCCCATCACCGTCCCTCGAGAAAATCGAGCAAGCGGCCAACATCATTTCCGGCGCTCGGTGTCCGCTGGTGATGGCCGGCAACGGCGTCATTCGTGCTGGGGCGTCCGCGGCGTTGGTGCAGTTTGCCG
>JBAPTW010000191.1:0-54412 GCA_049282355.1 Gammaproteobacteria bacterium | reverse complement strand
GCGCTCGAATTTCTTGCGCAGGGTTTCGATGATATCCTCAGTTCCCATGCGACCGTCATCGCCCATCACCACAACTTGTTCCACTTATTTTTGGACAGCTACTTAGTAACTGTCACGAAATAACTATCTCATCATGAGTGGCGCTGCTATCATGAGAACATGGTCGATGAAAACACTATCAGGAAGCGGTTTGAATTGCTGGCTCCGGTGTTAGACGAGCGTCTCCGACGACTGGCCGCCTCCGCGGAGGCAGAAGCGATTGGGCGCGGCGGGATCTCCCTCGTGTCCAAGGCAACAGGAGTGTCACGTCGGGCGATCCGAGTGGGGAGGCAAGAGCTTCGTGGTCTCGAATCCGGGGGGCAGGGATTTCCAGTAGTGCCGGGGCAAAGTATTCGTCAACCTGGCGGGGGACGCAAGAAAACAGTCAACAAAGATCAGACGCTCCAGGAGGATCTCAACGCGCTCGTGAACCCGGCCACGTGCGGAGACCCGGAATCGCCATTGCGATGGACATGCAAGAGTGTGCGCAACCTCGCGGCGGAACTCCGTGCGATGGGGCATGAGACCAGCCACAGGATGGTAGCCGCACTTCTTCACGAGATGGGCTACAGTCTCCAGGCAAACCGCAAGGTTCGTGAGGGCATTGATCATCCTGATCGCGACGTCCAGTTTCGGTACATCAACAACCAAATGCACAAAGCCCTAGCATCGGGCGAGCCGGCGATTTCAGTTGACACGAAAAAGAAGGAGCTCGTTGGCGATTTCAAGAACGCCGGCCGCGAGTGGCGTCCCAAAGGACAACCCGAAGCCGTGCGTGTCCACGATTTCAAGATCAAGGAGCTTGGGCGCGTGGCACCGTATGGGGTCTATGATATGGGCGAAAACATCGGCTGGGTTGGCGTTGGAACCGACCATGACACAGCGGAGTTTGCTGTGGCCACCATTCGCAACTGGTGGCGGAGCATGGGAAGCCCGATCTATCCTCGGGCTCGTCACCTCCTGATCACGGCAGACGGTGGCGGCAGCAACGGGTCACGGCTTCGGCTTTGGAAAACGGAATTGCAGCGATTCGTGGATGAGATTGCCATTCCGGTGACCGTTTGCCACTTCCCGCCTGGAACGAGCAAATGGAACAAGATCGAGCACCGGCTCTTTTCGTTCATCACCCAGAATTGGCGCAGCAAGCCGCTTGTCAGCCATGAAGTGATCGTCAACCTGATCGCGGCGACTACGACCGAAACAGGGTTGCGCGTCCATGCTGAGATCGATGCTTCTGAGTATCCGCTGGGTAAAAAGGTCACTGACGCAGAACTCGCAGAGGTCAACATCCAACGTCACGAGTTCCACGGGGAGTGGAACTACACTATTCTGCCGTCACAAAATGGAACAGTTATTTCGTGACAGTTCCTTAGTACGCACGGAGCAAATAAAGTATTCTTCCCCCTTCTACAAAGGCCCTAGTGCCTGAATCCTCGCGCACCGCTAGATTACCTCCGTATACTCGATGATTTTCCGCGGGTTGTGACGGTCCGTTGCATCTAAAGTCCCGCAACAGTATGCTGGATTCCGTTCGGAAAGCTAAACCCAACTTCCTGAGGCTATTACTGGTAGTGACTTTAGCGGGCATCAGTTAGTGTCATTGCATCAGTCTGGACCCGATACGGAATCGACGGCCAATTCCGCCCCTGACCCGGACAGTGGCGTTGCGCTTGCCCCCGCCACCTTCCCCCCACCCGTTCGTAGGCACCGTTATCGTTGGCTGCGATTGACCCTATGGAGCCTGGCGGCGGTGGCGCTGGTGCTAAGCGGGCTTGGCGTGTATTGGAGCCGGTTACCCGCACTGATTGAGGTGCCCGCCTACACCTCAAAATTGACCGGTGACAGCACCACGGAACTGCCCCCCGGCGCCGCCACCACCGCAGCGATCATCGGAGTGGCCGAGAGCCTGCTTACCAAGCCCGGCGGCTACCTGCGCAACGACATCGCCCCACCATCAGTGCTTCTGGACAATGTACCGAACTGGGAATTTGGGGTGCTGACGGAACTGCGCGATGTCGTGCGGGCGCTGCGCGATGACTTTAGCCGGGCGCAGACGCAGTCCGGTGAAGACCGTGACTTGATGCAAGCCGACGCACAGTTTCACTTTGACTCCCAGCACTGGATTCTCCCGGCCACAGAAAACGAGTATGAGGCGGGTTTGGCAGCGTTGCGCCGCTATCTCAAACGCCTAGTTGCAGGCAACGCCAGTTTCTATGCCCGCGCCGACAACCTCAATTTCTATTTCGCAAGAGTGGAAAAGCGCCTGGGCAGCTTTTCCCAGCGATTGAGCGAAAGCGTACGCGAGCGGATGTTGCGGGAGTTGATTTTCCAGGATGAGTCGCAAACGCCCGCGGCATCGAATCGCACCCCGTGGCTAGAGATCGACGATGTGTTCTTCGAAGCCCGAGGCTACATCTGGGCGCTGGTGCACGTACTCAGAGGCATCGAACTCGACTTCCAGCCCGTGTTGGAGGGCAAGAACGCCGCCCTGAAGCTGCGCCGAATCATAAAAAAGCTCGAGAGCACCCAGCAAACGCTGTGGAGCCCAATGATCTTGAACAGCACCGGCTTTGGGATGCTGACCAACCATTCACTAGTGATAGCTTCCTACATCTCGCGTGCCAACGCGGCAGTGATCGATCTGCGCCGCCTGCTGAGCGAAGGTTAACCCCCAGAGGCGCTGGCGTGCCCATGGCGATACGTATGGTAAAGCCCGGCGGGCTTGTCGGCCAAACGGCACCGGTGGTAAGTGCCGGTGTGCTGGCCGGGATGCTGATCTGACATTGGCTGGCATTTCTGGCAGGAAGGCTAAGGCCGCCTTCGACCTCGCCCTTGGCGCCAGCGACATGACCAAAATGATTTTCGCAACGGCCTGGTGGCAAGCGCCGGTTAGTCTGTATGGGGCTTGCGCACCGGGTCCGATAGCGCCCGTTGAATGCGGTCCAAGAGCGCAAAGGTGATGAGTCCATCGGGTTCGACGCCTTGATCGATCTGGAATCGCCTGATCGCCCCCCGGGTTATAGGGCCGATCAATCCGTCTGGGCGGCCAGGATCGAAGCCCAAATCCTGCAAGCCCCGCTGTATCAGCTCCACTAGTCGATTCGACAGCACCGGGGTTTCAACCAGCCGGTGGGAGCCGTCGCCGACGACTTCACATCGAACCAGACTGACTTGCAGCGCGTCCCTCGAACTCGGCCCGATCTCGCCCTCATAGCGAAATACATAGGGGGTTGGTTCGCAGTCGTCTCCTTGCTGCGCTCCTTTCGCCGCCGCCAACGGGACTTCGCGATCCTCGAAGCGAGCTGGCGCCGACGTGGCTTCCGATACCGTTGCCGCCATCCCTGGAGCTGGGGTTGCCGACGGACGAGGAACGATACCGTGACGAGCCGAGCCTTTCTTTTCTGGGGAATCGACGCCGGTATCGGCTACCCCTTGCGTGCCGGTGGGCGGTGGAGCAGCGCGATCGCCGCTTGGCTCGTCCGCACTCCAGTCAGCGGCATCCTGTCTATCGCCACCATTGCTGCGCTGAGGCGCCTCGGTGCGCTCGGGTGCCATGGGCGCCCGCGGTAACTGCGCCACCGAGCCTGGGTGAAGGACAAACCTCTCTTGTTCGAGCTGCGCTCCAGGGCGCGTCCAGGCAAAGTCAGGGCCGACCAAGGTTAACAGCAGTGCCCCGCTAACGCCGATCCAGAGTACCCCGGCCACGGGCGAGGCACGCAACCATCGCTCTGGCTCTAAAGTCGGTTTCCCATGCGTGGCTACTAACCGCGTTGTGAGCTGGTGGCGCAACCCATCCAGAACAGTTGACCCTAAACGCCACAGCGTGCCAGCTAAACGGCCAAGCACCAAAGGCACGGCACGGCCCAAGACCAAGATGTCTCCCGGCGGTACCAGCCCGGTTAGGGATTTCAGCACCGTCGGCCTGAGCCACGCGAGCAGTGCGAAGGGCAGAGCAAGTCCGAGGCCCACCGCCACCGGCCCGGCGTTGGTAGTGCGCTCCGCCGGCGAACCGAGCACGAAAGGAAACGCAAGCACCAGCATCGTCAGCACTGCCCAAGCGCCGCCAACCAAGCGATATCCAGGTGCGGGCTGCGACGTCATGCCGCTGGCTACCCACAGGAATCGGAACATCAACAAGGTCGTGCCGATGGTGCTCAGGGTCACAGCGGTGGTCAGCCAGGGCCAGGCCGCCTCGGCCAGCAGCGGCTTAACGCCGTACTTGGCGAGCGCACCGCTCGTGAGCGGCGCGCCGGCCAGGGCGAGGGCCAGAAAGGCCAGCCCCACCACCACCCACGCTCCGGCCTTGGCCTGTTTGCGTAGGCCGACGCCGAGGAACAGCCCCCCCTTTACCAGGCCGTGGTGAGCTGCATACAAGGTGAGGGCAGCGATCCCGGCAGGCGCCAGCGCGGGTTCCATCAGGATCAGCCCGAGCCCCATGACCAGCAGTCCCATCTTGCTGACACTGGAGTACGCAAGGATCACCTTGGGGTCGGTCTGCATCAGCCCCACTGGAAGGGCGAACAGGGTTGTGGTGATGCCGGCGACCGTGAGCAATACGCCCCAGTCTGGCAGCGCGACTTGGCCGAGCGGCAGGAACCGCATCCAACCGAGCAGCGCGACCTTAATCATGGCCCCACTCAAAACCGCACTGGCCGGGACCGGCGCCGCCGGATGAGCGAGCGGCAGCCAGACGTGCAACGGAACGATACCGGCTTTGATGCCAAGCCCAACGACCGTCAGCCCGATCGCCAGATCACTGAGCCCAGTCAGCTGTTGCGCCGTCGGCGTCAAGCTACCGCTATGGTGAGCGATCAACACCAAGGCTAAGAACAGTGCCACCTCGCTAGCCACGGTCATGATCAGGTACACACGTCCGGCCCATAATGCCTCGGCATCGCCGTTGTGGATTACGAGACCGTAGGCGGCAAGCCCCATCGCCGTGAAGCCAACATAGAAGCTCACCAGATCCTGTCCCACAATGAGCCACAGGTTTCCGGCCATGGCGAGCAGGAACAGGGTTCGAAATCGTCCCGCGCAACGCCCTCGACGGAAGCTGTCTGCGGCGTAGAGGCCCGCAGCGAGCCAGAGGATCGAAGTAAACAGCAGAAAGACACGGCCGGTGGCATCAAGGCCGATGACGGTGCCCAACAGCAACCAGGGCAGCTCCAACCGAACGCCTACGGGGAGCACTAACGCGGTCGCCAGGGCCGGCAACGCACCGAGGGCGGGAGTCCACCAAAACCGCTCGCGCGGCGCCAACGCCGCTAACACCACCGGCCACAGCCAAGTGGAAAACAACAGCCAAGCATTCACAGCTTATAGGTCCATCGCGGGGAAATTGCTACCGGGGCTGGCATACTGAGAGGTACCTTGGCAGGGGTGGGCATTGCGCTGGGGTGCGCCCCATTCGACTTTACCTGCCGGGCGGCGATCGCCCGGGACGCGCAGGCATTGTCGAAGCAGCGCCGGCGCCTGTTCACCGACCGTACTCCCGGTCGGCAATCAGTTCCGCCCACTCGAGCGGGCTGTAGGGGGCGGCGGCGAAGAGCCCAGCGGCCAGTGCCAGTCCGGCCGTCACGACCGGGGGCCAAAGCAAGGCAGCGTGCGTCTCGAGGCGTCGTGCCCGAATGTGCTCCGCCGGCCAACCGCCGCCCGGTTCCTGAAACCAAGCGCGGTAAAGAATGGGCAGAAAGTAGGCGGCGTTGAGCAAGGTGCTGGCGGCGAGAACCGGCAAGACCCAGTGCGCCAAACCTGCTTCCACCGCACCGAGCCCGAGATACCATTTGCTCACGAAGCCTGCGACAGGCGGCACCCCGATCATGCCTAATGCGCCGACGGTGAAGGCCAACGTGGTCGCCGGCATGCGCTTGCCGACGCCATCCATTTCGCTCACCTTATGGATACCCAGGGTCTCGGCGTAGTTGCCGGCCGCGAAGAACAGCGTGATCTTCATGATGCCCTGGTGGACGAGGTGCACTACCCCACCGATAGTGGCAATCGGACCCAGGATGGCGGTACCCAGGGCGATGTAGGACACCTGACTGACAGTCGAGTAGGCGAGCCGCTTCTTGAGGTCATCCTGCGATAAGGCCTTGACCGAACCGTAAACGATGGTCACTGCCGCGGCCGTACCAAGTGCCGTCAACAGGCCCAATTCGCTTGCAAACTCCACCCCGTAGACGTCGTAGACCACCCGCACGATGCCAAAGGCGCCGGCCTTGACCACCGCCACCGCATGCAGCAGGGCGCTGACCGGCGCGGGCGCTACCATGGCCTGGGGTAGCCAGCCGTGCAGCGGGACGATAGCGGCCTTGACCCCCAGACCGATGATCAACAGGAGGAAGATCCATTTCAATTGAGCATGAGCGTCGGTTGGAAGTGTGTCGAGTAGGCCGCCTTGTACGAAGGCCACCGGCCCGGCCAGCACTTGCAGCCAGATGACACCCAGCAGCAACACAGCACCGCCGCCCAGCGTGTACTTGAGATAGACCCTTGCGCCGCGAATGGCGTCTGGCGTGCCTCGGTGAGCGACCAGGGGATAGGTGGCCAGTGTTAAGGCTTCGTAGAAGAGAACAAAAGTGAACAAGTTCCCCGCCAGCGCAAGACCGACCGTGGCGGTCACGCACAGGCTGAAGAAACCGAAGAAGCGGCTGCGGTGAGGGGACGCCTCCAGATAGCCGATAGCGTAGACGGTCGTTATCAGCCACAGAACGGTGGATAAGGTCACGAACAATACAGACAGCGCATCCGCATGCAGGACCAAGTCCAATCCAGGTGCCAACCCCCATCGGGTCTCGTAGACGTGCGCATGAAACACGCCCCACACCATTATTCCTACGAGCACGAGCTTGACTACCCCGCCTGTCAGGTTCAGCGCGGTGCGCAGCCGATGGCTTGCCTCCCGCAGGAAGAAGATCCACAGCCCCGGCAGCAGGGAACTGAGAACGATGAGGCCGGGCAACCAAGCGTCGAAACTCACGCTGTAATTCCCGCCAATCTCACGGTACGCTCCAGCAGCGGCCAGATGGGGGCCGATGCCAAACCGAGTATCACAGTCGCGACCAGTCCCAGACCCAGGGCCGGTATTTCCTCACGGCCGATGGAGATGGCGTGGGACGGGTAACGGGCTTGACCGAAGACGTGGCCCAGCAGTCGAAACACGTACGCCGCGGCGAGCAGGGAGCCGGCTAAAACCACTGCGACCCAAAGCCACAGCCCAGCGCTAAGGGCCCCGGCGATGAGTTGCCACTTGCCTAGGAAGGCCCCGCTCGGGGGCAAGCCGATGAGGGCTATGCCCGCCAGGGCCAGGGCGAACGTGCTCGCGGGCAGGACTTGTACGGTCCCGTCTAGCTCACGGATGCGATCGTGTCCAGCTCGATGCTGTATGACACCTGCGGCAAGAAACAGGGCGCTCTTGGCGAATCCGTGCGTCAGGGCCAACAGGACCAATCCGCCAAAGGCGGCGTTTTGGGACATGCCCTCGCTTGACTGCAGGACCAGCGGTAGAAAAAGGAACAGGTAACCTATCTGGGCCACCGTGGAATAGGCCGCCAGCAGTTTTAGGCGCTCGGCATGCAGCGCGTTCCAGGATCCCCATAACACCGCCGCTGCCCCAAGCAGTCCCAGAAGATAGCCCACGCCCGGTGTTGCAATGGGCACGAAGAGATCCAGCCAGAGACGAAGGATGAGATAAAACGGTGCTTTCACCACGAGCGCGGACAAGGCCGCGCTGACCGGGGCGGGTGCGTTCGCATGAGCCGGCGGCAGCCAAGAATGCAATGGGAAAAGGGCGGTCTTGATCAGCAATCCAGCCGTCATCAGCGAGGCCGCGGTCCAGGCGGTGAGATCCGGCGTGATACGCCCGGCCAGCACGGCCATGTCCAGCGTTCCGTAACCTGCGTACAGCAGCGCTACGCCCGCAAGGAAGGCCAACGAGCCGATTAGACCCAGCATCAGATAACCCATTGCCGCCTGCAAGGCAGCGCGTTTGCCGCCGAGCGCGGTGAGGGCAACGGCCGACAACCCCAACAACTCCAGCGCCACATACAGATTGAAAAGATCTGCTGCCAGGAAGAGGGCGTTGAGTGCGGTCATCAATAGGAGCCACAACGCCCAGTAATAGCGCCGCTGCTCGGATTGGCTGAAATAGGCCGAGGCATAGACACTGGCCGCCAGCGCCACGAGCGTGTTCATGAGCAACAGCAAGGCACTCAGGCCGTCCGCCTGTAGCGTAATTGCCAATTCCGGCGGCCAGCCACCGATAGCGTAGCGAAGTGGTCCTTCGGTGGCGACCAACCACAATACCGCAGCTGCCGCGGTGGCGGTTGCGACTGCAGAGATGACACCAATGACGCCCGCGAGCCCGGAAAAAATCACGCTCGCTAGGGCCGCTGCGAGGGGTAACGCAATGACCCAGATCAGAGCGTCAATCATCAGCAGAACGCTGCCGCAGACGTCTGCCCAAGGCCAGCGCCACCGCGGTGGCGCTGAAAGCGACCACGATACCGGTCAACACGAGCGCGTGCGGTACCGGATCAGGCAGCACTCCAGAACCGCGGTAGGCCACAGCGATCAGCAGCAGGAATAGGCCGGCGCCCGCGATATTGATGGCCAAAACACGGCGCAGTAACGCGACGGGGCAAAATGCGGTGCGTAACCCGGCGCTGAAGAGTGCGATCCCAGCCAGACCATAGACCACTTGTTCAGTTAACATCAGCTGATTTCCCAGGCGTCGATTTCACCTGGTGGCTGCGGTCTGCGCTATGGTGTATTTCGCGATCTTTGATCCATTGCTCGGGCTCGCCACAAACAAAGGCGAGCAATAGGGTTACAGCGATGCCCAGGGTGGCAGCGGTTTCGATAACCAGGATAAGGCTCCCCGCCCAAGCGACCGGGTAGCCGAGAAACGGTCGACCGGCAAGCATCACCGCGAGGCCGACCGTTAGAAATACCGCGACACCAACGACGACGAGGACGCGAAGGGCCATCCCTTGGGGAAGGCCGGTGTGATGTCCAGCGATGCGCAACAGGACACCGGCGGCGGCCAGCAAGGCGCCCGCCTGGAAGGCACCGCCCGGGGCGTGTGCTCCCATCCACAAAACATAACCGCCAACAAGGATAAGAAGGGGCACGAGCCAGCGGGTCAGGCCCGAGAGCACGAGCCCCGACGCTGCATAACCGGGTCGTGCGGGGCCTAGCGCGAGAATGCCCAGCACCGCCGCCAGAAGCACCGCCAGCTCGAGCAAGGTGTCATAGGCGCGGAAGTTCAGCAGGACCCCAGTTACCGGATTGCTTACACCGCTAACCTCGAGATGGGCGAATACCTTATGAGCTAGCCTCGCTGGATCGGCGTGATCGAGAGCGTAGACAAAGGCTGATCCGAGGACAATGGTAAGTCCTGCACTAAGAACGGTGAGCAATCGGCTCGGTCGAGCCGGATTGGAAGCCGACGCGCCTTCCTCCGCCGGGGCAGGAGCAGCACCTGATTCATCGCGCAGGGCGGAGAGAAGCAGTGCACCTGTGAGACCCGCACCGATGGCCGCCTCCGCCAGGGCGACGTCGGGTGCTCTCAACCGCACCCAGATCAGTGCCAGTAGCAGGCCAAATCCGATGAATAGCACCACCGCTCGGCGCACATCCTTGCTCGCTAGTGCTCCCCAGCCGAGCGCGAGCAGTGCAGATAGGAGCACAATGTCCAAAAAGGTCCACACTAGGGCCTCCATGTATCCCGCTCCCTGCGGCGAGCGTGCTGTGCAATGAGGTGGGCACTTGCGGCGCTAGATGCCAGGACCAGCATCCAAACCAACATTAGCTTCACTGCCGTCAACGGATCACCCGCTAAAAGCAGCAGGCCAAGGACGAGCAGACCCAACCCGACATTGTCTGCTTTGGTCAACGCATGCAGTCGAGAGTACACATCCGGCAGCCGTATTAGGCCAATGCTGCCGGCGACGAAAAAGCAAAGGCCCGACCCAATGAGAGTGCAGGCAATGATTTCAATCATGGTTCGCCTTCGCCGAGTCTTCCTGACGGGTCAAGGCGGCCACGGACACCGCTGCCAACAAAGCCAGCACCAGGGCCACGTCGATGCTCGATGGCATATCCAGCAGTGTAGCGAAGAGCAACAACATACCGACCCCGGTGGTGCCCACGAGCTGCGCGGACATCAGGCGATCTTCCATGGATGGGCCCCTGAACACCCGCACTAGACCGAGGCTTAGGCTAAGCGCCAGCACGATAGCCGAGAGGGAGAGGAAACCTGCCATCGTCAGTCTCCGGTATTAGCAAACAGTCGCGCCACCACACGTTCCAGCCTAGCAAACGTTGCGTTGGGGTCTAGCTGAATATCGAGCATGTGAATCTCCAGCCACTCGTCTTGCAGATCGACCGCCAATGTGCCTGGCAGAAGACTGACGCAGTTGACGAACAAGGTACGTGCCGAAGACGTTTTCAGTCCGGTACGGTAGCGACTAAAACCTGGTGCAATGCGCATACGAGGTGTTAACGTGCGTAAGGCGACGTCTACACCTCCGCGCAGCGACTCCCACAGAAAAAACGGGACAAAGCGGGCCAGACCGCTGAGCGAAATCTGTGTGCCCGACAAACGACTCAGGCGCCGGCTCGCCCAGGTGGCGGTGGCGATAACGGGCAACCCAATGAACCAGGAGGCCACGGAGCCGTTGGTGATAACCCACCAAAGACCGCTCAGAATGATGATCGTCGACAGCGTCCTTAGAATCCAGATTTGACCGGTCCGTTGGTCTGCTGGCTTAAGTTGGGCACCCATGAATCGCATTTCCGGGAAATAGATCAACGAGCTGTGTGACTTCTTCAGTGGCATGTCCGCGATCGTTGGGTGTGGCGCGTCGCTCAATCCAATGCCATACCCAAACAGCCATAGGTTAGTGATTTCGTAAGGTAAATAAAATACGATAAAAATCCAAGAAACATCGAAAAAAAGAACAATATCCGGATGCGGGAGGCCGCCCTGCAACCGACCGGCGAATCGGCAGGCGGCTTGGCCCCAGCGGCAACTAGCCATGAGCCGCCCCCCCGTGCCGGCGCAGATGCTCGCTGGTGCCATCCGTTGCTGGACAGGGTTGTTCCGACTCCCTTCCTTTGTCTCTGGCTACCGTGATAGGCTATTCATCGCTTGGGTCGCTGCTGTTCGTGGCTATCAGGCCCGAGGGAAGAGATTTCGGCGAGCTTTCGGACGGCACGCCGACCTTCGAACAACCGGCGTTGATCAGTGCTTCGTCAGAGCCACGATGCGAGAGGCAGCCTAAGCCCCATTCTCCGGCGGGTGTTGCCGGCACGGATGCCGGCATCAAGCCCACACGGACCTAGTCCGGCGTTGCGCCGCAAGGAGTGGCTTAGGCTGCAAGCGCCGGGCAGCGAACAAGCAGGTGACGAAACGATAACCAAGGCCAACAACCAATTGCACTGCTGGTCGATGCTCCTTGCGGGTGTGAACGTTGCCGTTGAGGGAGACGGAAGCCCAGCGTTGCTTATTCTGAGGAGTGCGGCATGCCGGAAACGCTAAACGACTTCAAGACCCGGTTCCCTGAAGCGTGGTCTGCCTACGAGCAACTGCGCAACGCCTGTGATCAGAAAGGCCCACTCGATCGCAAGACGGGCGAGCTGATCAAGATCGGGATCTCCGCTGCCCTGCAGCACGAGGGGGGTGTGGTGGCTCACATCTCCCAGGCAAAGAAGGTCGGCGCGAGCAACGATGAGATCTATCATGCCATTCTCGTTGCCATGGGGTTGGCCGGTTTCCCGGCGGTGTTAGCCGCGGTTGCGACAGCCAAGCGCTATCTGGAGGATTGAGCAGCGGGCGGGAAATGGCCGCACGCCGTCGGCGCAAGCATGCATCGACATCGCGCGCGCCAATAGGTGCTCAGCGGCCTCATGCTGGGGTTCGTAATTCCGCTTACCGTGGTGACTGGCGGCATATTGCTGTGGCGAGCGCGCTTGCTGAACCGAACGTCAATGAAGCGGAGTCACTAGAGCTTGACGGGCGTGGTAAAACCGCTCGGCTTGACCGCCAGTACGGCGCAGCGCACGGCATTCAACACATTCTCGGCGGTATTGCCAATAAAGAATCCAGGAATTCCCATACGAGCGATGGTGCCCATCACCAAGAGCTCAATGGCTTGGTCATCCGCGTACTTCGTGATGGCTCTCGCGGGCCAACCTTTGATGAGCTTAATCTGATGCTGGTCAGGGAACGTGTAGTTGGCAAGTATCGAATCGAGTCGACGCTGATGCTCTTGTCTGGTTTTCTCACCCGCTTCGTCTACTTGATCTTGTGGGAGACTCCCCCGGCCGTATCGAAGCATGCTTTCCCCTTCAAGACGCCAGACGTGGACTACGTGAAGCTCGCTAAACTCCTTAGATGCTAATGACGTAGCGAGGTCAAGGATTAACCGATTGAGTTCGAGCTCGGCGTCGTCGCTGGTGTCTACCGCCGCCATAATTTTTTGATAGGCCCCCCTTCTGTTCGGTCTGTCAATCCAGACTGGGCACGGGCATTTGCGAAACAGATGCAAGTCCGTGCTACCGAAGAACCGGTCGACCGTCATGCCGGGCCGCTGTGCGGCTTTGACCACCAGATCGTGGTGGGAGCGCAGCACCGATTTAATGACTTCTACGAACGAGATTCCCGAGCATACCGTGGTTGATATCGGCACGCCGCTCGAAGCATACTCGTTAGCAAGCGATTGAATTTGCTCTTGGCGGTGCTCATTGAGTAACGCTTGCAGATCGGTGTTCGAAAGCCATTTGGTTGCTAACGGAGATAGGTTTTCCGTGACGTCGATTAAGGTTAACTTCGCCTCGTTTCTTTTCGCAAGTTCCACCGTGCGGGCCAGGGTTGGCGATGGTTTCTTTTCTCCTTCCGCATAGTAAAGAATGTTCTTAAACCGCTTCATCTCATCTCTCCTATAGTTTCCCTCATAGTCGTCAGTTGCGGCGTTTCAGCGATGAGTTTATAAAAGAACCAGAAGTAAGATAAGTCGATTCTTTCTGCCGGAAAATTCGTCAAAACCGAACTATCGCAGAGCGACTCTAGGCTGCTTCGAAGTTGTTCCAAGAGGGTAGCGCAGGGTGCGATCTCGATATGAAGTTGCTGTTATGCTAGCAATCCCCGGCCTTTAGAAGATAGTTATTTAGTTCAATAGGTTAAGCGATCTGCTCGAGGGCGGTTTTTGCGCGGGCGGTGATGCGTTAGGCTAGCGACCAGGTCACCAAATGAGCACGATGTGGAGTGTGCCTGATGTCGTTGGGGAACTGTGATCCGGAGCATGGCAATTCAAATCATGTTTTCAGCCGAGCGGATTCGATCCCCTGTCACCGTCCCCTAATCCGTTTATTATGGCCAACCTGAATCTCAAACATCTGCGCTACTTTTGGGCTGTCGCCAGCAATGGCTCCATCGCTAGCGCGTCCGAAGTATTGCATGTCACCCCGCAAACCATAAGCGGACAGCTCAGAGAATTAGAAGAGCAGGTCGGCGCCAAGCTGTTCCAGAAGGCCGGCCGAAATCTGGTGCTAACGGACACAGGTCGATTGGCATTCGGCTACGCGGACGAGATGTTTCAGCTCAGCAATGAGTTGCAGGATGTTCTAGCCGGGCGCACGCCGGGTTCCCGATTGACTCTCAACGTGGGTATCGCCATGGTCGTACCCAAACTCCTGGCATACCGGGTGTTAGAGCCAGTGTTGAGTCTCCAAGAGCCGATCCTCTTGGTCTGCAACGAAGCCCCTCTCGTTGACCTCCTGGCCGACCTGTCCACACATAAACTTGACCTGGTGCTGGCTGACAGCCCGGCGAGCCCGACGTTAAGCATACGCGCTTACAATCACCCTTTAGGCGAGTCCGGGATCACTTTCTTCGCAAGAGAACCGCAGGCGCAGAGATACCGAGACGATTTTCCTCAGGGTTTGGACGGTGCGCCGATGTTGATGCCGACCTCAAGCAGCGCCCTTAGACGATCGCTCGAGCTGTGGTTCGAGCGCGTCAACGTCCGACCGCTTGTGGTAGCCGAATTCGAGGATCGCGCTTTGATGAAGGCCTTTGGTGAAGCGGCGGCGGGTATATTTACCTCACCAACGGTCGTGCAAGACGATATACTGCACAAGTACGACGTGACGGTCGTTGGTCGCACCGAAGAGGTCAAAGAGCGGTTCTTCGCGATCTCCACAGAGCGAAAGATCAAACATCCGGCGATTTCTGTTATTACTGAATCAGCACGTCGCGACCTATTTTCCTGCGCGAATTAAAGAAGAGGGATAATTTAGCGCTTACCATTACTTTTATCCCCTTCCCTGGGATTGCAGCAAGTTTTTGCCCCAAGAGGCGCTGTGAATACATACTCATAGACCGAGTTCCGGTATGGATGCCGACCCTTGGCCTCGGAAAGCCCCTGCCTGACCGTCGTCGGTCATATATCACCAAGAAACCGTGACGCAGCCCGGCGCTTGGCCATGGCGGGGCTGGATATCCTTAACTTGGCATTCTACTAGGGATAACCCGTAGGCGCAGTGATGAAGGTGTTGGCTGCAATCGTGTTGGTCATGTTGCTGCTTTTGGCATTTGGGCACATTTAAGGCACAAAGAGGAAAGGGAAGCCGCCTGCACAACCAGACCATCAGCGCTAAGATAGCTTAAGATACGAGCTTGAAATTTCGTTGAGCGTCCTTTTGTAGGCCTCAAAAAGCAGCGCTAATCGTAGAAAAACGTCGTCGAGCCCGAGCTCATGCGCCATGGGGTGTGTTGCCGCTCGCTGAAAATAAGTACGTCCCATGTCGATATAAAATTGTCCATTGATAGGGCGACGTTGGTAGCGATACCGGTGCTCAATCCACGCGGGGAACAGTCCGCTGATAAACAGCGCGTAGTTTCCGATATGGGAGTGAATGAGGAACTGGCGGCGCGCATTGGCCGCCTCACCCTCGCTGATCAGGTCCACCAGATATTTGTGGTCCCTGCGATCGTGCGGCTCGACGCGAAATAGCCGATCAGCTCTTATGAACAGGCTCAACAGATTGGCGAGATAATTGATGATTTTGCGGTCGGGTTTCGCGCGGTGATCACGCAGGTTGCGGCGCAGCAAAACGCTAAAGAGCAAGAACGGAGAGATGTTGAGCAAAAGCTTGGTTTCTCCACAGACTTCACGAAACAGGTAATCACTGTTGAGGAGTGATTCGAGCGTGGTTGGAAGGGTGTGAACGAGGCGGGCGATCTCTTCGTAGCTTCTTCCAGGCAGCGGGAAGTGCTCGATGATAAACTGAAGATCCCGGCTCTCAAGGTGCTCAAGGTCAGTGTGGGCAAAGTCTGGACTTCTCATGTTGCCCTCGCGCTAATGCGGGGTCTCGTTGGACTCCCATGCTCGATAATGATTTCGCAGTGTAACTCAGAATGATTCTCATAACATCGGTCTAGCATGCATGGGATTTTAGCTGGCCGCGTCACGATGCAGTGAAGGCAGCCACTTTGGCAAGGGATATGCGATGCTTGCTTTTTCTTCCGTTCGCTCACCGAGCGCATAGGTCCTATCCTGCGGTCGCGGTCGCACCGCGGTCGGTAAGCGGTATCTTCGCCAACGACCAGGGAAGCGAACAGACTGTCTGTTTCCTCGCTTGTATGTCAGCGGCAATGGATATCACAGGGCTCATACCTGTGCACGGTATCTTATTCAAGTCTCATGAATGGGCTTGGCTTATTTGTGCCGGTATTCACATCTTGCGGATGTCACTGGTCCCGCAGGGTTGCTTTTTTCTCTATTATTTGCAACGGCTGCAGACGCGATGTCAATGCTGAATTCCTTGGGCCACATCGTACAAGACGTAAATTCTGCTCCTAACCTGGAGGAGGCGGTTTGGCTGATCGTGCGCCGTACCCGCGAAGTCATGTCCACCGATGTTTGTTCTGTTTACCTCAGCGATGAGACGTCGCGCAGACACGTATTAATGGCGACGGAGGGTCTTCGCGCCAATGCGGTCGGACGGGTGTCGCTTGGCTACGAAGAAGGCCTTGTCGGTCTGGTGGCGGCACGGGCGGAGACTCTCAATCTGGCAAATGCGCCGGCCCATCCGCGGTTTCGGTTGATACCGGAGGTGGGCGAGGATTCCTATCGCGCATTTCTTGGGGTGCCCGTTATTCATCGGCGCAAAGTGCTCGGGGTATTGGTCGCCCAGCAACGCTCCGCGCGCCGGTTTCGCGAGGAACATGTCGCCTTTTTGGTCACCCTTGCAGCACAGCTCGCCGGGGCCATCGCGCTCGCGAAGGCCAGCGGCTTAGGGCGCCGCCTGGGGCAGAGCTCAAGCTGGGATGAACAGCATTTTGATGGGCTTCCAGCAGCCCCGGGTGTTGCTATCGGCCTCGCAGTCGTAGTGTATCCGCCCATGGATCTAAATGCAGTGCCCGATCGAACGCCCAAGGATCTCAATGCTGAAGAGGCGGCTCTACGTGTGGCGGTGGAGCGGGCCGCTACGGAAGTGAAGCAGCTCGGCACGAGGCTTCAGGGTGTCATGTCGGCCGAAGATCGGGTGCTTTTTGATGCCTATACCTTAATGATGACCAGCCCCGGGCTGATCGAGGACACGGTGGCTCGGATTCAGGCGGGCAATTGGGCCTCCGGTGCGCTGCGTGAAACCATTAACGAGCATGCCCGTCGTTTTGAGGCCATGCAGGATCCCTATCTGAGGGAGCGTGCTAGCGACATACGCGATGTCGGCAGCCGCATTCTGATGCATCTGAGCGAGACGCATCGTGCCACGCGTGAATATCCGTCCAATACCATCCTTGTCGGTGAGCAGCTCAGCGCCATGGATCTCGTTGAGGTCCCACCGGATCGCTTGTCAGGCGTGGTCTCTGCCCGCGGTTCCGCGTTGTCCCATGTGGCGATGCTGGCCCATGCTTTAGAGTGTCCGGCCGTGATGGGTGTTGCGGACCTCCCGGTAATGCGTCTCGATGGCCAGAAACTCGTGCTCGACGGCTATCGAGGTCGGATCTACATCAAACCAAACGCTTCCGTGCGGCGCGAGTTTGCGAAGTTCGCGCGTGAGGAGCGCGAGCTTCAGGAAGAGCTCAAAAAACTGCACAACTTACCCGCGGAGACGCCAGATGGCGTTGTTATTCCGCTTTATACCAATATCGGACTGCTGGCAGGCAGCGCGCTGTCGCTCGATGGCGGTGCGGAAGGGGTTGGCCTTTATCGGACGGAGCTGCCTTTCATGCTGCGCGAGGGATTTCCGAGCGAAGAGGAACAGCGAGGAATTTATCGCCAAGTGCTCAAGGCGTTTGCACCTCGGCCAGTCGTCTTGCGCACCTTAGATGCCGGTGGCGACAAACCCCTACCTTATTTTTCGGTAGCGGAGGATAATCCGTTTCTCGGCTGGCGAGGCATTCGGATGACGCTGGACCAGCCAGAGATTTTTGTGACGCAATTCCGGGCTGCGCTGCGTTCCGCAGTGGGTTTTGACAATCTCAGCTTGCTGCTGCCGATGGTGACCAGTGTCAGCGAAGTCGAGGACGCCGTCGAGTTGCTCGAGCGAGCCTATCAGGAACTCCTTGAAGAAGGAGTGCCCGTAACCCGGCCGCGACTCGGGGTCATGATCGAGGTTCCTTCGGCGGTTTTTCAAGCGTCGGATCTCGCGAGTCGGGTTGATTTTCTGTCGATCGGCACCAATGATCTCATGCAGTACCTGTTGGCGGCTGATCGCAATAACCCCAGAGTCGCCAAGATCTTGCAACCCTTGCATCCCGCGGTGCTGCGGGCTTTAATCGACGTCATTGAGGCAGGACGCGGTGCTGGCAAACCGGTTAGCGTATGTGGCGAGACGGCGGGTGATCCAGCCGTTGCAGTCCTTTTACTTGGCATGGGGGTCGATAGCCTGAGCGTTAGCCTGAGCGACCTTCCTCGGCTTAAACGTGTCCTCAGGACTGTCTCGCAGCATACCGCGCGAGAACTTCTGGCGACCGCACTGACCTACGATAAGCCTGAACCCATTCGCAATCTTCTCAACGAGGCGTTGGAGAGCCATGGGCTCGGGGCACTTATTCGCCCGGGTAAGTAGCACCAAGGGTAAGGGTAGATGCGGCACACCAAGTCCGTGCTCGTCAGAAGTTAACGCGCGGTTTCGATGCGGCGATAGGGTGCGAACAAGGGGAGAAATACATCATTGAATGAGCAGCTAAGACCGGTGTTTGGAGAGCTACACCGTTTTGCCGTTACCACCTATCGTCAAGCCAGGCGATTGGTGATCTTATTGGTGGGCGGTACCGTGGTCGCGATTGGAGTGGCTATGATCCTGCTTCCAGGACCGGCTGTCGTGGTCATTCCGCTTGGCCTTGCCATCCTTGCCATCGAGTTCGCATGGGCTCGTCGCTGGCTAGTGCGGATACGGGAGAAAGCACAATTGCTGCGCTCCCGATAGCTGGAGGAGGACATGGCGACCCTACTTGCTCCGTTTCATGCTCGTTCAATACTCATTGATGAGGTCGACGAGCTGACGCAGCCGACCGTAGTCGCCGCCAGCAAAGCGGAATGCCAGGCGGGGGAAATCCCCTATTTCGGGTTCGTCGTGCTCATCGGGATGTGCGCCGACGAGAGAAAATCCAGCGGCGCTGCAGATATCGCTGAATTCTTGGTTGACACGAACCAAAGCGGCTTCGGGTAGCGTTCGCAGCATGCGAATTCTGAGCTCACCATCGACGCGGCGTGTTGAGTGGAAGTTGCGATAAAAATGAGCAATCCGGCCGAAGGCATCCTTGGCGGTTTGAAGGTGCTCGACGAGCGCGAGATCATGCGGCGATATATAACCTCGGCTGAGAAGCTCGGCTTCTACGAAGTGGCGCCAGTGATGCCAATAGGTTCCGCCAGGCACATCCAGTAACAAGATCGGAATGAGGCGACTCTTACCTGTTTGCAAGAGAGTCAAGATTTCAAAGGCCTCGTCTAGCGTGCCGAATCCACCCGGGAAGATAACGAGTGCGTCGGCTTCTTTGGCAAGGAAGAGCTTACGCGTGAAGAAGAAGCGAAATGCCAGTAGACCGCCGCTATCGGCGACTACCGGATTGACCGCTTGCTCGAAAGGAAGCGTGATGTGGAAACCCAGGCTGTGCTCTGGGCCGGCGCCGCGATGCGCGGCGTGCATGATGCCGCCTCCCGCTCCGGTGATGACCATGAAGCTATCCTGAGCGAGCAGCCTGCCGAGATCTTCGGCTAGCCTACATTCGGAGGCATCGGCAATAATGCGCGACGCGCCGAAGATAGTCACCTTGCGCCGTCGCCGGTATTGACGCAGTTTCGTAAAGGCGCTTTCGAGCTCGCGCAGCGCGTGACTCGTGATCTTTGCGTCCCAGCGATCGATGTCCTCCTGAATAAGCCGTATCAGGCTCCACAGCATCTCTCGGTAGAGCGTGGCGTTGGCACTTTTGGCGCCACCGGCAAGCGCCAGTAATTCGTCCAGTTTCTCCCGCAGTTGCGGTCTACCGATTTGCCAGTGGCGTTCGAGAAAATTCTCCATAGCGATCTCTCCGTGAGGCGCAAGCGATCAAGGCACGGTAGTCCTTGGAATAAAACGTCTTTGTCCGCCTTCCTTTGGGGTCAGCGACCCAATTCCCCCTGGCCCGCGCAGCTGAATTAGACTCGCTATCTGCTTGCATTATCCCCTAATCGGTGGTTGACTCCGGCAATTGCTGTCGTGCCTCGAGCCAAAGGTATTACCGTGTGGCGGGCTAACGGCCGCTGGGCAAGGCCTTTAGGGCGTTTTCGGATGCCGCTGCTCCGTAGTGAAACGGCGGCAAAGTGACACAGCCAAGACCGGTGGGCAGCTTGCGGCGCGCGGCTCACCATGAGCTCAAAATAGAATTAAGATGCAAGGAAGATACCCAGCCGTAATCTCGTGATCAGCTCACAAGTAGGCGTTTGATGGGATTGTCAGCTGACAGTTGTTATGGGGCCACGTTGCTTCGGCTTAGGGGATTTTTTACAGTCCGCTGCGCTCGCTGGGGTTTAAAACACCCTGTTAGCGGGTAATGGCGTTAGTTTTTTTAATGGGGCGGTCTTGCGTTCCGCTCCCAGGTCGAAGTAGGTTATTCTGAGAGTCGTCGCTTGACGCCTGCGCTGCCGTAAAATACTAAGCTGATCGTAGCCCCTCCAACCTAAGGCTAGTCACCATGACCTATTGTCTTGCCATCACCGTCGATGAGGGGCTGGTCTTCGCCTCTGATTCCCGCACCCATGCCGGCGTTGATCAGGTGTCGACCTACGGCAAAATGCACACGTTTGGATGCGATGGAGATCGTCAGGTGGTGCTCTTGAACGCCGGAAATCTGGCTACTACGCAGGCGGTCATTACCCAAATGAGACGCGATCGCGACGAAAAAGCCGCCATGAACATTGATACGGCACGAGACATGGCTGAATTGGCGGAATATGTTGGTAGTATCAATCGGGCGCAAGGTGCAAAGCATGGAAGAGCGGTAGCGCGGGCAGGCTTTAGCGCCGACGCCACGTTTATCGTCGGCGGCCAAATTGGTCAGGAAGCACCGCACCTATTTCTTGTCTACCCACAGGGTAATTTCATTACCACGTCGGGCCACACCCGCTTTTTGCAGGTGGGGGAAGCTAAATACGGTAAACCTATCCTGGACCGCATCATTCAGCCTTCCACTAGTCTCGACGAGGCGGCGCTTTGTGCTTTGGTTTCGGTAGACTCCACCATGCGCAGCAATGTGACGGTGGGCCCGCCGATTGAGATTCTGTGCTACGTACGAGATAGCCTGCGCTTAGAGCGGTATCGTTGCTTGAAGGAGGACGATTCTTATCTTACTGAAATCAAACGCGCTTGGAACGAAAAAATTGCCCTAGCTTTTGCCGAGCTACCGGCCATGGAGTGGACGTCCTTGTCGTCGCAGGCAGGATGTGTCTGATCGAATTCACGAGCCTGGATTTTCCCGCCGCTCGATTCTCGGGCGACGGGCGAATACGCACTCCCCAAGCGGCCCCTCGGCTACTTGGGGAGGATTTCAAGAAGCGGTGGCAAGTTAGCCTTCTACCAACAGCTTCTTCACCACGTCTGTCATGGAGATTACGCCCACCGGGACGTCTCGACTGCCACGTCGCTCGGTAACGATGAGGCGGTGGACACGCAGTCGAGTCATGGCGGAGACGGCATCGGACAGCGGGGTCTCTAAATCGCAGGTCGCGCAGCCTTTGGTCATGATCTCGCCGGCGAGCAAGTGGCGTGCCTGCTCGGCCGTGCGTCCCTGACGGGCCAGCACCATGTCCGTCTGTGAAACAACGCCGATAGCTTCGTCCGCCGCTTTGACCACCACTGCGTGCACATCGTTCTCGACCATGATCTTGGCCACTGTCTCCACGGTGTCATCCGGGTTGCAGGCGACAAGCCCATAGAACATAAGCTCTTTGACCCGCGTGCCGTCATCCGCCAGCACCGCTTCCAGGCCCTCCTCGGGTTTCTCGGCAACCTCCGGTAACGGCACTGAGAGCGGGTAGGGGTGAGGAGTTGTATGGACGTCGCCCGCCGGAAGGCTCACGTGCGCTGCTGGCATCGGGGTTTCGGCGCTCTTACCGGCCTCGAACTCCGCGGCACCGATAAGCACCGCCATATTACCGTGCGGATGTTTGTTCTCGTACATCAGTTGATGCGCCAGTGGTAAATCGTCATAGGAAAATCCTCTCGATAGACAGGGGTTAAGCTTTCCTTCGAGGGCAAGGCGATTCATGGCATAGGCTTGCTCGTCGTTGGCAAAATGGGAGCCCTGCACACGTTTTTGACGCATCCACAAGTAGCGCAGGTCCACGGTGGCGTTAAAACCCGTGGTCCCGGCGCAGATCACCACTGAACCGCCGGTATCGCACACGAACATCGACGTCGGGATGGTCGACTCGCCGGGATGCTCGAAGACGATGCGCGGGCTGCGCTTGTCCCCCAGCACCTCCCAGATGGCAGCGCCGAACGCTCGTACGCCTTTCAACCACTTTCCGTAGCCGACATTGTCTTTCCAGTGAGGCAGCATACCCCAGTGGTCAAAGTCCTTACGGTTGATGCAGCCTTTCGCACCTAATCCAACGCAGTAGTCGATTTTGTCATCGCTCGAGATGATAGCGATGGAGGTCGCACCCGCGGCCTTGGCGATCTGGATAGCCATTGAGCCCAACCCACCGGCACCGCCCCAGATGAGGACAACATCACCGTCTTTGACGGCATGCTCTTTCCAACCATGCAGCATTCTGTAGGCGGTGGCACCCACCAGCACGTAGGCCGCCGATTCCCCCCAAGTCATGTGCTTTGGCTTGGGCATGCATTGATGGGCCTGGACGCGGGTGAATTGGGCGAAGCTGCCATAGTTGGTCTCGTATCCCCAGATCCTGAAGGTTGGGGAATACATCGGATCGCCGCCCGATGTAACCCACGGGCAATTCCTATCCCACGATCCACAATGGATAACGACTTCATCACCGACCTTTACGTTGGTAACGTCCTTACCCACCTTGTAGATGATGCCCGAGGCGTCGCTGCCCCCGATGTGGAAGTCTTCCGGCTCGCCTTGCTTGTTACGGGCTTTAATGACATTCACCGGAACGCCAAGGCCGGCCCACACATTGTTGTAGTTGATGCCAGCCGCCATGACGTAGACCAACACCTCGTCATCGCCGATTTCCGGGACATCGACTACCTCCTTCTGGAAGGCTTGTGTGGGTTCTCCAAAGCGTTCCGCCCGGACCAACCACGCATGCATCTTGGGTGGGACTTCACCAACGGGTGGCGCTTCGCTGATGTCATAAAGTTCTTTTGCCACGGTCGTACCTCTCCTCATAGCGTTTTATTATCTTGACCCCTAGCAGTCATCAGTGGAGATTAGTTCCAGCGTGCGACTAGGTTGTCCCGTAGACGATCATAGTGCTCAAACGGTGAGCCACCCTGCGTTATCAGGTCTTCTATCAGCCTGCTTTCGCCCCCCAGCGCCTCGATGCCGAAGCGGCCAAAATCCTCGCGAAGACGCTTCACGATCCATTGCGCCTGAAAACTTCGGCGCCGGGTGGAGAGCGCTTCCTCGCGTAGGAGCCATTGACGATGACTGTCAACGGTTTCCACGATCTCAGCAATCCCTGTTCCGTGGGTTGCGCTTGCCGAAAGTACTGGGACTTTCCAATCACCATTGTGGGTGTTCCTCCCGAGGCTCGTCTGAAGCTCCGTCAACGTCTTGCGGGCGGCGAGGCCGACATCTTGTTTATTGACGATCAGCACGTGGGGGACTTCCATAATGCCTGCTTTCAGGAATTGGATGGTATCTCCAGAGGCCGGTTGGGCGATAAAGCAAGTGGTATCGGTTAGCTTCGAGACATCGATTTCCTTCTGTCCAACACCCACAGTCTCCACCAACACGACATCGGATGCTGCCAGCATCACCAGGCTCATGGGCCAGGTTTCAGCGCTTAGCCCCCCCACTTCGCCGCGGCAGGCAAGCGAGCGAATGAAAACGCCCCCGTCTGTCTCCGAGCTCAGCATGCGCAGACGATCACCGAGCAGGGCGCCGCCACTCACCGGGCTTGAAGGATCCACTGCCAGGATCCCCACTGTGCGTTGCTGATCGCGCCAACGCTTCACCAAGGCCGAGATGAGTGATGACTTGCCGACGCCGGGTGGACCGGTCAGCCCAATCAGGTGCCCGCTGTGGTATACCTTGTCTTCAGGCAGGTTTGCCAGCAGCCGACCGGCGCAGGCGCGCGCCTCTGGACGTTTGTCGTCGAGAAGATTTAGGGCTGTGGCAAGAGCGCTGCGCTCTCGTGCAACGACACGTTCTGCTAGCGCTGCCGCGTCTGGAAGTGCACGGGCGGGAAGCATCATGCGGCGACTTCAAACGGTTCAAGGCCGTTTCGCTCGCGAATAATGTCGACAATATCGGCCATGATGGTGTTAAAATCGCTGTCTTTTGGGGTATACACTGCGGCGATACCCTGCGCCTTTAGCTGCGGCTTATCTTCGGCTGGAATGATGCCGCCGATGATGATCGGCAGATCGGGAAGTCCAAGCTCGGCGAGCTCCGCAAGGATGTCCGCGACCAATTCCAGGTGACTTCCCGATAACACCGAAAGCCCGATGAGGTGTGCGCCTTCTTCCTGGGCCGCCTGAGCAATCTGTCGTGGGGTCAAACGGATGCCCTCATAAACGATCTCAAAGCCCGCATCGCGGGCTCTCACGGCGATCTGCTCTGCTCCGTTACTATGCCCATCGAGCCCCGGCTTACCAACCAACAGGCGTAGCGGCCTGCCAAGCGAATCGCCGGTGCTGCGTACCCGCTCCCGAATGCGATCCATTTGCGGCGCGCTTCCTACCTCCTGGTTGCCGATATCGATGCCGGTGGGTGCACGGTATTCGCCAAAAACTTCCCGCAGTTGACCACTCCATTCTCCTGTGGTAACACCGGCGTGAGCGCAGCGGATGGAAGCGGGTATAATGTTTTCCCCGCTGCGGGCGGCATCGATAAGGTTCTTCAGCGCCACCTCCACCTCTTGCGGGTTGCGGGTTGCACGGAAGGCCCGCATTCGCTCGAGCTGCTCACGCTCTGCCGAGGGATCCACTCGCAATATGCCGCTGTCGACGCTTTTCGTGAGGGGCGATTCGGCGGTTTCTTGAAAGCAGTTCAAGCCGACGACCTTGAGGTCTCCGCGCTCGATGGCTCGAAGGCGTGCGGTTTGGCTGGCGACCAGCTGACGCTTCACGTAGCCGCTCTGAATGGCTTGCACCATGCCGCCTTCCAAGCGCACTCGCTCCATCTCACTCTCCGCACCCTGGATCAGTTGCTGCACCTTGTCCGCGATGACTTGAGAGCCGTCGAACAAATCACCGTACTCGAGTAAATCGGTTTCGTAGGCAAGAATTTGTTGGATCCGTAGTGCCCACTGCTGATCCCAGGGCCGTGGCAGACCTAGGGCTTCATTCCATGCCGGTAGCTGGATTGCGCGGGCGCGCGCATTTTTGGAAAGGGTCACGGCAAGCATTTCCAGAACGATACGCTGGATATTGTTCTCCGGCTGCATCTCCGTGAGGCCGAGAGAATTGACTTGCACCCCGTAACGAAAGCGCCGCAGCTTGGCATCTTCGACGCTATAGCGTTCCTTCGTGATCTTGTCCCACAGGGCAACGAATGCCCGCATCTTGCAGCACTCTTCCACAAAACGGATACCGGCGTTGACGAAGAAAGAGATGCGTCCGGCAACCTGTGCAAAGTCGCTCGCGCCCATCTGGCCCGAGTCGCGCACGGCATCGAGGATGGCGATGGCCGAGGATAGGGCATAGGCGAGCTCTTGGGTCGGGGTGGCACCGGCTTCCTGCAGGTGATAGCTGCAGATGTTGGTCGGATTCCACTTCGGTATGTGATGAACGGTATAGCTGATGAGGTCGGTGGTCAGCCGTACCGAGGGTTCAGGCGGAAAAATATAAGTGCCGCGGGAGAGGTATTCCTTCAACACATCATTTTGCGTGGTTCCCTGCAGCTTGGACGCATCGACACCTTGCTGTTCCGCAACCGCAACATAAAGCGCGAGAAGCCACGGCGCGGTGGCATTGATGGTCATGGAGGTGTTCATCTGATCAAGCGGGATGGCGTCGAACAGCGCCTCCATATCTCCAATGTGCCCGATGGGTACGCCAACCTTTCCGACCTCGCCGCGTGCCAAAGGGTGATCGGCATCGTAGCCCGTTTGCGTAGGTAGATCGAAGGCAACCGAGAGCCCGGTTTGGCCGCGGGCAAGATTGGTACGGTAGAGCTCGTTCGACGCCTTGGCGGAGGTGTGCCCCGAATAGGTGCGCATGAGCCAGGGCCGCTCGCGTTTAACTGGTTTTGATTCACTGTTCATCTTGCCACCTCTTCTCAGAGCTTGGGAATAAACCTGCTGCGCCTCCCGATAGCTGTATTGGGTGGTGAAGGTTGTAAACTTCTGTTCAGTTCACTCCCTGGGGCACGCTGGCTTTCTCCACCAACGATCGGGCGATAACCTTGAGCGCGAGGATCTCTTCGGTGCCCTCGAAGATCGACAAAACCCTGGCGTCCAGGAAGTAGCGACTGACCGCTGTCTCTTCCGCGTATCCCATACCCCCGTGAATTTGCATCGCTTCGCGCGTGAGCCATTCGGCAGTCTTGCTCGAAAAAAACTTCACCATGCTGGCTTCCACATCACCCTTGCCGCGGTCCATCAGACGCCCGACACCATAGGTGAATTGACGGCAGGTCAGCAGATGGGCGGCCATGCGGGCCAACTTAATCTGGGTCAGCTGATAGGCGCCGATCGGTCTACCGAATACGTTGCGTTCGTTGGCATAGGCGACGGCCCGTTCGAATGCCGCCTGCATGAGGCCGACGGCGCGGGCCGCTGTTTGAATGCGCCCTCCTGAGAACCCCGCCATGGTGAAATAGAATCCTTTGCCTTCGCCCTCGGATCCGCCGAGCAAATTTTCATCAGGGACGAAATAATTATCAAAAAACACATCAAAGGAATGCATTCCGCGGTAGCCAATGGTTGCTATGGCGCGACCGCTAATGGCTCCGCCCTGCTCTTGTCGGTGCTCGAAGGCATGGCCGCTGAAGGAAGGCTTCTCGACCATAAGCATGGACAGTCCCCGGTGCCCCAGGGCTGGGTCGGGATTCGTGCGAGCCAACACCAGCAGCACACCGGCTTTGCCGCCAAAGGTGCACCATGTCTTGGCACCATTTAACAACCACCCTCCATCGGTCTTGGTAGCACGGCATTTCATTCCGGCCACGTCCGAGCCGAAATTGGGCTCGGTGACCGCTACCGCACATAAGGGATCACCGGCGGCGAGCAGGGGCAGCCATTTTTTCTTTTGGTCCTCGGTGCCGCCGGTGAGGAGCGCCCGGGCGAGAATTTCCGGCCGAGTGATGAGGCTTCCCGCAGCGCCGAGTGATCCTCGTGAGAGCTCTTCAGTCACTACGATCATGCCCATATTGTCTTCCCGATCCTCGGGCTGCAGTCCGTCATAGCGCTCCGGAATGGAGAGCCCAAAGCAGCCGAGCTCGATTAATCCATGGATAATCTCATCGGGTATGTCGAGATCCTGACGGTGTATCTCCTCGGCCAGCGGCATGACCACATCGGCTGCGAATTTGCGGAAGCTTTCCCGCATCATTTCGTGGTCCTCATCGAGCAAATAGCTTCCGGTTTGGCCCCCCAGATCGAGCACCAGCCTCCCAAGCTCTGCCACACGCGCCGCCGCCAGCTGCTCGACACAGAATTGCTGCAATGACTCGCTATCCAGGGTGGCACCGAGTTTCTCGCGACTGATACCGTAGTCGGCCGGGCGAAGCTCAAGGCGGGCCCGAATGGCCTCGATAGCCTCGGCAGTGAAGACAAGAGCACAACGTTCCTCCAACGTTAGCCCCCGCCCTGGATCACTCATGTGATCGCGGACACTCTCCGCATAGTCGAGAACGAACCAACTCGCGGCCGCCTCGGCTGCCGAATGGGCGATATCATAGGAAACCAGTTGGTGCTGATCGAGTTTCTCTGCTGAGACCCGGCCGTTATCCAGAGTATGTTCTCGGAGACTCGAAACTGCGGTATGTAATGCCTGCTCCGTGGCAGCAAGCGCGCGTCGGGCGCGTTGCATGAGCTCTTCTGCTTCTTGACTCCACTCTGCCATTGCAACCTCCTTGAGAGGGTGGCATGGGGGTGCCTTGCCTGCAGGCCGCGCGGAAGGAAAACGAGCGCAACTCGTACGATCTCTGCTTGCGAGGCGAGGGGTTTAGGTGACGTTTATGTAAATGTCATTATAGGGTCCACCTTGGGGGGTCACAATGCTTCAGAGTTGATCCACCTCAACAAGATAGGCGCAGTGGCCACAGTTACAAGCGCTTCCTGTTGTGCCAATCGTTATTTGCGCAAAAGAGGGCACCACCCGTTTAGCAGCGGCTCGCTACCAAATCAGATCATCTGGCACCCGATACCCAGCATAGACATCGTCGGCCTCCGAGTCTGCAGCGTTCGCAGACTGGTGAGTAATGATCGTCAGGTTTGGATCGAGTTGTTGCAGCGCACTCACTTTATTGATCGATATGAGATAATGCCGTTCTCCAAAAGGGATGATGACCAACTGGCCTTGGCAAAGGGAAGTGTGTTGGGCATCAGTGACATAGATGCGGCGAATGTGCTTTCCAACCAAGAAGTGATAGGGCGTCTCCGCTTCCGCATCGTTCACGCGATGGCGTCGAAGCAGGATCTTGATCCGCGCTCGTAATAGCTTCCGTTCACTGGGAGAAGCCGCTTTTTTATCTTGCTTCTCCGATGGCTTGGCGACTGTTTGTGCGGTGCGGGCAGGGTTTTCCTGCGGGGGATTGCTCGCGGCAGCGGCAGTCGATTGCTGTGTACGGTGGTGCACGGCAGGGGGTGTTTTTCTGTTCTTTTTCCCTCGGCGAGCCGCCTCCGCGCCCCGCGCTTTCTCCCGCCGCACTTGTTGCTCTGTAACAAGGCCAGCCTTTAACAATTGCTCTTGCAGGGAACTACCCATTACCTTTCCCCTTTTGGTTCAAAGGCCAATGTTATTTGTCGAAAACTAGCCTACCTCGGGAACCAAAGTGAATCCAGCACGGATATGGCCCCACACAATCTCGCTTTTTGGAGTCGATAACAGTCGATAATAAATGAATGAGCTAGCTGGGGCATTGGACTGTCTCATGGCGGGGAAAAGTGCGTTCGCGTGCTCCTAAGCCCGCGCCCTTCGAGCCCCTACGCAGGGTGATGGCTAGCGAGGCAGGTCAGAGTTACCCATCAAGTATTCGTCCACCGCTCTGGCACATTGGCGTCCCTCACGGATAGCCCATACCACTAGCGATTGACCGCGACGCATATCGCCGGCGGTAAAGATCTTATCGAGTGAAGTCTTGTAGTCATCGGTGGATGCATCGACATTACCCCGTTCATCGTAAGCAACGCCAAGCTCCGTTAGCATACCGTCATGGACAGGGTGGACGAAACCCATGGCCAACAGCACGAGGTCCGTCTTGAGCTCGAATTGACTGCCTTCAATTTCAGATATTGCCCAACTGCCATTTGCCTGGCGCGTCCATTCCACTCGTACCAATTCGATTGCGGCGACTTGACCATCGACACCCCGCAGTCTTCGACTTGAGACTGCCCAATCCCGTTCGCAGCCTTCCTCGTGTGAGGTCGAGGTGCGCAGCTTCATTGGCCAATTCGGCCAAGTCAGTAGCTTGTCTTCTCGCTCTGGCGGCTTTGGCATGATCTCGATCTGAGTAATGGAGCGCGCGCCCTGTCTTGCCGCCGTTCCTACACAGTCGGAACCGGTATCGCCCCCACCAATGACCACGACGTCCTTATCCTTGGCGGTCACAAGCGATAGATGATCGGTGGCTTCACCGCCACCCCGTTTGTTTTGCTGGGTGAGAAACTCCATGGCGAAATGTATCCCCCCAAGCTCACGGCCTTTCAGAGGGAGCTCTCTTGGGTGCTCCGAGCCTCCCGCCAACACGATGGCATCATAGGTGAGCAGCAGTTCTTTTGCGGGAACATCAACGCCGACATGGCGATTTGTCAAGAACTCTATGCCTTCGGCTTGCATCTGGGCAACACGACGGTCGATAAGATACTTTTCGAGCTTGAAATCAGGGATCCCGTAGCGCATCAGGCCACCGATGCGGGGACTTTTCTCGTAGACCATAACCGTGTGCCCGGCGCGCGCGAGCTGTTGAGCACAGGCGAGCCCTGCGGGACCCGAGCCGACGACGGCCACCCGTTTACCGGTACGATGGAGCGGAATCTGTGGTCGTACCCAGTCTTCGCTCCAACCTTTGTCGATGATGGCGCACTCGATTGTCTTGATAGTGACGGGCTCATCGAGGAGGTTGAGGGTACATGAAGCCTCGCAGGGTGCTGGGCAGATACGCCCAGTAAACTCCGGGAAATTGTTGGTGGAATGTAGCACCTCGAGAGCCGCATGCCACTGATCTCGATACACCAGGTCGTTCCAGTCGGGGATGATATTGTTAACCGGGCATCCCTGATGACAATAGGGAATGCCGCAGTCCATACAGCGGGCACCTTGGCGCCTTAACTCTGCCTCGGAAAGCGGGAGTACGAACTCACGAAAGTGCTGGATTCGTTCCGCTACCGGCCCGTAGGCTCGATCCCGGCGCCGGATTTCCATGAAACCCGTAGGCTTACCCATGATCCTGATCTTTCTCCGAAATAAAATTTAAGCGCATCAGTGCCGCCTGTAGGGTCGCGGATCTCGCCCGGGCACTATTAGCCACCCATACTGACGGCGACACTGGGCCGTTCGGTGGCTCGCGAGCGTGCTTGCATCTCTTCTAGCGCACGACGGTAATCGACCGGCATGACCTTGATAAACTTCGGCAGGTATTCATCCCACTCGGCGAGAATCTCTCTTGCGCGGCCACTGCCGGTATAGTGCAAGTGCTTCTCGATGAAGCCGCGCAACCGCAAAGCATCATAGCGGGTCATATCGTGCAAGACATCTACCCGCCCGTGAGCTTCCAGATCGCCCCCCTGATGTTCGAGAGCCTCCAGCGCCATGTCCTCGTCGGCGATGGGCTCAAGCTCAACCATGGCAAGATTGGTGCGCAGCTCAAAGTCCCCGCGTTCGTCAAGCACGTAGGCGACTCCACCGCTCATGCCCGCAGCAAAGTTACGACCCGTCATGCCAAGCACGACCACCACACCGCCGGTCATATACTCGCAACCGTGGTCGCCGACGCCTTCGACGACAGCGATGGCGCCGGAGTTGCGAACCGCGAAGCGCTCCCCGGCAACCCCATGAAAATAACACTCGCCACTGATGGCGCCATACAGCACCGTGTTGCCGACGATGATGTTATCCTGCGCTTTGATGTGGGATGCCTGGGGACGGCGGATGATGAGTCGTCCCCCCGAAAGCCCTTTACCCACATAGTCGTTGGCATCTCCCTCGAGATCGATGGTGATGCCGTGGGCCAAGAATGCTCCGAAGCTCTGTCCACCGGTACCGTATGTTTTAATAAAAATGGTA
Source organism: Gammaproteobacteria bacterium (assembly GCA_049282355.1). Taxonomy (GTDB): domain Bacteria; phylum Pseudomonadota; class Gammaproteobacteria; order HK1; family HK1; genus JAGTVB01. The sequence continues at coordinate 23,296 of JBAPTW010000191.1, read as the reverse complement.
TCGTCGGGAAGACCTTCATGGCCGTAGCGCTTGGCCACTTCTCCAGATAGCATGGCGCCCACCGTGCGGTTGACGTTATGGATCGGTAGCGGTCCGATGCGCACTCGAGTCCCGTTCTCCAGCGCCGCCCTGGCGCGGACAATGAGGCCGTGATCCAGGGCCTTCTCAAGCCCATGATCCTGCTTTTCGCAATGATACAGGGCGATCCCGGGCTTGGGCTCTGGTCGATAGAAAATTCGCGAGAAATCAAGCCCTTGAGCTTTCCAATGCCTGAGGGCACGGCGCATGTCGAGTCGGTCTGATCGACCAATCATTTCGTTGAAGGTGCGAAAGCCGAGTTTCGCCATCCATTCACGCACTTCCTCAGCAATAAACAGCATGAAGTTGATGACGTGCTCCGGCTGTCCTGGAAAGCGCCTGCGGAGCTCCGGATCCTGAGTGGCCACACCCACGGGACAGGTGTTCAGATGACACTTGCGCATCATGATGCAACCTTCAGCGATCAGTGCGCCGGTGCCAAAGCCAAACTCGTCAGCGCCAAGTAAGGCGCCAATTACCACGTCACGCCCGGTGCGCATGCCGCCATCAACCTGGACGGCGATGCGCCCGCGCAGCGCGTTCAATACCAGTGTTTGATGCGTTTCGGCCAGCCCGATCTCCCAAGGCGATCCGGCATGATAGATCGAGGTCAAGGGGCTTGCGCCGGTGCCACCTTCATCGCCGGCGATGGTGACGTGGTCGGCATGGGCTTTGGCAACGCCGGCGGCGATAGTGCCGACCCCGACCTCGGATACCAGCTTCACGCTGATGTCTGCGGTTGGGTTTACGTTCTTCAGATCGTGAATAAGTTGCGCCAGATCCTCGATGGAGTAGATGTCATGGTGCGGCGGCGGAGAGATGAGCCCGACGCCAGGCGTGGAGTGGCGGATGCGTGCAATCCACTCGTCCACTTTGTGCCCCGGAAGTTGCCCCCCCTCGCCGGGCTTGGCGCCTTGGGCCATCTTGATTTGTATGGCATTGGCATTGACCAGGTACTCGGTAGTGACGCCAAAGCGCCCAGAGGCCACTTGTTTGGTCGCCGAGCGCATGGAGTCGCCATTTGACAGCGGTCGGTAACGCTGCGCATCTTCGCCGCCTTCCCCCGTATTGGATTTCCCGCCGAGACGATTCATGGCGATAGCCAGGTTGGTGTGCGCTTCCCAGGAGATGGAACCGAAGGACATGGCACCGGTGGAAAAACGCCTGACGATCGCCGCCGCCGGCTCGACCTCTTCGAGCGGAAGCGGCTCGTCAGCGACCCGAAGCTCACATAACCCCCGCAGGTTTTTCATGACCTTGGTCTGCTCATTGATTTCCTGGGAGTAATCGCGAAACTTTCCATAATCGCCGCCCCGAACCGCGTGCTGCAGCAGGCTGATGGTCTCCGGGGTCCATACGTGTGCCTCACCGCGGACTCTGAAGGCAAGCTCGCCGCCGACATCGAGCGCATCACGTAGAATCGGTACATCGCCAAAAGCCGCGCGTTGCCGCCGTGCCGTCTCCTCGCCGATCTCGTTGAGACCGAGGCCCTCGATCATGGTGTGCGTGCCCGTGAAGTAGCGCTCGATAAATGCTGTGGAGAGCCCCACAGCATCAAATATTTGCGCGCCACAGTACGACTGAAATGTCGAGATCCCCATCTTTGACATGACCTTGAGCATGCCTTTACCGACCGCTTTGATGTAACGCTCATGGGCCTCCGACTCGGTCACCTCGTCCGGGTATTCATGCCGCATCGCCGATAGCGAATCGAAGGCAAGATAGGGATTGATCGCCTCGGCGCCGTAGCCGGCGAGGAGACAAAAATCGTGTACGCGCCGTGCTTCTCCCGTCTCCACGACCAGGCCGACTTCGGTGCGAAGCCCAGTTCGGATGAGATGATGGTGCACAGCGGCGATAGCAAGGAGAGCGGGGATAGCGATATGGTCGGCGTCTATCCCGCGATCAGACAAGATGAGAATGTTATAGCCGCCGCTCGCAACCACTTCCTGTGCTTTTCGGCAGGCCGAATCGAGGGCCTCCTGCAAACCGCCCGCGCCGCGCTCGGCAGGATAGCAAATGGACAGCGTGAAGGTGCGAAAGGCGTTGTCGACGTGGTTTTCGATGCGGCGCACACGCTCCAGGTCCATGGAGGACAGGATGGGTTGACGCACTTCCAGACGTTTGTGTTTGCCACCGGTCTCCAAGTTGAGGATGTTGGGGCGTGGTCCGATCAGCGAGACCAGCGACATGACGAGCTCTTCGCGAATGGGGTCGATGGGCGGGTTGGTCACCTGCGCAAAGTTTTGTTTGAAATAATCATAGAGGAGCTTCGGCCGATCAGACAGCACCGCCAGCGGCGTATCCCGACCCATGGAGCCCACCGGATCCTGGCCGCTCACGGCCATCGGTTTGAGGAAGAACCGCAGATCTTCCTGGGTGTAGCCAAAGGCTTGTTGGCGGTCGAGTAGCGTCTGCGGATCCGGGGGCATCGCCGCGACTTCCGGCGGCAGATCGGTGAGACGGATCTGGGTTTCGTTCAGCCACCGCTGATAGGGTTTGGCCGTGGCGAGCTGGCTCTTGAGCTCATCGTCGTCAACGATGCGGCCCGCTTCCAGGTCGATAAGAAACATCTTGCCCGGTTGCAGCCGCCACTTCTTGACAATGTTCTCTTCGGCAATATCGAGCACACCGACCTCGGAGGCCATTACCACCTTGCCGTCGCGGGTGATCAAGTAACGCGCTGGGCGCAGTCCATTGCGGTCTAATGTTGCACCGATTTGACGACCGTCGGTAAACGCAATGGCAGCGGGGCCGTCCCAAGGCTCCATGAGCGCTGCGTGATATTCGTAAAAGGCACGCCGCTCTTTGTCCATCAGCGGGTTGTCCAACCATGCCTCAGGGATCATCAGCATCACCGCGTGGGCCAACGAATACCCGCCTGCCACCAACAGCTCTAGGGCGTTGTCGAAGGTGGCCGAGTCGGAGGCGCCGTCGCCAATGAGTGGCCACAGTTTTCCCAGATCGTGGCCCAAAATCGACGAGGACATGTTATGGCGGCGAGCCAGCATCCAATTGATGTTACCTCGCAAGGTATTGATTTCGCCGTTGTGGCAGAGGTAACGGAACGGCTGCGCGAGTTGCCAGGATGGAAACGTGTTGGTGGAAAACCGTTGATGCACCAGTGCGAGTGCCGACTCCATGCGTGGATCCGCGAGATCATGGTAATAGGACGCGAGGTTTTCCCCGAGCATCATTCCCTTGTAGACCAGCGTCCGCGCGGAAAGGGACGAAATGTAGAAGTGTTGCTTTTCCGGCAAGGGCTGATCCCAAATCGCATGGTGCGCTTGCTTGCGTATGACAAACAGCTTGCGCTCGAATGCGTCGAGATCTGTCCAGCCTTCTCCAGGGGCGATGAACACTTGACGAATCAGAGGCTCATTGGGCTTTACGCTTTCTCCGAGCCAGCGGTTATCCGTGGGCACATCGCGCCAACCGAGCAAGCGCTGACCCTCCGCTTCAACGTAGCGCGCGATGGCGCTCTCACTGGCCGCGCGAGTTTCCGCACGGCGCGGCAGGAACACCATTCCGACAGCGTATTGGCCCGGATCGGGCAGCTGAATATCAAGCTCCGCGCAGTCTGTCCGCAACAGACGGTCCGGTATCTGAATGAGCACACCGGCACCGTCGCCGGCCAGTGGATCGGCACCGACCGCTCCTCGATGGGTGAGGTTGATTAATATCTGCAGTCCTTCTTCGATGATCTGGTGGCTTTTACGATTCTTGATATCCGCCACAAATCCGATGCCGCAGGCATCGTGCTCGTTGGCAGGATCGTAAAGTCCCTGTCCCGGATAGGCCGTGTAGCTCATCGGTCTATACTCTTCGTTATCTTGGGTTACCGTCTCGTTAAGTTATCTAATTGTGTCGTCGGCGTATAGAGTCGCTGTGGTTTTGGGATGATTCTCGCACTCGAGCAACCCAGCGGCGCCATGCTCTTAGAGCGTTAGGTTGAATTCCTCGATCAGAGCCCCCGGAAGAAGGGTGCTTTGGGTTGAGCGTTGGTAATAAGTGTCCGCTGAGAATAGGCGCTCGCGCTCGATGGTGAGGCCAAGCAGCTTATCCCCAAAGAGGTGATAAAGGCTATCATCGAAGCGCATGGCACTGAATGGCGCGATGATGGCCGCATCTTGTACCCAGAAGCAGGCATACCGGGTCATGCCGGTGATACGGCAGTCATTCCGATCCGAGAAGTTGCAATACCAGAGATGACTGACGTAAAGGCCAGTATCGAGCTGCTCTAGGACAGTGTCTTTGGTGATCTCGCCGGCGCCGAGCTCAAGTGATTCCGGGACCTCGCTTCCGGCGTTGACCGGCTCACCGTATTCCATGCCGCTGCGGGGGCTTACCAGGCATTGGTCGTAGAGGCCGTCTCGCACCAGCGTTACCCGCTCTGGCTTAGTATAACCGCTCGCGGTGAATCGAGGCGCGAGTCCCCCCGTGTGGTGCTCATAAAGGGTAACGCCCGGATGCAAGCGTGCTTGGCGCTGGACCAGCTTGATGAGGGGCGTCTGCTGCGTGCGATGACTTTTTAGCCCAAATCCATCCCAGGCCACCAGCTCAAAGAGCTCCTGTACGGCAGCGGGGGTGAGATAGGTGCGGTAACGACCGGGCTTTAGATTCCACGCCTTCCGTTTCAGTAGTTCGAGTTGGACGCGCGCCGCATCCAGCTTTTGCGCGAGGCGTGTTGGTTCCCAATGGGTTCCGGCATAGCTGTCCTTTGTTGCTTGGCCATTCTGATTGAAGCAGCTCCAGTCGAAGTGAAAACTGGGTTGAACATACCAATTGCGTTGTCCGAGGGAGTTGGCAAAGCCTCGGTAAAGGGTTCCGCTTGCCCAGATGCCGACCAGATCGATCCCGGCCGCCATATCCATGATCTCTGTGACCGCCGTTCCTGCATCGGGCACCGCCGCTGGTGCGATATCCTCAGTGCACTGAGGTTCGAGGGCATAGAGCAAGTAGGGATCGGCTGGCAGGGCTGCCCGTTGCTTGCGCAGAAGTCGTAACAGCTCCCCAACACAGGCTCGATCATCGGGGAGGTTACCGGTAAGCGTCACTGTTCCGGTGGCATGTTGCCTGCCGGCAATGAGATCGACGCTCATCTGTCGCTGCACGACGCTTCCCGCTTGCCGGAAACGGGTCTGGTTGAGCCGCACGAAATCCGAGTCTTCTGCTTCGAAGAAGCAGGTATAGACCTCACCGGATGCAATCATTTTATCAAGTGACCCGGTGACCCTGTAAAAGTAATCCTTCATGCTTGCGCCGATCTCAGATCGCTCCAAACACATCGATCGCTCGAAACACACACGCCGGAGATGCATGCCCGACAGAAATAAGCTGATTGGGCTCACCTTTGCCGCAATTGAGGGTGCCGAGAAGGCGCAAGGTGCTGGTGTCGCCAACCTCGCTCAGACTGCGCCAGAAAGTTGCGGATATCCCCCGGTAATTGGGATTTCGAACGATTTGGGCTAAACGCCCTTCCTGGATAAGCTGGCCGTACTCGCAGCCAAACTGGAATTTGTTTCGGCTGTCGTCAATAGACCAAGACTGGTTGGTATCCATCAGAATGCCGTCATCGATCGATTCGATGAGCATCGAGAGGGAACGATCGCCCGGTTCCAGGTTTAAGTTTGCCATGCGGTCAATGGGAGCTCGGTTCCATTGGGCGGCGCGGCTGTTGGCTACTCCGGGAAGTCCGCTTCGCGCCTGCGAGGTAGCGCCGCCGAGCGGTCGTTGCAGAATCCCGTTGCGTATGATGTGCTCGCGACTGGCCGGAAAACCTTCATCATCAAAGGCATAGCTTGCCAGTTGCTCGGCTCGGGTAGGGTCGAAGGTCACATTGAGGCATTTTGAGCCGTATTGATAGCTGCCAAACATATCCAGCGTGACGAAGCTTCCGCCGGCGTAATTGCGTTCATCTCCCAAGATGCGATCCAACTCCAAGGGATGGCCGATGCTCTCGTGAATCTGCAAGACCATTTGGCTTGGCATCAACAACAGGTCCGCCGTTTTCGCTGGGCACATGGGGGCCTGTAGCAGCATGAGCGCTTCTTCCGCTACCCGATTGGCTTGGGCTAGGAAATCGAGGCGATCGAGTTGCTCCAGCCCTCCCTGGCGCCCGATGTCAGATCCTCCATAACTTCGCCGCTGCGTATTGTTCCCGTCATTGGCGACCGCAGAAAGTGCCGGCAGGATGTAGTGAAATTCTTGCTCAATAAAGCCGCCATCGCTATTGGTAAGCAGCACCTTGGTGTGCCTGCAGGTGAGCGATGCTTGCCAGTCGACGATGCGCTCATGGGTCTTGAGCTGGCCGTTTAGCTTACGCAGCAGCTCAATCTTGTCCGTGAGGCTAAAGCTATTCCACGGTTGTTCCACGCAAGACCGATAGCCGCCTCGATAGGTCGAACGCGGCAGCAGCGAGACAGGGATCAGACCCCGGTTGGCGGTCCGCCGAGCCCAATGTTGCGCCTGGTTTGCCATGGTTTTAAGACCTGACGGGCTCAGATCGGTGGTGGCCGCATAGCCGATGCCGCCGCGGTCGATCACCGTGATCAGTGCTCCAATCGTTCGGCTATTGGCGATCGGTTGCAGGACATCTTGGCGCACGCAAATGCGCTCGTGGCTTTCATCCACAAGTCGTAGCGCCCAGAAATCCAGTGCCGGCGCGATGCAAGCGAAGCGGGTGGAGATGGTATCAAACACGGCTCATCTCATCATCGTCTCGTCGCGGGATGCAAACCTTGCGGCGCAAAAGCCGAAACAAGACAGTGGTTAGAAAGTCGGGGCGGCGACAGAAGAGTGGCTTTAGAGGGCCATGATTTCCGCGATGTTGGTATCGTTTTTCAATTGGAGGGAAATTCGCGCTCCCGGTTCCAAAAACAGTCAACTCTCTGATAAATAATAAAAAATAGCCTGCGCTGCAAGGCTGTTATGGCTCTCCTGCTGAGGCTGGCATAAAAATTGGAATAGAGTATTCAAAAAGCCAAAAAGCCAAAAAGCCAAAAAGCCAAAAAGCCAAAAAGACAGCAGCGAGTAATGCTAATCACTGGTGAGCCGATAGTCGAGAGGCAAGCTTATGCACAAACAGACAATCTGGGTCGATGCACGGATGGCAAGAAAGCTCAAAGTCATTGCGGCTCGAACAGGCACCACCATGCTTGAGTTGGCCAGTGCCGCATTAAAGGAATATCTAGAGAACATAGAAAGCAGCGCGGGCGAGGCGTTGCCATCAATGCAGGGCATGCCCTGCATTGCCGATGAGAGCCTGTGATGTCGTCCGTTGCGCCCTATCGGCACCCCATCGACGGCGCCTAGGAAAGGAAGCCCAGCAAGGGGGCGGGTGCGATGGCGAGGTCGAACCCGAGCACGGCCCGAGCCAAGTTACTGCTGATCTGCAACCTAAATACATTTTGACGTACTGACGGAGGATACCATGCTAAGGACCAGCGCGCAGACGGAAGTGATCCAGCCAGCAGATGATCGAGAGGTTTCCGTGGGCCGTTCAGCTGAAGTGGCTAATCGAGACCGCTTCCTGAGGCCGCTCCAGGTGTCCGAAAGGTTATCTCAGTTGCTCGTTCGCCATGATCGGGAGGCCGGGATACTTTGGTATTTCATGAATCCTTCCCCGAGGCCGTGCTTTACTCATCAACTGCTGCGCGATATCGCTCAACTCCAACAGGACATCCGTCTAGCCTTCCGCGAGCATCCTGAAGGTCGCGAGGACCTACGCTTCCTCATCGCGGGCTCGCGAATTCAGGGTGCTTTCAACTTGGGCGGCGACCTTAATTTGTTCGTCAGCTTAATCAAGGCAAAGAACCGCGCTCGCCTTACGGAGTACGCCATTAAGTGCATCGATGTGTTGTATCCAAACGCCGTGAATCTTGACCTACCGATCACTACGATCTCGCTGGTTCAGGGAAATGCATTGGGGGGAGGATTTGAGGCTGCCATGTCCAGCAATGTCTTGATTGCCGAGCGAGGGGTGCAAATGGGGTTGCCCGAAATCCTCTTCAACCTGTTCCCAGGAATGGGTGCGTACAGTTTTCTCGCACGTCGCTTGGATGCCGTCCGGGCCGAACGTATGATCTTGAGTGGCCGTACCTATACGGCTGATGAGCTCTACGACATGGGGATCGTAGACCAGCTGGCGGAGCCGGGACAAGGTGAAGCCGCCGCGCGGGACTATGTCAAGAAACAACGACGCATGGGGAATGCCATGGCCGCCCTGCAAAAAGTACGTCAGCGCATAAATCCAATCCGCTATGAAGAGCTGCGCGATATCACCTTGATGTGGGTCGACACGGCCTTGCGTTTGGAGGAAAAGGACTTGCGTATAATGGAACGCCTGGTAAGGGCCCAGGACCGACTTTCAGGTGCCGCTTTGGCTCGTGCCGCGTGATGGCTATCGGTCATGTATCATTTTGGACACTCCGAATTATTACTCGCGCCCTCTCTGGGGCTCGCCCCTTCGATGCCAGCTGACAACTGTGCAAAATCGTTCCAGACGATTTTCACGTGTCATGATAGGTTTTGAGGGTGGGAGGTTGCGCTAGTTGATGGGCGATGAGTCGGGTCTGTCGTCATCTGTCGTCAAGATAGCTTAGCAACGCCTCGCGCACTGCATAAAACACCGTCTCTATCTCGCGCAAGTGAGCGTTGGCAGCATCAAGGGAAGGACTCGCCGGAAAAGACGCCGGCAGGCTTCGCTCAAAAAGCCTGCGCGCACCAACACTCGCGGCGCTGCCCTTTAAGGCATGAGCGAGATCCCGAAAGGTCTCGCTGCGCTCTTTCGCCAAAGCGTCTTTCATTTCTATCAACAGCCTCTCGCTATCCGCAATGAATTCCCGAAGCAAATCGCTCACGAGTCCTGGATCTTGCGCAAGTGCTTCCAGTTCTTGCAGTTTTTTGTGATCGAGCGTGGGCTCCAGTGCGTCATTTTGGACACCGCTGTCGGGGCCCTCTGTCGACAGGTGATTGCGGGCCGCGGATGCCGGTGAAGCCGAAGACTGTTTGTCCGATGCCAGAGCAGTGACAGTGTCAAGGAGACGTTTTGACTCCACGGGTTTTGTCAGGTAAGCGTCGATGCCGGCTTCTTGGCATTGCCGTACGGCATCCGGTGTGGCATTGGCGGTCAAGATGATAAAGGGAATGTTGCCCTGGTCGAGATGGGTCATGCGATGCAGCTTAACTACGTGTATGCCATCCATTATCGGCATATGCATGTCAAGGACTGCGAGATCGAAGCTGTGTTCCTCTAAAGCGTCGAGCGCCTGTTCGCCGTTTTCCACCAACTGAACTTGATGCCCGGCCCGCTGCAATATCATTTGGATGACCTTGCGATTGGTGGGCGTGTCTTCCGCCACCAAAATGTTCAGCGGCCGGCCCTCGGCCCGTGCTTTGGAAAAATGATCCACCAGGTGAGTAGTGTTCGCTTCCAAAGGCCTATCGGTGCAGACAGTGTGCAGCATATGGTAGCGCTGCGATTCGTCTACCGGTGGACGGATGAGGGACTGATGGCCCGCCTGCAGAAGCTCTGTCTCGCGCTCGGGGTCAAAACCCCGCCCCACCAATGCCAAGGGAGTATGTCTTAGGCCAGCGTCAGCAGCGCCGAGGAGGATGCGTTTCTCGGAAAGCGGCCCGCCGGTCTCATTATCGAGTGCCGCAGGCGTTATCTGCGGCATGAGTGGGAGCGTGAACCAAAATTTGGACCCCCTACCCAAGACGCTCTCTACGCCGATCGTTCCTCCCATAAGCTCGACGAGCTGTTTGCTAATCGTCGTGCCGAGCCCAGTTCCGCCGAAACGGCGTGTCGTGGATTGGTCCGCCTGGGTAAAGCTCTCGAAGATTTGCTCCTTGGCATGGTCGGCTATGCCGATCCCAGTATCGATGACTTCGAAAAGCAAACGGATTCTTTCTTCTTTTTCATTATTGAGACGAAAAACCCGTACATCGATGCTACCCTGTTCGGTGAATTTGATCGCATTGCCGATCAGATTGATTAAAATCTGCCGCGTATGCAGGAGATCTCCTCGAAGGTGCAAGGGCACATTCGGCGCCATATACACGTTAATGTATAAGTTCTTCTCCCGCGCTTGTGGTGCCAGCATGTTTACCGTGCTGTGGACTAACTGGTGCAGGTCCAGATCAGTATTCTCGATTACCAGCTTGCCTGCTTCGATCTTCGAGATATCTAGAATGTCCTCTATGAGTGACAGTAAAGTTCGTGCCGACGCGTGAATGGTCGAAGCGAGATCCTGCTGTTCACGATTGAGAGAGGTGTCTGCGAGTAAATCTGTCATGCCGATGACCCCGTTCAATGGTGTTCGCATTTCGTGGCTCATGTTTGCCAAGAATGCACTTTTCGCCCGGCTGGCTTCTTCGGCATGCGTGATGGCCTCATTAAGGCGGCGCAGCAGCGCATAGGAATAGAGCGGGAGCGCGACGAGCCCAACCAGCATCCCAAGGCCAAGAATTTCCTGGGTTGCCCAATACTTACTGGTAAGTAGCACCGTACTGAAGCCGACAATGCTAAGTGTCATGGCGATGAACAGATACTGTGCACCATAGCGGAACCCGTTGCCGAAAGTTATCCAGAAATAAACGACATAGAGCGGGGAACCGAGCGCTCCGACTGCATACATGAAGTACGAATTGGCGCATACGTCAAAAACAATGCCGATTATGCGGCGCGTTACTGAGCGAAGCGGATGAATAACAGTGGCTGCGAGCAGCGCCCAAGAAAGTCCTGCGCAGCCAATCGCGATAGCCAGATTCAGGCGATCTTTGGCCTGTTCTTGCCAGCCGCTGAACGCTCCCGCCGTGTAAAGGTAGGCAAAGACCGCCGTGACGATGGCCACTCGCACCAGCGCTTGTTCGGGCTCACTTTCCGGAGCTCGTGTCCATCGCTTGGGCCAAAACCTCAGGAGCGTGAATCCGTTGTAAGGTTTTGGGCGCGCCGACTCACTCATGAGCGAGCCGCGCGCCTAAGACAGCTCTCCATGGGGTAATCCCGTTTTCGCTGCCTCCGGTACCTTCGCCAAGGCGTCACTGAGCGTTTCGATGCTGTTGCTTTTGGCGCCAGTCCGCAAGGACAGACCCTGTCGCCAGGATCGCGCCCCTGGCTGGTTTTGATAAAGGCCGAACAGGTGGCGACTGAGCAAATAGAGGGCGACGCCCTGCGATAGCTGGCTCGCGGCATAGGGCAAGTAGGCCTCGAGAACTTGATGGCGGGTCGCAATGGGGTGATGGTCCGCGTAGAATTGCTGATCGACAGTAGCGAAAAGATAGGGGTTACGGTACACCTCGCGGCCAATCATAACCCCGTCCACAGTCGATAGGTGATAGTGGGCCTCATCGAGCCGTCGGATGCCACCATTAATGACAATTTCCAGGCTTGGAAAGTCGCGTTTCAACTGCTTGACAACATCATACCGAAGTGGTGGCTTATGTCGATTTTCTTTAGGACTAAGACCCCGAAGCCAGGCCTTGCGAGCGTGTACGATAAACGTGCGACAACCGCCCTTCGCGACTGTGTCGATGAAATGAACGAGAAAGTCGTAGCTATCCCAGTAATCGACGCCAATGCGCGTCTTTACAGTGATGGGAATGGCTACAGCCGAGCGCATCGCTGCCACGCACTCTGCTACCCGCTCGGGGGTAGTCATCAGGCAGGCGCCAAAGCGCCCTGCTTGTACACGGGTGCTCGGACAGCCCGCGTTGATGTTGACCTCCGCGAACCCGCAGTCTTCTGCTAAGGTTGCACAGGCTTTCATGTCCCGTGGATCGCTGCCGCCAATCTGTAACGCCAGGGGGTGCTCTGACGGGTCGTGCTGAAGGAGACGCAGTGGATTGCCGTACACCAAGGCCGATGAAGAGATCATTTCCGTGTAGAGCAGCGCGTGCTTGGATATCAGACGCAGGAAGTATCGTTGGTGACGATCCGTGCGCTGCATCATTGGCGCAGCACAGATCGTATGTAGCCGCCGATTATTGGAAGAATCCACAAATGTTCAAAGACAGCCTCTAGCTGGCTTCTTTTAGTTTAGTTTCTAGCCACTTGACTATCGCCTTTACCCGTTGCTTCTGGTCGACTTTTTCCTGAATGTCTAGGAGCATTCCTGTAAGGTCGGTGAGGATGCGGCGGTAACTTTCAGCCTGCTGCTTGTGGTAGGCGACTTCGGAACGTAGCTGCCGCAATTCATTTCGCAGCGAGGCCGCATCTGGAACGTCCGGAAAGGGCGTTTTCCACATGGCATCTTCCTTGATTTGGGATACAAACTCCAGCATGCTAGCAGGCCGCTGCCCGATCTCGGGGTAGATGTTTTCGAGGTTGGCGATGTCCACCTTGCCCTCAAACGCCTCTAGCTCTCCCGCGGCGATTAGGCGTTGGATTTCCTCCCTTGGTACCCCGGCAAGACGCGCAGCTCTGGAAACATCGAGTAAGCGGTTGGCTTTCATAATGAGTTTCCTTTTCGGTAACACGGAGCGTGCCCAGCTTGGGCACGCAATCCAGTGTCTTCGGTGTACCGGCACGAACAGTTACTCACACCTTCGTTCGTAAAGTCACTGTTGAGGCGAGTGGTCCCGGATAGGTTCGTGGAGACACGCCGTGAATACCTGCATCGCTACGCAATCCTGCTTCGCTCGCACAGGGCCAGGGCTCGCCATCCGGGGCGAGCCCGTGCGACCGGCAGAAGTGTCACCGGCACTTCTGCTGGATCGCGGTCTTACCCCTGTAAGCTCGGGCGCCGCTTGCCTTGCGGCACACGGTCCCCACAAGCCTATTCCGGACCCTGTGGCATTACTTACGATGTTCTTAGTACTGGATAAGCGTTGGGCACGAAGCCCCAGGTAGGGTATCTTATTTGCCGCTTGCGTTTTACGGAAAACTAGTTTTTTGGTATGGTGAGGGCAAGAAACAGCGGATTCTCACCCCGCAGAACCAATACGGGGACTGGCTTTCCCTGCGGAATATCCTTTACCAAACTGACGAATTGAGGGACGCTTGTGACGTCTCGACCGTTGATCATTAGCAAAATATCTCCGGGACCTATTCCGGCATCAGCTGCTGGACCCTCCACGACTTCCTTTATCAAAATGCCACGATCACCGATGTCCAGTTCCTCGCGTTTATCAGAGGGCAGTTCGGCAACGACCATATTCAGATGGCCGGTCTTTTCACCTTCAGCCCGCACGGCCGGTCGATCCTCGACAAGCGCCTCGATCTCGATCTTAACGTCGCGGATTTGCCCCTCTCTGAGGATCTGTAGGGGTACTACCGTACCTATTTGCGTAGAACCGACAAGCGGCGGTAGCTCTCCCGAACGCTCGATCGGGGTAGTGCCATACTTAAGAATAATGTCACCGGTTTTTAGATCCGCCTTAGCTGCAGGGCTGTCTGGCACTATTCGGGTAACCAATGCCCCTCGCGGCCGATCAAGCCCAAACGATTGGGCGAGATCCTGGGTGACGGGCTGAATCACGACGCCGAGCCAACCGCGGGTAACGTAACCTTGAGTTTTGAGCTGGTCGGATACTTGCATCGCTACGCGGATGGGGATAGCGAACGATAAACCCATGTAGCCACCCGTGCGCGTGTAGATCTGAGCGTTAATGCCCACTACCTGACCGTTAGTATTAAACAACGGTCCGCCCGAATTCCCAGGATTGACTGCCACATCAGTCTGAATGAATGGAACGTAAGTATCACTAGGTAAGTTACGTCCAAGCGCACTCACAATACCCTGAGTTGCAGTGAGCTCTAGGCCGAATGGTGAACCAATCGCCAACACCCACTCCCCCACCTGTAGGTCATCTGAATCCCCCAGCTCTACGCTGGGCAGGTCGGTCGCATCGATCTTGAGCAGTGCTACATCGCTGCGCTCGTCAGTTCCCACCACCTCGGCAGGCTTTTCTCGATGGTCGTTCAAGCGTACCACGATTTCATCAGCATCTTTGATGACATGAGTGCTCGTCAATATGTAGCCATCTGATGAGATAATGAATCCCGAACCGAGGGATTGCATCTGTCGTTCCTCGGGTACACTGGGACCTTCTTCAAAAAAACGCTTAAAGAACTCGCCAAATGGGCTGCCTTCGGGTAAGTCGGGAAAGAGGTTCTCGGGGATTTCCGGCGTGCGACGCGCTTCGATCTTTTGCGTAGTACTGATGTTGACGACCGCCGGGCTATTCTTTTTTACGAGCTCCGTAAAAGTCGGAAAGTCAGATGCCACAGCGCTAGGTAACTGAAGTAGCCAAAAAACAAGTCCAAGAACCAGCAACTTAGCTCGGCTGTGATGCGTCATCCATTATCTCCTTGAGTGATATGCTGGTATGCAAGAGCCCTTTCCTCTAACCGTCTGCGCTTGGTATGGCCACCTCGCACGACGGCTTTAAATCCTCATGCACCCCACTGTACAGGGCGGCCTCCTTAGGCGTCTGCCTTTTTAGGCGCCAGCTCACCGCCGCACGCGACAAGCCCGAGTCTTACATCATTCGCCCTCTGGAGAGCAGAGCGCGCCTTGCGCTGCCGGCGCGTGCGACTTGATCAAAACAGCGTCTTATAGCGTAACCGAGAACAATGGCTTGTGCCGAGCGCACAGACCTCCTCAAAGGCCCGCACAAAGCCTATGCATTGTGCCCTAAGACCCTGCGTTCCCGTAGTAAGTTCATTCGGCACCGAGTCAACTTGCGGTGAAACCTGCCTGCAATCCACCGTTGCGGCACTATGCCAATGTTTGCGCTGAGGTTGTTGATCTTGGCTTGTATTGTGTGACGAGCCGAGTTTCAGCTTCAACGCCGATCAATCAGATCTTGAGATCTTGGCGCATGGCAAGGGACAGCTGACAGCGAAATCCTGGATAGTCACCTAGCTGACATCAGCAGTGCTGCTGCACCTCGGTGCATCAAGGTCATCCCTATTTCAGCTACAGACGCTTTGCTCTCTGAGTCGACGATATTGTCAGATGGTTGGCATACGCCGTCAATGAGATCCCGGTTTCGCCGATGTACTTCTCATATTTAGTGGCATAGCGCTTGCCCCTCCCAGTGCCGTTAGGGCGACGCCTGCGCTGTCCACGCGTCGGGTTGATGACACTTTTCGGAGACCGGAATGAAAAATCGAGGTTATTTCGGGCGCCTGCCGTGGATGGCATCTGCACTACTAAGCTGCCTGCTAGCAAATCCTTTTTTGGCTGTCGCTGCAGAGATCATCAAGAGCGCCGTAGACAATCGAGCTTATGAAGGTTTCATTTTGGGCAATGGTCTGCGCGTGTTAGTGATATCCGATGCCGAGACTGACAAGGCCGCCGCCGCTATGGATGTGGCTGTTGGGAGCGCCCACGATCCAGATCAGAGAGAAGGGCTCGCGCACTTTCTTGAACACATGCTATTCCTCGGCACACGCAAATATCCTCGGGCGGGAGAATATAAACACTTTATCACAACACACGGAGGCTCACATAACGCCTATACTGCCTTTGAGAACACAAACTACTATTTTGATATTGATCGTCAACACTTGATGGCTGCTTTGGATCGGTTTTCACAGTTTTTTTTGGAACCATTGTTTTCGGCAGATTATGTGGATCGCGAGAAGCAAGCTGTACATGCCGAGTATCGCTCCAAGCTGCAAAGCGATTGGTGGAGAACATTGGACGTCAAAAAGCAGCTGATTAATACCGATCATCCCTTTTCAAGGTTTAGTATTGGAAGCCTTAAAACCCTTGCTGACAATCCTTCTCGAAGCCTAAAGGAAGAGCTCATTAGATTCTACAGCAACCACTATTCTGCTGATCGAATGGCGCTAGTTGTTCTGGGAAGGGAATCTATCCCCGTGTTGCGGCAATGGGTAACAGAGAAGTTCTCTGCAATAGCAGGGCGCGCCCTGCCCCAGTCAACGGTGGTGACGCATCCACCGCTATTCAAGCCCGGTGACCTCCCATCCAAAGTCTATATTGCCCCCCTCGGTGGTCGCCGATCTCTGTCCTTAATTTTCCCAATACCTGCTACCCGAGCACACATTCGTGAAAAACCAGTGAGTTATTTGGCGTCGTTGATTGGGCACGAGGGAGATGGAAGTCTACTTTCAGGTTTGAAAGAAGCCGGTTGGGCGCATCAAGTTCACGCTGGATTAGGTCTTGACCATGAGAGCGAAGCTACTTTTAACGTATCCATCCAGTTAACTGAGACTGGAAAGTACAATCTAGATCAAATCGTAGCGTTATTCTTCCAATATATCGAACTGATCAAATCTAACGGTATTACAAGCTGGATTTTTAGAGAAAACCAGCGAATTGCGGATTTAAAATTCCGTTTTCAAGACAATCTTGAACCGATTGTTTACGTTCGCCGATTGGCTTCAAACCTGCAGCGTTACTCACTCTTGGACGTTCTTCATGGACCTTATTTCATGCAGCATTATGATCCGGAGTTAATTGCCAGTTATCTTCACTTTTTGAAACCAAGTAATCTATTGGTAGCAGTAATGTCTGACGATGTGCAAACCGATGCTATCTCACCGTGGTTTCAAGCTAAATACCGCATAGAAAGAGTTGGGTCAGATGAAGTGCAAAAATGGCGGACAAAGGAATTGTTACCCAGACTTTCACTTCCTTTGCCGAATCCATTTTTACCCGATGATTTTTCTTTGAAGGCTATTTCGAGAGCAACTGATGCGCCAGAGCTGCTGCAACAGCACGAGGGGTACCAACTCTGGTTCCGGCAAGACAGTAGTTATCGAATACCTCGAGCAAATTTCTACTTAACGGTACGCTCGCCACTGGCAAATGACAGTCCCACGCACGTTGCCTTAACAAAGCTGTACCTGGCAACTGTGAAAGATAATCTTGCTGAGTTTAGCTATCCAGCAAGGCGTGCGGGGCTGCAATATACTCTTTATCACCATATGCGGGGCTTCTCGCTGCGGGTCTCTGGCTTTAACGACAAGCAGCATCTTCTCTTGGCACGCCTCATTGAGGAGTTGCGAAATCCTCATATGGAAAAATTGAAGTTCGAGCGAATCAAGAACGAGGTAATGCGCGAATTGGGTGACGATAAACACAGGAAACCATATCGAAGAAGTGTAGCGGAATTACCCAGTCTTCTGGTACAGCCCCACTGGAGCGATGAAGAGCAGATGGAAGCAGTGCGTGGCGTGAGTGTGGAAGATTTGCAGGCTTTCGTACCGCAGTTGCTGGCGAGAATTTCCTTGATCGCTTTTGCCCATGGAAACTTGACTCGCCGAGACGCGCTGGCGTTCGGGAGCTTGGTTCAAGCTGGGTTGTGGCGAGACGCGATGTCCATAAGCGTGCCAAACGGGCGCGTCATAAAGCTTGTAGCGGGTGATGAACTCATACGCCAAGTCGACCTTAACCATCCAGATTCCGCAGTTGCCATCTACTTTCAAGGTTCCGATAAAAGTGATCGGGTGACGGCACAATTCTCACTATTGCGGCAGATCATCGATGCACCGTTTTATCAGGATTTGCGAACAGAACGTCAGCTCGGTTATGTGGTTTTTTCGGCTGTGACCTCGCTTTTGGGTACGCCTGGTATAACGTTTGTCGTTCAATCGCCGACAATGGACTCTGGCAACCTGGAGGAACAGGTGGATAATTTCATTTCGAATTATGAAGAAACCATAGTTTTAATGAGTCATGAAGAATTCGAAAATCATAAGGCAGGGTTGTTGACGCGAATTCTGGAGGCGGAACAGACGCTTCAGGAACGTACTGATCGCTATTGGGATGAGATCAATGGACTTGAATATCAGTTTAATTCACACCAGAGGCTTGCTGAGGCAGTACACGATATTACGAAACCTGAGTTTGAAGATTTTTATCGTGACTCCTTGCTCGCCCAGCGAAAAAGGCGCTTAACCATTCGATGCGTGGGCACCACCCATCGATCTCTGGAGTTGCCTGCCAATAGGCGTACCTTTATTGAGGATCGCAGTTTATTTGTCAGAGACCGAGAGTACTTTTCCAGTGTGTCGTTACCGCTTGCGGCGTCAGCAACCGCTGCCAAAGCGCCGACGGCTATTCGCGGTTGACTGTAAAGCGTCGTCTTTGCAGCTGCTGGACTTGGCCATCGCTTCGGCAACCGAGAGTCAGCATGACGGCTGTAGAGGTTTTAGTAGCCTTCAGGATGATTTCGAGCGCTTTAGTGTGCCGCGCTCTTATAACGGCTTCTCAAGGTCCGCACCGGCCGTATAGTTGTGCTTGACCAGGCACGCGTGACAACCTGGATTGGCGCTTTGCCTGTCAATGCGTTGACGGAATTGGTGGATGTCGCCCAACTTTGCGCACTGCGTGGATTTTTTTATCTGCATCTGCCGCCATCTGGATCATCCAGACATCACCATAGGCTTTCGGAGCATTGGGATTGGCAGCTGTATGCCTGCTTCAGCAGAGTATCATCGGGGCTAAGAAGTCGGTGGATACGGTTATCGCCGATTGTTTAGCAAAATGTGCTAGGCTAGTTCTTAGCTTGTGGGGCACGAATCGCCCGGCGCGTTAGGGGTTTGGGCGTAGCAGGGGAGGAAGTGTTTAGGTTCTGTTCATACCCCACCACCACCCGCTGATACTGTTTTTTTCAGATCAATGCCAGCTAGGCGCCTCACGAGCTGCCGTACAGTGATCTTTTAACTTAATATACAACTGATATACAACCTCTCGTGACAAGTTGGCAGCACGCCTTCTCTGGCGGCGAGGAGCGACGCCGCACGTCTGAGAAAGCGATCGCGCTCCTTGGTCGACTTGAGAACTAATGCCTGCGCCGCGTGCCGCTCACGTCGAGCTCGGTCTCGTTTCCCTCTATGGACTTGCCGGTATAACCAGGGCGGCAACGCAGGGATGAACGTCGCTACCGATACTGTCAGGGTCAGATATACCTTTACTTTGTCAGCCCCCGTATAATGGGGCTAACGCGAAAGTGGCGGAATTGGTAGACGCGCTGGTTTTAGGTGCCAGTGGGGAAACCCGTGAGAGTTCGAGTCTCTCCTTTCGCACCACGTTTCGTGATGAATGAGCCCTTGACGTGGATAGAGGGTAGAAAGCGGGCCGCGAGCCAGCGTCTCCGCATAATAGGTGTTCCCATAATACTTTGATTTTCTTGATTTTGCTGTCGCTGAACGAATGGGTTCAGTATTCTGACTCCGACTTGTCGGCTGTTTTGGATAAAAATATAAAACGCCGTGAGCTCAGGCGAATTGAGTCGACCGGTAGCGAGACAAAATGCTCAGAACCCTTGGGTATCGCTGCAATGGAGTCCGCAGGGGCAAACCGGTCGACGTGGACGAACAAACCGGAGTGAAGATGCTAGTACGTAAAGATTTGGGGTCGCCGCGCAACGCTGCGATGGCACGCCGCGCCGGCTTTGATGCATCCTCTTCGTATTAGAAATGGTGCCACAGCTAATGAGTCCCGATGAGGTAGCAATGCAGATTACTGTTGAGCGGACGGACACAGTCGAGCGACTTATGAAAGTAGACATTCCTGAGGAGCAAGTCGCGGACGAAGTGAGAAACCGGCTACGGTCGCTTACGCGCACGGTGCGCCTCCCGGGGTTCCGCCCGGGAAAGGCGCCGCTGAAGGTAATTGCTCACCAATATGGACGCAGAGTGCGAAATGAGGTGGTAGGGGAGATGATTCGAACCACCTTCGAGGATGCTCTGGTACGGGAGAAACTCCGGCTCGCCGGTGTACCGACCATTGATCCTGTCAAAGCGCATCCTGGGGAAGGACTCTCGTATACGGCTGTTTTTGAAGTTTATCCTGAGATCACTATTGCAGCGGTTGATGGTCTGAAAATTCGGCGACCGACTGCGCAAGTAACGGAGGCGGATGTCGACCGGACACTGGAGAAATTGCGCCATCAGCGAAAGGTTTGGGGGACGGCTGAGCAGCCGGCTAGACTCGGGGATCGCGTCACAATGGATTATGAAGCAAGGTTGGACGACGTTTCCGAGGCAGTGGATAAAGGCGAGGGCGTCAAAATGGAACTGGGCGGCAATAAGAGGTTCAAAGATCTGCAGGAAGGCCTTATTGGTGCAATCCCAGGAACGGAGCGGAACATCCAGGTTTTCTATCCAGGGGATTATTCCGTTACGGAACTGGCAGGAAAATCTGCGGCATGGAAAGTGAGCGTGCGGACAGTCGAAGCCGCTACCATTCCAAACCTTGATAACGAATTTGCCTCTAATCTTGGTATCGAAGAAGGCGGCGTTGACGCTCTGAGGATGGCAGTACGAGAGAATATGGAGCGTGAACTCGGTCAGGCCATTGCCACCGAGACGAAGCGGCGGGTCGTGGAAGCATTGTTAGCGGCTAATAAAGTCGAGGTGCCCAAAGCTCTGGTTGAGGCGGAAAAGAGAGGGATGGCAAAAAATCGGGGAGAGGCGTTGGCCCGCCTTGGGCTCGACCCGGCTCGTTTTCCGACGGACGAAACAGCGCTTGGAGAACAAGCGAAGCATCGCGTGGCAACTGGCTTGTTGCTGGCGGAGCTGGTTAGCAAGAATGGCATTACGGTAGATCCAGGCAAGGTTCGCAAAAGGGTTGAGGTCATGGCTCAAGGGTTCGAGAGCCCGGAACAAGTTGTGCAATGGTATTATGCTCAGCCAGAGCGTCTTGCGGACGTCGAAGCCGCGCTTCTGGAGGAGCAAGTGATTGCTTGGATGCTGGAGCGGGCAGACGTCACAGATGAGAACACATCGTTTGACGAGTTGTTGAATCGGGAGCAGACTACTGAGCAGACAATATAACCTTACGGCCTTGGTGCAAGTAAAGGTAACGGGTTGCATATTTTAGAGTGCCGCCAGATAAGCCCTTAATGCAAAAAAAAATCAATGTGTTAGAAATCATGACTGTTTCTGTCAGTAAAAGGCCCTTCGCCTCAAGTGCAGCGCAAATAGATTCGCCTCTGATAAGGCCAAACAGACGTGCTCAGGTGCGTTGCTTTTGGACAGTGCATTGCCGGATTTTTCGGTAAATCAAGGGATTAGATTGGCTGACTCCAGACGGTAGGTATGGGGGAAGCTTAAAGGTTACAAAAGGCATGACCGATAATCGAGAGAATGATGCGGGTTTGAGCGCTTGGGGGCTTAACCTAGTCCCAATGGTAATAGAGCAATCTCCCCGGGGCGAAAGAGCATATGACATTTATTCTCGCCTTCTCAAGGAACGAGTTATTTTTTTGGTTGGCCCAGTGGAAGACCATGGTGCCAATCTTGTAGTTGCACAGTTATTGTTTTTGGAATCTGAGAATCCCGACAAGGATATCCACCTATATATAAATTCCCCAGGCGGTTCTGTAAGTGCCGGCCTCGCCATATACGACACAATGCAGTATATCAAGCCAGACATAAGCACAATGTGTGTCGGACAGGCTGCGAGCATGGGTGCCTTGTTATTAGCGGGTGGGGCAGCCGGTAAGAGATATTGCCTGCCACACTCCAGGATTATGATTCACCAGCCATTGGGAGGCTTCCAAGGACAGGCTTCCGATATCGATATTCATGCAAAGGAAATTCTGCGCATACGAGAACGTCTGAATGATATATTCTCCAAGCATACAGGACAGCCGTTGGAGCAAATCCAGCAAGATACGGATCGGGATCGCTTCCTTAGCGCCGAGGAATCTGTAGAGTATGGTTTGATTGATAGGGTTCTCGAGGTACGGGAGGCCGCGTCCACAGTGCGGCGGTGAAGAGAGTATTTCTGTGCTACAGCTGTACACAGGTTTGTGTAGTGAGGTAGGCCCATGAGTAGCGATAAACAGGGTAAGAACGGTGACGGTGACAGGCTGCTTTACTGCTCCTTTTGCGGCAAGAGTCAGCATGAGGTTCGCAAGCTCATCGCCGGCCCGTCGGTGTTTATCTGCGACGAATGCGTGGATCTTTGCAACGACATTATCCGCGAAGAGATACAGGAGAAGTCAGGCTCGGCGGCCAGAAGTAAGCTCCCGACACCTCGGGAGATTAGCAAGATCTTAGATGACTACGTTGTCGGCCAATCCCACGCAAAAAAGATCTTATCCGTAGCAGTTTACAACCATTACAAACGGCTCGAGCTAGGCCTCAAGGTTGATGAGGTGGAGTTGTCCAAGAGTAACGTGTTACTCATCGGTCCAACCGGCTGCGGTAAGACCTTGCTCGCCGAGACCTTGGCGCGCCTGTTGAACGTCCCGTTCACGATTGCGGACGCTACGACATTAACCGAAGCGGGATATGTTGGTGAGGACGTAGAGAATATCATCCAGAAACTGTTACAGAAATGCGATTATGACGTCGAAAAGGCGCAGACTGGCATTGTGTATATTGATGAGATCGACAAAATCTCGCGGAAATCGGAGAACCCATCGATTACCAGGGATGTCTCTGGAGAAGGCGTTCAACAGGCGTTACTCAAGCTGATTGAAGGTACTATCGCTTCCGTGCCGCCGCAAGGGGGACGTAAGCATCCCCAACAGGAGTTTCTGCAAGTCAATACTGCCAATATTTTGTTTATCTGCGGTGGCGCTTTTGATGGGCTTGCAAAGATCATTGAACGCAGGGTATCGCGCCACGGGGGTATTGGCTTCGAAGCTGAAGTCAAAAGCAAAGTCGAGCAACGAAGAGTGGGTGAAATTCTTTCGGAAGTCGAACCGGAGGACCTCATTCGGTACGGCCTGATCCCAGAATTTGTCGGTCGCCTGCCAGTTCTCGCTACGCTTGACGAGTTAGAAGAAGACCAGCTGCTTAAGATTCTTACTGAGCCGAAGAATGCTCTAACAAAGCAATATAAGCGATTGTTCGAGATGGAAGGATCAGAGCTCGAGTTTCGGGAAGACGCGCTGCGGGCAGTTGCGCGCAAGGCAATGGAACGTAAGACGGGAGCCCGGGGTTTGCGCTCGATTCTTGAGCATGTTCTGCTCGATACGATGTATGATATTCCATCAATGGAACGAGTCCGCAAGGTTGTCATCGACGAGGCTCTTGTCAAAGGCGAGACAGAACCCCTCATCATGTATGAAGGTGATAAACGCCAGCGTGTGGCTTCAGATTAGGAACCGTCATCGTGAGAGGGCATCTTAAAACATCCTCTTAGAAATGTGATTGAATGGCCATATAGGGCTATAGCCCAACAGGAGTTATTCTTATACGTATCCATGTGAGAAGCTGTTTTAAAAACTACTACGCTTGCCATAGCGGCGTTGCGCGGCGGCTCAGAATCCTCATGTACTC
>JBAPTW010000190.1:0-10519 GCA_049282355.1 Gammaproteobacteria bacterium | reverse complement strand
ATGGCGTTGTATCGCGTCTCCGATCAATTACTCAAGCACAAGACCGAGCTCGAGCGCTTCTTGTACGCCCGTGAACGAACGTTATTTGAGTTCGATGAGGTCATTACGCTCTATGATCTCACCAACACGTATTTTGAAGGCGCCGCGACGGCCAACGCCAACGCGGCTTTCGGCCGCTCTAAAGAGAAGCGCTCGGATTGTCCCTTGGTGACCTTAGCGCTGGTACTCGACAGCAGTGGTTTTCCCAAACGAAGCGCGGTCTTTGCCGGTAATGCCAGCGAGGCGAAAACGCTGGCGCAAATGCTCAGTGAGCTCAGCGACGATCGAGCACCGCATCCCCCCACCGTGGTGCTCGATGCGGGCTTGGCCACCGAGGAGAACATCACCTGGTTAGCGGACAACCACTACTGCTATCTGGTGGTCAGCCGCGAGCGCCACCGCGAATTCAATGCCGACGAGGCGGTGAGCGTCAAGGACGAAGGCGAGGGCGATATCCACGTGCAACGGGTGGCCGATGCCGACACCGGTGAGGTCAAACTGTACTGCCACTCGTCGCAACGGGAGAAAAAAGAACAAGGCATTCAGGCGCTCTTCAGTGAGCGCTTTGAAGCCGAGCTTCAAAAATTGGCGACCGGCCTGCACCAGAAAGGCACGGTGAAACGCTACGAGAAGGTACTCGAGCGCCTCGGGCGTTTGAAACAAAAATACGCACGCGTTGCCCAACACTACGACGTCACCGTGGAGCACGATGAGACTCGTAACCACGCCACCGCCCTGCGTTGGGCGCGAAACAAAACCCTCGACGACACCTTGCCAGGGGTCTACTGCCTGCGCACCAATCAGGACTCATGGGATGAGCCGACCCTCTGGCATACCTACACGATGCTCACCGATCTTGAGGCCGTCTTTCGCAGTCTAAAATCAGAGCTCGGGCTACGACCCGTTTTTCACCACCGCACCGAGCGCGTCAGCGGGCATCTCTTTATCTCGGTGCTCGCTTATCATCTGGTGCACACCCTTCGCTTTCAACTCAAGGCCTGCGGGTTTCATCTCGGCTGGGAAAGCTTGCGCCAAGCGTTGGCGGGCCAGGTCCGTATCACCGTCGAGCTCAAACGCGAGGACGGCAAAACGCTCCACGTGCGCAAAGCCAGCCGGCCCGAACCGCGCCAGCAGGTCATCTATGATGCCCTCGGGATTTCCGACCGGCCGGGAAAGACGGAGAAAACAATCCTCTAAATCAACGCCATCCAAACCAACCGTGTAGTGCCATAACGGCATTATTGCAAAGAATAACCTATTGAAAAGACAAGTATCTTTAAGACCAGCTGTTAAACTTGGGATAACAATCCCCGCGCTGGCATCGCGACCGGACGAAGGGGGCGGATATGGGCGGGAAGCCACGCAGCCTGGACCATTGAGTTATCCCCGCCAGCCATGACCTTCGCGATCTGGGCTCTCATCATCGGCTTATTGCTGATCGTCATGGTCCTATCGGGCACCTTGCTGAAAAGGTTGCCCCTGAGTAACGCCATGCTCTATTTGGCTGCCGGCTTCGCCCTGGGCCCGACCGGGTGGGCAGTCTTGACGCTTCAGCCGCTGGCCCACGCCGCCCTCCTGGAACGGGTGGCCGAGGTGGCGGTACTGATCTCGCTGTTTTCTGTCGGACTGAAGTTGGGCCTGCCCCTGTCGAACTGGCACTGGCTGTTGCCACTACGCCTGGCATTTGTGTCCATGACGCTGACCGTGGCGCTGATTGCCGCGGTGGGAGTGCTGGGCCTCGGTCTGCCGCCGGGCGCCGCCATCCTGCTGGGTGCAATTCTCGCCCCCACCGACCCAGTGCTGGCCTCAGCCGTCCAGGTCGAATCCTCGGGTGATCGCGACCGCCTGCGCTTCAGCCTGACCGGCGAGGGCGGGCTCAACGACGGCACCGCGTTTCCCTTCGTGATGCTGGGCTTGGGCCTGCTGGGTCTGCACGATCTGGGTACGGGGGGGTGGCGCTGGCTCGCGGTCGATGTCATCTGGGCCACCGCCGGCGGCCTGCTGATCGGTGGCGCCCTCGGCGCGCTGATCGGCAAGCTGGTGGTTTATCTGCGGACCCGTCATCAGGAATCCGTCGGACTAGACGAGTTTTTGGCCCTGGGACTCATCGCTCTCGCCTACGGGGTCGCCGTGCTCGGCCACGCCTATGGTTTTCTGGCCGTGTTTGCCGCGGGCCTAGCCCTGCGGCGGGTGAAGGAGCAGTCCGGCATAATTCACGTGCGCGCCGCGGGGGCCGCCGGGCAGTCGGACGGACAGGCTTATGACAAGCCGGCCGCCCATGCCACCCATGCCGATCACGCCAGCGCCTACATGATGCATGCGGTGCGGGGTTTCAACGAACAAATGGAGCGGATCGGCGAGTTAGTGGTGGTGCTGGTGGTGGGGGCCATGCTGCCGTTCACTCAGCTTCCCGCCAGCGCGGTGGGGTTACTGGCGTTGCTGTTCCTGGTGATCCGCCCCGTTTCGGTATGGCTGGGCCTGCTCGGTGCGCCGATGTCACGGGATCAGTGTGTCATGATTGCCTGGTTCGGCATCCGGGGCATCGGTTCGATCTACTACCTCATGTACGCCATCCATCACGGCATCCCTCATCTCCTAGCGGAACAGATCATAGCCATCACGCTGGCGGCGGTGACTGCCTCCATCGTGCTGCACGGCATCTCCGTGCGCCCGCTAATGCATCTCTACTGGAGACGAAACGTGCGGCAGAACCCGTACAAAAAATGAAGGGTGGACAACACACACCTGCTAGAGCACGAGGTCGATTTGTCGGCCTTGGATGCGGTGCTATGCCAATAAGGTACTGCTGGAGATTGTGCTGTTTGCCTACGCGCCCATGCCGAGCGGCAGACTATGCCACTCTGAGAAATCCGGCAGCCTTGTTGGTCGACTAGACATGACCCTTCTATTAGCCTAAAAAACTTTCCCCTGATAACAAAATCCCATCAAATAATGGAGCAATTTTCGGTGGCAGAAAATTATGAATCAAGGTCAGCAGATTACTGGAGGACATGCTTCTCCGGTTGAGCGAACAGACCACTACATCTTGTGTCCGCTGTCCGCGCGCCTCAGACGCTGGTTTCGGTCCGCGACCCTCGCGGGTGGACGCTTTCCCCGAGCCCGCGGGCCTCGTAGATGTCGCGGTAGCTGGGACCCTGCGTCGCTAGTGCGAGTTGGAGCAAGCGCTGGAACGCCGAGAACTTCCAAAACCGCCGATTGTGTCGAAACGCGAACTCGTTGAGGTAAGCCTGCAGGTGGTTGTGCTGCACACGCCCCTGGTGCGTGCCGCCGAGCCAGGTCTTGAGATTGGAGAATTCGCGATGGATGAGGGGCAGAGCGCGACCAGGGCCACCCGCCTCACGGTCCAAGACCGAGTGGTGCTCGTATCCGAGTTCGCCAAGGTCGTAGGCTGGCCAGCCATCGGATACGTCCGGCGTACTGGCGACCGGCCTTCGACTTGCGAACCTCGACGGCACCCACGACCAAGGCTTTGTGCTTCGTCCCACGCCCCATCTGCGCGCCTTTGCGAGCTCGCCCGCCGACGAACGTCTCGTCCACCGCGACATCGCCGTGCAGCGGTTCGCGCTCGGGGTTCAACATCGCCGAGCGCAGCTTGTGTAACATTTGGAACGCCGTCTCGTTGCGGCTGAGGCCGAGCTGATGCTGCAGTTGGAGCGCGGAGATACCCGGCGTGAGCGTGGTGATGAGAAAAGCCGCATAGAACCAGTTCAGCAGTGGCTGCTTCGACCGATGCATGATGGTCCCTGCGGTCAACGCCATCTTGTTCCGACACTGGCGGCAGAACACCGAGCGACCCGCGTCGTAGAGGATGAACTCCGCGCCCCCGCAATCGGCGGGGCACCGCCACCCGTCCGGCCAGCGCAACGTGAACAAGTAGCGCACGCATGACTCTTCGTCGGGGAAGAGCTGCTGGAACTCGGGCAGCGAACGGGGGTACGCGAGTGCCACCATGCCGAGCGATACTACATCTTGTGGTCTGTTCGCTCAACCGGAGAAGCATGACTGGAGGAATTCCCCAGCTTCCCCCGGAACTCATTGATTGGCTGACCAAGCCACTTATACGATTCTTGCGCATCGAGGCTGCTGCTGGCTCGGTGCTTTTGCTGTTTACCATTGCTGCGTTGGTTCTGTCCAACTCATCGTGGGACTATCTTTTCCTGGAAGCTTGGGAAACGCCGGTGGGTATTCAGGTCGGCTCGTTGGAATTCACCCGTTCGCTGCGTGAATGGATCAACGACGCTTTAATGACCTTGTTCTTTTTCCTTGTCGCCCTGGAACTCAAACGGGAACTGGTGGTGGGCGAATTGCGTAACCCACGTATGGCCGCGCTGTCTATCGTGGCTGCCTTGGGTGGCATGCTCGTGCCTGCCGTCTTCTACTTGATACTACAGGCAGGTCAACCCGGCCAGAATGGTTGGGGCACAGTGATGGCAACCGACACCGCATTTGTCATCGGGTGTCTGGCGCTGTTGGGGTCGCGTATTCCCCAGAGTCTGCGCGTGTTTATGCTGTCTTTGGCGATTGTTGACGATATCGGCGCTATTCTGGTTGTAGCCATTAGCTACGGTAGTCATATCAGTTGGAAGGCGCTGGCTTTAGCCGCAGTTGGCATCGCCATGGTACGCGGAATGACTCTGCTCGGCGTCCGCAGCACTGGGATCTATTTTCTCGTGGGCGGTCTGATCTGGCTTGCGGTGGATGCGTCCGGAATCCACGCGACGGTACCGGCGTCATTCTTGGCTTGATGACACCGACCGGCAAATGGGTAAGCGACGAGCGCTTGCATGCCATTTTAGATCGAGTGGTTGCGTATCCACCCGGTGACCACTGGAGTGGTGCCAATGAGAGTCGCAAGGCATTGCGAATGGCGAAGGTTGCAACCCGTGAAACGCTGTCCCCGGTCGAACGGCTGGAGTTGATGCTGCATCCGTGGGTTGCTTTCGCCATCATGCCGCTCTTTGCATTTGCAAACGCCGGGGTGCCAATATCTTTCGCCAATCTTGGGAACTCTGTCACCGTTGCTGTGTTTGTGGGATTCGTGCTTGGCAAACCGATTGGCGTCCTGAGCTTCAGTTGGTTGGCAGTGCGTACCCGCATTGCGGTATGCCCTCCGGATCTCAATTGGAGGTCACTGGCTGCCGGTGGTCTGCTCGCTGGCATCGGCTTCACGATGGCACTGTTCATTGCCAACCTGGCTTTCAGCCCCAGTTTAATCGACGCGGCTAAATTGGGCATCCTGACAGCATCGGTTTTTTTCCGCGGTGGCTGGCGTTGTGCTGTTGAGCGGAGGGTCTGCTCCAGCAAAGTATCCCAAAACTTAAAACGGATCGTAAAAGTTATGCGCCGACCGTTCTCAGCCAGCAGCCAGTCCGCTAACATCCATGAACTCGGACGGCAAACATCGCGGTTCCTCGCTCTGTATTTGAGGTTCGTTTGGCATTAAGATGAAGCATCCAGCTTGATCTTCACGCGTCTCCGCGCTGTAAGCGCCGGGTGACTGTACTTCACCAGTCCCTTTAGGACGCAGGGGCCGGTATGAAGGCCGCCCGCTTCATCAGGGGCGCGCATTGTCATCGGTTATCGCCGGAACCTTGGACCGGAACGACGTCCCCATCCGGAGCCATACCCTTCAAGAATTTAAAAAGGTCGCTGTCCGTGGAAAGGACCAGGGTCGTGTTCTCGGCGATGATGGACTTGTAGGACTGCATGGTTCGTGTGAATTCATAGAAGGCCACCGCTTCAGGGCTCTGGTTGTAGGCCCTGGCGTAGATTTCGGTGGCTTTCGCGTCCGCCACGCCGCGGATCTCCTCGACCTGCCGGTAGGCTTCCGACTGGATCTTGTTCAGATCACGCACACGATTGCCGCGGATTCTGGCAGCCTCGCCGTTACCTTCCGAGAGGAAGCGTTCCGCGATCTGCCGCCGTTCGCTGATCATTCGATCGTAGATTTTCGGGCGCACGCTTTCATTGTAGTTGATCCGCTTGAACCGGATATCGAGCAATTCGATGCCAAACACTCGAACCTTCTCGGCAGCCGCGGTAAAGATCTCCCGCTCGACCATTTTTCGCCCCTTCTGGATCGGCACCAGCGACCCGATATCCTGCTTGCGTTCCGCCTCGGTCAGGAGGACGTCGCGCAGCGGCACGCGGCTCTTGGTGGTACGGATAATCTCGATCAGCTCATGCTTGGCGACCGCATTACGGGTCTCACTGCCTAGAATATCGTCCAGTCGGGACTGAGCACTGCGTTCATCCCGCAATCGCAGAAAGTACTGGAGGGGATCGGTAATCCGCCAGCGGGCGAAGAGATCGACCGAGATGTAGAGCTTGTCCTTGGTGGGCATATCCGACGGACTGCCGTCCCACTCGAGAACCCGCTTGTCGATTGGATTGACGTGCTGGATGAAGGGCACCTTGAGCTTCAGGCCGGCGGAAGTTACGGGATCGCCGACAGGCTTGCCGAACTGGGTGATAATCATTTGCTCGACTTCGCTCACGGTATAGATCGCACTCATGAAGACGTACGTCCCGATACCCAACACTGCCAAGAGAGCTAATTGGGTCGTCCTTTTCATGGCCGATCTCCGTTCTGGGAGTCGAGGTTCAGCAATGGCAGGATGCTGCGCGTCTGTTCATCGACAATGATCTTGGAGCGTATGCCCGGAAGAACGTCCTGCAGCGTCTCTATATAGATGCGCCGCCGCGTGACCTCCGGGGCCTTTGTGTATTCCGCCAATAGCGCGCTGAACCGCGCGGCGTCGCCTTCCGCTTCGTTGATCCTCTTGAGCCGGTAGCCGTCTGCTTCGCGGATCCGCTGATCCTTCTCGCCCTCGGCTAGCGGGATCACTTTGTTATAATCGCGTCGGGCCTCGTTGATCAGCTTCTCTTTCTCCTGCTGGGCCTGGTTGACCTCGTTGAACGACTCCTGTACCGGTTGGGGCGGGTTGATGTTCTTCAATTGAACCTGGTCGATGCTGATCCCCATTGCGTATTTGGTGGAGAGCGCCTGCATCTTGGTCAGCGCCTCCGTTTCGATTTCCTGCCGGCCGATGGTGATCACCTCGTCCACGGTGCGATCGCCGACGACTTCCCGCATGACGGATTCGGAAACATAGCGCAGCGTTTCACTCGGTTCCCGGACTTCAAAAAGGAATTTAACGGGATCCGAGATGCGGTATTGAACCACCCATTCCACCAATGCGGCGTTCAGGTCGCCGGTTACCATTTCCGTTTCCCGTTTGCCGTCGCGAGGACTCTGGTACGGATCGGTGGCGCCTGGGGTCGTGAATCCGAATTCCTGCTTCAGCTGCCGTTTGACCGGAACGATTGTCGCCACGTCGATTCCGAGCGGCAGCTTGAAATGCAGTCCCGGCGGAACTTCCTTGAGGTATTTACCGAAGCGTTGCACCACCGCGACCGAGTCGCTCGGCACGGTGTAATAGGCGGTCCATACCCCCAGGGCGGCCAGAGCGAGGAAGGCAAAGGCGATTGCGCCGCGCGCGCGACCACCCGGCATGATCTGCTTAAGCCAATCTTGCCCCTGCCGGACCAGATCCTCACTATCGGAGCCGGTTCTAGGCCCACTACCCCAGGGGCCGCCCTGGGGGCCGTTGGCGTTCTGCGATGGCATTGGGATATTTTCCTCTGCTATGTATGCTTGAGCTCACACTTGGTGTCTTTGAATTGTGCTGATCGGGTCTAATGCTCACGACACAATCGTTATTCTTGATTCTTGATTCTTGATTCTTGATTCTTGATTCTTACGCGCGCGGCAGGGCAGTTGTTTACTCTGGACCAACTATCATTCCTTCGTTTTCGCCTCGTTCGATGGCTTGACGGTCGGCCCCTTCCATGCGCGATTCCGTCGTCCCTTTCCGCGTTTCTTGACTGGCATCCTGGCCGACCGGGATCTTTGCGGGCGCCTGATCGCGCTTCAGAGCCGCGTCCAGTTCGTTCGGATCGATTGTCATTGACTCATACCCCCCGAACTTTTCAACAAAGGAAGATGCCAAGTAGCGCCGCCGCGCCGATGATGACCGCTAGTTGAAAGAAATCCGGTCCCAGCTCTTTTAATTTCCTTTCTGTAGCTCCTTCCGCGCCTGAGCTTTCGCTATTGCGAGTCAGAGTCACTACCCGCCGGTAAGCAGGAAAGTAAATGGGTTCCAGAAGCTCGTCATCCGTATCTACGCTATAGGCGCCTGCTGGCAGTACCTCAAACCCGCCAAGGACGAACGGCCTTCTGAGGGTCAATGTCTTCTTGCTCGTGCGTATCGTCATCGGATGCTTCCTGGTTGGCGTGCTTAGCGCCTATTGAGTTGCCACTATATCGATATTTTCCTCCTCTCTCTCAAAACCTTCCGTTCGCCAGCGTACACAGCGCGGTACAATCTCTATTTCGCTGCTTTATGACGGCGAACGCTGAGCATTTTCGCGATGAGCTCCTGGGGTGTAGTCACCTTGTTGGCGGGCAGGCGGCCGCGCTTCTTGGCGCACCTTCTCAGCACATTCACTTCCAATCGCTTAGCGGTGCCGGCGTTGTGCACGATGAACAGGCTACACGAGCTCTCGCTGCCGAGATATACGGCAAGTCCGACTGCTCCCTCGTTACCTTTTATGGCCACCTCTACCGCCCGGCGTTCATCTAGGTCGAGAAGCAGCGATACGGCGCGGCATCGTCGGGGAAGTAGATATATCTGATGACGTCACCCGGCGCGCAGAGCACCGCGTTCTTATGCAGTGCAACCTGGTCGAGGCTCGGCCGCAGCCGCTGATACTCTATCGTTACTAGCGTCGACAGAATTCGGTTTCTGACAAGAGCATGGAAAGCAATAGCAGTCGATGCAATTCACCAGTGCGCCTGAACTCGCCGCGAAAAGATTTCAACTCCAACCGAAAGGCGTCGCCCGCGCTCTGAACCACGGTCTGATTGGTGGTCGCGTCGCCGCCCGTGAACACAGCGATGCCCACCACACCGTCGCAACCGACGACTCCCATCTCGGCGAATGAACCGTTTTCCATAGCATAGAGCAGCGAAACGATGCTGTCGTGGGAAAGTGCGAGAGGGGCTGATGCACCTCGTCGATCACCCTGCCAGGGCAAGCGGGACTAACTCCAAATCCGGCCGAAGACGCTCGTACACGTCCGCGGGCAGCGCCCCGAGTAGCCGGTTTTGGGCAGGACGACCGGGTTTGTGCTCAGGCATCACTCCGGCCATCGCTTCGTGGCGTGGTCTAGGGTCTAGCCTTCATCATCGGTTCGCCGGCCGGCGTCTACCATGTCCCCGGACACCCGAGGGACCGGTAACAACCATAACGCCTGTTACAGGATAGGTGCGGTAGCGAACATGGAGGAGTTTTTTTCTCTGGCGACCTGAGCACCGGTGTGAGCGCAGAGGACGCATGAGGGTAGAAGACGGGTCTCCCTCGGGTAACTGTGCACGGCCGTAGCCAATGTACGCTGCCGCATAGACCTCAGCCGGGCGACCCTGATACAAACCATTGTGAGATCGGAATATCATTATAGTATAATCAATACCTTCGCCAAGTCTGATATGAAGAGAGGGTGGTTGTAAGTCGTGTTAGGATAAGGTTACCCAACCGATTCCTTGACACCGAAACACAACCACCCATGCCCGATATTATGATGGTTTTGGCCGGGTTGAGCCACGGCCTGAATGCCACGACGTTGCGCCGGCTGGCGACGATCGTGAAAGCGTTGTTGTCAATGACCGGGCAAGTCACGATGCTCGGCCTGTCGCGATGGAGTGAGTCGGGTGGCAGTTATCGCACGATACAGCGCTTTTTCAACACCAAGATCGCCTGGGGCAAAGTTCACTGGTTGATCATTCGCCAGCATTTGCTGGATCCCAGCGAAGTGTTGTTGATGGCCGGCGACGAGGTGGTGGTCACCAAATCCGGCAAGAAGACCTATGGTCTGGATCGGTTCTTCTCCTCGCTGTAGGGCAAGGCGGTGCCGAGCTTGTGTTGTTTGAGTTTAGCGCTCATCAGCGTGCGCCGTGGTACGTCTTATCCGGTGAGGGTGGAGCAAGTGGTGCGCGAGCGGGTGCCCGGTTCGCCCAAAGCGGTGAAAAAAGCCAACCCGGGTCAGCGGGGTCGGCCGAAAGGAAGCCACAATCGCCACCGTCGGGAGGTGGCCTTGTCGCCTTACCTGCGCTTTGTTCAAGGGACCATTCGGGCGGTGTTGACGCTGATCGGGGGCGAACTCGCGGTGCGCTATTTTCTCTATGATGGGGCCTTTGGCCACAACGAGGCCCTGCAGATGGTCAGGCAGACCGGGCTGCACTCGATTTCCAAGCGGCGCCATGATGCGGCATTGTATTTCCCCTATGCAGGCCCTTATGCCGGTCGCGGACGGCGAAGGAAGTATGGCCACAAGCTCGATTACCGGCGAATACCCGACGGCTATCTGAAGTCATCGTCGGTTGACCAAGGTATCCGAA
>JBAPTW010000189.1:0-1670 GCA_049282355.1 Gammaproteobacteria bacterium | reverse complement strand
TCAGCGGGCACCGTGGTCAACAGATAGATGATGTCATCGCCATTCCGAGTGGGTTGGTCCAGCCGGATCACGATCCGGCGGACCACGAGGCCGGCCACGTCATCGGCCACCGGTTGCAGGCGAACTTGTTGCTCAGATACCGTGCCGTTGTCGACCCGGCCGATCTCCCGCAGCGCCTCCAGCGGTTCAAAACGCATCTGCTCATGTTCGCGCACCAACCCCATCGCCTGACGCTGATGCAGTTCCCACAACCAGCCTTTGGTGCAGAAATTACGGTCGGCGATCCACAGCTCACCGGCCTGGACCGTCGCCAGCACCTGGCTCAGCAGCGCCCGTTCCTGGGTATAGGCATCCGGCTCCGGAAACAGGGTCGTAATGACTTCGTGCTGGGGATCGAATACCCCCAGCGCTTGCCCCGGCAGCGGCGCCGCTGTATCGCCCCGCGTTTCCTTGAGCCGGTGCTGGCGCCCTTCCAGGTGGTTGCCGTCGAGCACCTTGACCGGCACCCCTGGCAGCAACGGCGGGCGCGTCTCGCCCAGTTCCCGAATCAGTTCCATCACATGGGCGCTACTGAAACTCACCAGCCCGGCGATGGTAGCCGGTTCCAAGCCATTGAGTTTGTTGTAGACCGAGGTGACCGACACCCCGATTGTCTCTACCGCGGCCTGCCACGCCGCGTTCACCGACGGTTGCTGGCGCAGGACCACCTGAGTCATCAGCTCAAACACCGCGGAAAACAACAGCGTGCGGCTATACTGCTGCTCCGCCACCGACCCAAACCAGGCATCCAGTTGCGCTGGGTTGAGGCAGCGCTCTAGGATCCCGCGCGCCATGACCGGGATCGGGCGGCGCTCAGCCAAGCGTTGTAGAATTGGGTTCAGGGTGACGGTCATCGGTGCGAATCTCCAGCGGTGGCAAAGGGGGCGATTGTTCATTAAACCGTCCGGACTTGGCAACCCGCTCTTGGCCTGCACCCAAAGACTAAATCACAACTTATTGATTATACTAATACTTTTTTACACCTTGAAAGGAATAGTTTGGGGGTTCCTACGATCGGGTCTGTGCCTTTGCCCGAGAGCGTGGCGGCAACACGAGCGCGAGCGGCTCAAGCGAGCGGCACGAGGGACGTTTGTCCCGTTCGTGTTTGCACCGGGCGAGGCGTTCCAGTTTGACTGGAGCGAAGAGTGGGCGGTGATTGCCGGCGCGCGCACACGGTTGCAGGTGGCGCAGTTTAAGCTCTGCCACAGCCGTGCTTTCCTTCTGCGCGCTTACCATCTGCAAACCCATGAAATGCTGTTTGACGCGCACAACCACGCCTTTCGGGTACTCGGTGGGGTGGCGCGTCGTGGTCTCTATGACAACATGAAGACGGCGGTTGACCGGGTCAGACGGATCTTCCCGTACGGCGCTCGCACGAGATTGCCATAAGGTGATGATAAGATGAGGAATATTGGGATAACGGAAAGATTGGCGCCTGCCTACACAGCGCGTGCGGTGCGGCGCGGGAAAGTCAGACCCAAGGCGTCGAAGATGGCCTGCTGCCGCTCATCCAATCGGGGCAGTCGCGCAAACACCTGGCCTTTGATGTGGTAATAGAGATAGGTGATGCGGGACAAGGCGGTGAGCGCATCACCGACGGTTAGCGTATTGGGGTCTTGGTCGGTGGTGCC
>JBAPTW010000188.1:0-1570 GCA_049282355.1 Gammaproteobacteria bacterium | reverse complement strand
CCTCTGATGGGGAGCAAGCTCAGAGAACTCGTTCCCGACGGCGGTCGCCGACTTGGGGGGAAACGCCCACTGTGCTGGGGCTTGCCGCAAGCCGGTAAAAAAGTGGGTGACGTACGCCAGAAATCGGTACCTTCACTGCGCTCCCGCGTACGGTACTGATTTACTTTGACGCGCAGCGAGATTACGTATCGTTAGCTCAATCATCGCTATCCCGGTCTCATCAGTTGCTAAGGAGTCGCAAAACTTGTTGTAATTCACATCGGCTGCTCCGGTAACGATGTTCCCAAGGGCGAGGATGAGGCCCATCTACAACATGAACTCACCCTTTCCTCTTTGTTGGTTTTGCCCCTTCCCAAAGCCGAAAGCGGCCTTGCTTACGCAATATGCCCGTTCTTTTCTCCTGCTACTGTGCGCATGGAGCGTACAAGCTGATGAGGGAGCTGATGATGCGCTAACGCAATTGAGCATGGAAGACCTCATGAGCCGGGAAATCACCTCCGTTTCTAAAACGACGCAGAAATTCTTCGATTCAGCAGCCGCCGTGTTCGTCATCACGCAAGAGGATATCCGACGCTCCGGAGTGACCAGTATCGCCGAGGCGCTACGGCTGGCACCCGGCATGTCGGTCGCGCAGGTGGACGCGAGCAAGTGGGCGATAAGTGCCCGTGGTTTCAACAGCCGATTCGCCAATAAGATGCTGGTCTTGATCGATGGACGTCCTGTCTATACGCCCATCTTTTCCGGCACGTTTTGGGAGGCCATTAATCTTGTTCTAGAAGATATTGAACGGCTCGAAGTGATTCGTGGACCGGGGGCAAGCCTGTGGGGAACCAATGCCGTCAATGGTGTCATCAACATCATCACCAAGCCAGCGCAGGCGACTCAGGGTGGCTTGGTCAGTCTCACTGCGGGCAACGAAGATAGAGGGATCGTGGAGTTGCGCTACGGCGCTGAATACGCCGAGCAACTCTTTTTTCGCGCCTATGGAAAGTATGCCAATCGGGACGGTCTCGTAGATATCAACGACGCGGACGCCGGGGATGACTGGCAACTCAAACGAGGCGGTTTTCGGGCGGATTGGCACTTATCTGCTAATGATACTGTGATGCTGCAGGGTGACATTTACGATGGCGACACCGATCAGAACTTTATTGTTCCCTCCGGCGCATCGCCCACAGGGGGCGAACGTGTGCTAAACGATGGAAATTTTGCTGGCGGCTGGCTCATGAGTCGTTGGGAACAGGCGCAGTCCCTCTCGTCTCGGACAGCCTTACAGACCTATTATCAAAAAGAAAAGCGCCATGACCTCCTGGCCAATTATCAACTGGACACGTTCGGCGCTGAGTTTCAGCATGAACTCGCTTTGTTCAAACACCACGAGCTCATTTGGGGGCTGGATTATCGTTTTCACACCGATAAGTTCATGGATGCGCCCTTGCTTGTCGTATCGCCCAAGGACCGCGATTACTCGCTTTTCAGCCTTTTCCTACAAGACCGCATCGCCCTGTTTGATGAGCGTGTCGAACTCACCCTTGGATCGAAGTTCGAGCACAACAGCTTCACGGGCTGG
>JBAPTW010000187.1:0-7672 GCA_049282355.1 Gammaproteobacteria bacterium | reverse complement strand
ATCGCGGACACCGAAGTTCGCGCGCGCGAGGCCGAGGTGCGCACCGACACGGCAGTCGCCGATCGGCGCAAGGCAGAGCTCGGGTACCGGGCAGCGCTGATCGCTCGCCATACCCTGGAGGCGCCCTTCGCTGGAGTTATCGCGCGGCGCCTCACCGATCTGGGTGAATGGGTCGGTCCAGGTACTCCGGTGTTGGAGCTGGTAGCCGTCGATCGATTGCGCCTCGATCTGCAGGTGCCTCAGGCCTATTTCGGGCGCGTCAACCGCCAAACGAAGGTATCCCTGCGCCTTGACGCCCGCACGAACGAGCGGCTCGAGGCCAAGGTCAATGAGATCGTCCCGGTGAGTGATCCACGGGCACGTACCTTTCTCGCCCGGGTCGCGCTGGAAAATACAGACCTGCGCCTGACGCCCGGCATGTCGGCCCGGGCGCGGCTTCGCATCGACACCGGTCAGCAAGGTGTGGTTATCCCGCGCGACGCCCTCATCCGCTATCCGGACGGGCGCGTTACCGTCTGGGTGGTCAACGGCAGCGGCGCAACGCGCACCGTCAGCGAACGCCAGGTACGCACCGGTCTGCGCTTCGGTGGGCGCATCGAGATTGTTACCCACCTCGATGCCGGCACCCTGGTGGTCGTACAGGGCAACGAGACACTTTTCGAGGGTCAGCAGGTCCGT
Organism: Gammaproteobacteria bacterium; assembly: GCA_049282355.1. Lineage (GTDB taxonomy): Bacteria > Pseudomonadota > Gammaproteobacteria > HK1 > HK1 > JAGTVB01. The sequence continues at coordinate 6,994 of JBAPTW010000187.1, read as the reverse complement.
ATCCAGGTCAATGAGTGAGAACCGCGTCAACCAGGCACGCCTCGACCTTGCAGCGCAGGACGAACGGCGGGGCACGATGTTCGAAGGGCTGGTGCGTCGTGGAACTCTGATGACCGTCATCGTCGGCGTGATTTGCGTGCTCGGCGTAGCGGCGGCGCTGCGCATCCCCGTGCAGATGATCCCCGATCTCGAGGTGCGTACCATCACGGTCCGGACCTCCTGGCCAGGAGCAACCCCCCAGGACATCGAAAAGGAGATCTTGATCGAGCAGGAGGAGTACCTGCGCACCATTCCGAGCCTGCAACGACTCATCGCCACGGCCTCCCTGGGCCAGGCGCGGATCGAGCTCGAGTTTCCCTTCGGCGTGGACATCAACGAGACGCTGATCCGGGTCAACAACGCCCTCAGTCAGGTTCCCGATTACCCGCTCAATGTCGACCAGCCGCGCATCTATGCCGAGGCCTTCTCCAGCAACTCGTTCATGTACTTTCGTGTCACGCCGCTGGACGGAAACCCACGCGGGCTGGACATGGACATGATGCGCGACTTCGTGGATGACCACGTGCGCACGCGCATGGAAACCGTGCCCGGAGTCTCCAGTATCGATCTCTGGGGCGGTGCCAAACGTCAGGTGCAGATCCGGGTCGACCCGGCGGCGCTCGCCGAGCGCGGCTTGACTGTGGCGGACGTGCGAGAGGCACTGAACTTACGCAACCGCGATGTCTCGGGCGGCGACCTCGATGCCGGCAAACGGCGCTACCTGTTGCGCACCATCGGCCGCTTTGACAACGTCAGGCAGCTCGAGCGCCTCATCCTCACGCAACGCGGCGATGCCACCGTGCGTCTTGGTGATGTGGCAGATATACGCCTTGACCATTTCGAGATTCAGCGCGAGTCGTTTGTCAACGGTAAGCCCATCCTGTGGCTAGCGGTCAACCGCGAGCTCGGTTCCAACGTGATCGATATCAAGCGGGAAATGCTTGCCGAGGTCGAACGCCTTAACCCCGAGGTCCTCAAGCCCGCTGGCATGGTGCTCGAACTGACCGCCGACGATGTGGTCTACGTCGAACAGTCGATTGCCACCGTGTGGCGCAACCTGGGCCTGGGTGCCGTGCTCGCTACCGCAGTGATGTTCCTGTTCTTGCGTTCACCTCGAGCGACCCTGGTCGGCGTCATTGGCATCCCTATCTGCACCATCGCTGCTTTCCTCGGACTGCTGCTTGCCGGACGCACCATCAACGTCATCTCCATGGCCGGCGTCGCCTTTGCCATCGGCATGACGCTGGACAACAGCATCGTCGTGCTGGAAAGTATTGAGCTCGAGCGCCGGCGGGGGCTGGACCGCGTCCGCGCCGCCTACCTGGGGGTGCAGCGTGTGTGGCCTGCCGTGCTGGCCTCTACCTTGACCACCATCCTGGTGTTCACTCCCATCGTTTTCATTCAGGAGGAGGCGGGCCAGCTTTACTCGGATATCGCCATCGCGGTCTCGGCCTCCATCCTCGCCTCCATGCTGGTTGCCATCACCGTGATTCCCACTGCTGCCGCCCACTTCGCCTTCCAGCCTGCGCACGCCGCAGCAAGCACAGGATCAGCGCAAATAGGCGTGCACGAGCGTGTCGTACAGGGGGTAGCGTGGCTGATCGGCAGGCCGCTGCGCCGCATCGTCGTGATCCTCCTGACCGTGACTGCCAGCGCCGCAATCATCGTCGGCCTTACTCCGGCGGCCGAGTACCTGCCCTCCGGCGAGGAGCCGAAGATGTTCGCCCGCATGCACGCCCCGCCCGGCTATAACCTCGCGACCATGCGCGCCATCGGCCTCGACCTTCAGAATCAGCTCCTGCCCTACCTGGAACACGACCCCGAGCAGTTCGAAGGGGGCGAAACCAAAACGCCGGCACTTCGGTATTTCAGCCTGACAATCGAGTCACAGGGCCTGCGCATCATCGCCCAGACCAAGAACCCCAAGCACATTGATGCGTTGATGGAAGCCATCGAGCGCAAGTACCAGGGATACCCCGGTATGCGCGCCTTCGTTTCGCGCGGTTCGATCATCACCAGCAACGATGGCGGTACACGCAGCATCAACTTGGACATTTCAGGACCGACGCTGGCGGGCATTTATGCCACTGCGGAGGCGGCCTACCGACGTGCGGAGGAGGTCTTCGGCAATCCGCGCATTCAAGCCGACCCGCCGACCCTGTCGCTGTCACAACCGCTGGTCGAGGTGCACCCAAACTGGGATCGGGCGGCCGATCTCGGCCTTGACGCCGCCGATATCGGCTTCACTGTCGCCGCGTTGACCGACGGGGCCTTCGTCGACGAATTTTTCCTCGCCGACGATAAAATCGACGTCTTCCTTTACAGCCAGGAAGGACCCGCCGCAACGCTTGACAGCCTCGATGATCTGCCGATCCACACGCCCGGTGGCGTGATCGTGCCGCTTTCAAGCATTGCCGAGGTTGTCGAAACCGTAGACACCAGCACCATCCGGCGTGTGGACCAGCGCCGCACCGTCACCCTCAATGTCATCCCGCCCGAATCAGTGCCCCTGGAGACTGGCGTAGAGATCGTCCGTGATCAGGTGCTCGGCCATCTGCGTAAGACCGGTGCCCTGCCTGCAGGAATCAATATCGACATCACTGGCGCGAGCGATCAGCTGCAAGCAACCCGCGAAGCGCTCACCGGCAACTACGTAGTGGCGCTGATCCTAGTTTACTTGGTGATGGTCGCGATCTTCACTCACTGGGGCTATCCGCTGCTCATCATGACCACCATCCCCCTCGGGGTTGCGGGCGGCATTGCCGGCCTGTGGCTGTTGAATGCAGGGGGAAGCCTGCTGCCGCTGCTCGGTCTCGAGGCAGTGCACCAGTCCTTCGATATGATCTCCATGCTCGGCTTCCTGATCCTGGTGGGCACAGTGGTCAACAACCCCATTCTGATCGTGCACCGTGCCGCCACCAACGTCAGCGAGGCCGGCATGCACGCCACTGGGGCGGTGCGTGAGGCGGTGAGCTCCCGGTTGCGCCCCATCGCGATGTCAACCATCACCACGCTCTTTGGCCTGGCACCACTGGTGTTCATCCCGGGCGAGGGAACCGAGCTCTATCGTGGCGTCGGCGCGATCGTGCTCTTCGGTCTCGCCGGGGCGGCGATCGTCACGCTGACCTTCCTACCGACCCTGACCGTTGCGGTATTGAACTGGCGCGATCGGCGTGCTTCCCGCATCGAGAAGCAAGAACCGTCAACGGTGGCTTGACGCGCATGGCGAGGCAGCCAGCTCCCGGCGTCAGCGGCCACACAAAACCCTACCGTACCATCTGGCATTGCTTGCCAGGCGATTAAGGCAACCGCCGCCGTGGAGCGCGGCGCAGTCAATCACCGCGGATTCTCATAAAACACATACGGTGTTGCATAATCACTGAACTCGAAGTAAACCTTCTTTTCCCCGCTATCCGCGAGCGAATTTAGATTCTCGTCGAGCACACCGTAGCCGAATCGATAGGGTCGCGGCTCGTTGCCTTGCGTTGCTACCCCCGTGGTCAATTTATCGATTTTCACAAATCGCTTAACCAGCTTCTCGCCCGCATAGATTTCCAGGATCCCGTCGCTACCGGTCCAGTTCTGCACCGCCCGGCCAAAGCGGTTTTGTGTTTCCTGAGTACAACCGCCTAAAAGCATCGCTGCGAGCAGTACAATAATCATGAGGATGAGCGGCAAAGTCGGTCGAGTAGTCATGATCGCTTTCCTATTCTCAAAGTACTTGTTACCTATTACGCAAGCCGCAGTACAATCGATCGAACGCACTACGGCCCCATGGGCGCCATCCCGCGATGGTATGCCTGTGCTTGGACCTTTCCCAGAGGGTGCACCGCCCAACGGTAGCGGGTTTTCTGGCATCCGCAATAAATGTAAGTTACGCTACCATCACAATAACGCCGTGCATTAAGTTTCAATGGCTTGTGTTCAAGTGTTCAAGGGCTCGGCGGGTATCTGCAGATTGAAAAACGGTTTAAAGAGGGACTGTACTTGTGAGAGCGGCGTTGCGCAGCGCAGGAGGTTCACATGCCGAAAAAAAGTGGCTTGGACAAAGATTCTGCGGTGTCCGCGCCTCATGGTGCGCCAGAGGCTGACCCAATCGGCGATATCATTCAGATGGCAAGAGACCGCGTCTGGCTCCTGGAACAAGCCGCCCAATGGTATCTCGAGCAGGCGCACGGCCAGCAGCGTGAAGAGCTCGCGGCATGGCTTCGCGTGCTGCAGGATATACCCGGCATCCTAAATAGCCTGGAAAGGGAAATCCGGCGCCAAGGACAACACGCTACGGCCGTCAAAACCGTTACTGGTCGTCTCCACTGAAGCTTTGGCGCGCTAGCTCTGCAAGCGCAGTGGCCGCGTTGGAGGGTTGCCATTTGTTTTATCCCCACTTCCCCCTTTTCCCGCTTTAAACCTTCTCCCGGTTGTTGCCGGTTTCCTCGACGGCCCGAGTTTTCAGCAATGGCGCGGTGCTGCGATAACACAAAAGCCGCGCAGAAACAACACACCGACGGACACGTCACCTCCATGAGGCGAACGCAGCGAGCCCACGGCAAATTAACGTCACTGCGCTTCATTGCAACCCCCGCAAAGCTGCCGAAAGCGCCCCAACTGTACCGCCTTCGATGACTGTTTGCAGCAAGTGGTTGCCCAAGAATGCGCCGTAGGGCGGTATTTGGTACCCGCTAGCAGGCCCCTACTGGAGATGGCCTGTTTCCTGCTTTAACGCCTCCGAGGAGGACATAAGTCACGATCAGAGGGGTCGCACCGCATCCGCAAAGGTGCGGCAGGATTCAATGGTCTCTGTCCTCGGTCGATAGAGCTGCAGATGTCGGGCAACGACCCGTCATGCCAGCACCCGTATTACTGCATTTTCCGGAGAGCTAGCACCATGAAAGTTGCCGTGCTGTCGAGCGATCGGATTAACGTAGACGGTCACTTCGGTAAAACCGAAAGATTTCTGATTTATGAGCTTGAAGCCGATGGGCCTCGGCTTGTCGAGGAACGCGCCTGTCGACCCGTTTACGGTGAGAAAACTCCGCCCTACCTCGAATTTACCGGATTTGACGACCTGCTACATACCCTGGTGGACTGCCAGAAGATTTTCATTAGCCATATCGGAAGAACACCGGCAGCGCGTTTACGAGTGTCCGGAATCGAACCCGTGATCTATGCCGGTCCCATCGCACGGATTTCCCCGCAGTAGACGCGAGCCACGGCGATGACCGGCAATGGAACAAGACCCCAATGATTCGGGGCTCCATCCACCAGTCGCATTCGCTGCAGTTGACTGCAAGAGATGAGTGATTACTGCAATCCCTACACGAGGTCTTCTCGTTGGCTGCGTGGCAATCTTCACACACATATGCGTGGCAATCTCCCCATGGAAATGGCCGTAAGCGGTGCACTATACGCTGCCCTTGGTTATGACTTCTTGGCCATTACTGACCATGATCGCACTGTTGACGGGGCTGACTGGCAGACCTGGAACAATAAGTTAGGGATTGTGCTGATTCCCGGCATCGAAAATGCTGGCAGTGAGCACCATATCCTTGAGATTGGTACACATCAGCCCACCGACACAGCCGCCCAAAGCTATGCGCAACGGGCGCTGACTTATCGCCAAGGGGGAGCATTCGTCATCGGGGCGCACCCGCTGGAATATCCGGCCGGCGCACAGGATATTCGCCAGGCAGTAGGTGCCCTGCATGCCTTTGAGATCTACAACGGCCTGAGGGACGCCCGCGGCTATGACCAGTCGATAAACGCAGCACTCTGGGATGAAATCTTGAGCGACGGTCTGCAAATCTGGGCAGTAGCGGTCGATGATTTTCACTGCGAGCACATCACCCCGGGCCATGGATGGGTATGTGTACAGATCCCCGAGACATTGCACAAGGTCACTTCGCAATTCATCATCGATCAACTCAAGAGCGGCTCCTTTTACGCAAGCACCTCTCCAGCATTTCAACGCATCGAGCTGGAAGAGCGGATCTTGAGCGTACAAGCCAGCGAATTTACACGCTCATTGCAGATCATCGGGCCGGGAGGATGCCTACTTCACGTCCGTCATGGACGGGAGTTGCGCTGGAAAACGCCAGCGAATCTTGACTACTTTCGCATCGAAGCCGTCAGCGGGCGGCATCGGGCTTGGAGCCAGCCGTTTTATTTAAAAGGTCGCTAGTCGTCCCCGCCGTATTCTCAACCGAACCGACGATGCTCTCATCGCAGGCATTCCCGTAATCCGTCTGCGCTTAATCCGTAATGCAACGTCTCTGCTCGACGTGCAGCCAGAAACCACGCCGACCTGCTACTTGCACGATAATTAGGATTTGCTATATGTGAAGAGTGATCGACAGTGACTTGGGGAGGAATCTGATGCAAGAGCACTATGAACCATCGGTCGGCGACTGGTATCGTGATATCGAAGGGCGTTCCTTTGAGATTGTGGCTGTTGACGAAGAAGATGGCAGCATTGAGGTGCAATATTTCGATGGCGCAGTCGAGGAATACGAGATCGAAACGTGGTATGAGCTTGAAATCGAGCCCACAGTCCCTCCCGAAGACTGGTCCGGGCCCTACGATGATCTTGAGAGAGATGATATGGGCGATACCGAAGTGCCGATGCACCCTGAAGACTGGAATGGTCCGTGGGATGATATCGAGCGCGAGGACTATTAGTCTTTGAGGTCTTTGAGCATTGTTGGCGGCAACCCAGGTTTCAGCCGAGCGTGATCTGAGGGACTATTTAGGTTGTAAAACATTTCCGCGCGGTCCGCGAAGTTGACACATGTTGTTCGCTGACCCTCGTACCAAGATCGGACTTGGCGGCCACCGGCATTGAGCCAAGCGAGCAGTTGGGGCAGCAAATCGCATTGCAACAACGCGAACATGGGCTGCAGGCGCTGCGCGTCTTGGGCTACGCCAATCTCGGCTCGTGCTGCCCGCATCGCCAAGTACA
>JBAPTW010000186.1:0-2708 GCA_049282355.1 Gammaproteobacteria bacterium | reverse complement strand
CTCGTACCACGCATATGGGGTCTGCCCTCGATCCCCGTCGATATCCGTTTGCGCATTTTCTCCGGTGTCAGCCGGCAAAATTTCCGCCGGGTTTTTTCCCCTTGCTAATATACCGAACAAAAGGTATCTTTCGTAAAGGAAAAACGGCGGTTGGTGCTTTTTTTGCCCTCATTTACCCCCCGAAATATGAACCAAATTACTTTACGAAAGAGTTACACGATCCGGAATGAGGAAGGAAATGAGATTTCGGACAGTCTCGCCGATTGGATGGAAGCCTATTTCGCCATCGAAGTGACGACCGCGGCCAGCTCGCAGGCGGTGCAGCGGCGGGATATCGGCCGGTTTTTGGCCTTCGTCCTGCGCGAGGAGGGGACCGACCGGCGGGAAGTCTGGACGCCCCGGCTGTCGCGGGCTTTTGTCGAAGACCTGCGCCGGCAGTTGCAACCGGAGGGGGGCCGGGTCTACTCCGATCGGACGATCAACCGGATGGTGGCCCACCTCAAGACCTTCGCCAAATGGATCCACAGCCGGCGGCCGTTCAAGGAACGAGAACACCCGATGGAAAAGCTCAAGACCCAAGCGCTGGGCGCGGGACTCGAGACCGAACGGGCCGTGACCCCGGCCGAGCGGCGCAAGCTATTGGACGCCGCCGACTGCCTGCCGGTGATCGGCGGCCGGTCACGGAACCGAAGGCTCACCACCGAGTTGCCCGACGAACGCCCGCGGCGCAAGAGCTATCGCCCCTGGCGCAACCGCGCCATCATCTACCTGCTGATCGAAACGGGGATGCGCCGGGCGGCCGTCACCCGCCTGAACTTCGTCGATATCGACGCCGCCCGCCAGGCCGTCTCCGTTCCCGAAAAGGGCGGCCTGACCCACCGCTACCAGATTAGCCGCCAGGGGCTGAAAGCGATCGCCGACTACCTCGAACACGAGCGCACCCCGGATGCCGACTACTGGGACGCCTCCGATGCCCTTTTTTTGCCGGCCAGCTGCAAGCCCCAAAGCCTCGGCCGCCTAAACCCCGTCAACATCAACGCAATCTGGAACGAAACCTGCGCCCTGGCCCGCGTCAAAGGCCGCACGCCCCATTCGGCCCGCCACGCGATGGGCCGGCACATCATGGAGAAGACCGGCAACGTGGCGGCCGTCCAGCGCCAGTTGGGGCACAAGAACGCCGCCTATGCCCTGCAGTACGCACGGATCACCGAAAAGGAGCTGAATGCGACGTTGGATGACCGAGAGTGAGGGGTGCGGGAATGATCTGTATCAAGCCCTTGAGTTAAGATCCGCAAGAATGACGTGCTTTTGTTCGCCGTCCCCGAAAGAGGGAAGCTACAAAAGCGTCTCCTCTTGAATCAGCAACGCACATCTCGTCAGTCGTTTCGCTGCTACCCTGAGTACTCCTCCAGCTCTTTCAAGGCCCTTTCGATTTCATCAATATCTTCTTTCATATATTTGGCCAATCGTTCACTGCCCACATCTTTTTCATCTTTAGGCGACAATGCCATACCGCTTAAAATCACAAAAATCGCTTTGGCCGTCGCCGAAAGATTCGGGTCTACAAAAATTTTCTTAAGATCCATGCATCAAAAAAAAGAAAAGTGGGAGTATCTGGGCGTATTGCAATTTAGAAAGTCACTCGAAAGATCCATATTGCGAATTTACTCCATAAAAAGCTCCGGTCAAAATGCTTTTGCACCAAACGCTCATGCGGGAAACTGGCTCCGCTCCAACGCCCGGTTCACCGTGCCCGGATCAAAGTCCGACGGATCGAACTCTCCCCCGAGCCATTCCAACAAATCCTCCCGGTTCGGATCCTCCGGATTCCTGATGACGCGAACCAAATCCAGATATCCCCATGCTCCTCCGCAATCTTCCGGAGGACATGCCCGCTCGCCGCCGATACAGACGGGGTAACGCTCTTCCGGATCCGGCGGGCTGACCGCTTCGACCACGATCCCATGCCGCCAGCTGTCCCCAAAATCGTACGTGTAATAAAATTTGCTGCCGCTCCGGAAATGGAAATCGGCCAAAAAGACATCATTTGCGTCATCCGAAAATATCTCTTCGCCATCGTAATTGATCCCGTACTCCTTTCCGCGAATGCGGAAAGCATGCATATGGGAATTTTCCCAGCCCATGGCTGTTTGCAAAAGATAGTGGAACGCAGCGAGGCTTGTGGAAGAAGGGACCAGAAGTCGCCGCCAGATTTCCGGAACGATGTCGAGCAGCGTGATCTTGATCTGATAGATCTTTCCGGCGGGTGAGGCAGATTTTGATGGCATGGCCGTTTTGAAAATTTCATCTTGCATTGTAGGACGGAATCTCCGCCAAGGGATGCCTTTCTTTACGATAATTACCGTAATATATTATCGTAATTTACGAAACCCCTTTCTTTTTTCATCCTCATGGGAAAAGCCATCCTCACCCAGGAGCTCGTCAATGAAGCCGCCGAAGCCCTGACGGAAGAAGGTCTCGATCCTTCCATCGTCAACGTCAAAGCCCGGATCGGCGCCGGATCGTATACCACGGTCAAGAAATTCCTCGACCGCTGGAAAGAGGAGCGCAATGCCAAGAATGCCGCCGCTCCGCCGACGCCGCCCGAACTCGAAGCGACGGGCCAAGAGTTCACGCGCCGACTCTGGATCCAGGCCAGTACGGTTGCTGAAGAAGGAACGGCCGCCGCCGATGCCGAGATCGCCGCC
>JBAPTW010000185.1:0-8105 GCA_049282355.1 Gammaproteobacteria bacterium | reverse complement strand
TCCTCGGCAACACCGACATCCATTATGGGATCTTTAGAATGATGCGTATGGCTTGACATAGCCAAAGCATTAAAGTATCAATTATTCAATTTATCTATTGATAAATGATTTATCCGCAGCAGCGGCCAGCTACCATGGACACGTTCGGCACCTCGTGCCCAGCAATCGACCCCGTTGAGACTAGAGGAAAATGCAGGAGCTGGTTCTGACCTACGAAGCCGTCATCCGGCTGGGATTTTTCTTTGGTGTCTTCGGCTTGATGGCGCTGTGGGAGGTGATCGCACCACGGCGCCAGCATATGATGTCAAAGATGGCGCGCTGGCGGAGCAATCTCGGCATGGTGTTGCTGAATACGCTGTTGTTACGCTTACTTTTCCCTATGGCGGCGGTAGGCCTTGCCGTGCTTGGCGAGGAGAATGGTTTTGGTCTATTCAATACCCTAGGCTCGCCCTTCTGGCTTGCTGTTGTTCTCTCGGTGGTGGCGATGGATCTCATTATCTACCTCCAGCACGTGGCTTTTCATGCCATTCCGGCGTTGTGGCGCCTGCACAGCATGCATCACGCGGATCTAGATTTCGATGTCACCACCGGCGTTCGTTTTCATCCCATCGAGATCGTTCTCTCAATGGTGATCAAGCTCGGTGTGGTCATGATGCTGGGACCACCCGCCGTCGCCGTCATCCTCTTTGAGGTGCTGCTCAACGCCACCGCCCTGTTTAACCACGCCAACGTACACATGCCGACGGCCCTCGATCGGGTGCTGCGCTGGTTTGTGGTGACGCCCGACATGCATCGGATCCATCACTCTCACCTTCCCCCTGAGACCAACAGCAACTTTGGGTTCAATCTCCCCTGGTGGGATCGGCTCCTCGGCACCTACCGATCGCAGCCCGCCGAAGGGCACGAACAAATGACCATCGGGCTTGATCCCTTTAGAGATCCCCAACGCAACACGCTTCTTTGGATGCTGGCGCTACCGTTTATCGGCTCCTCCGGCGAGTACCCCATTAATCGGCGTTGGCGCAGAGACTCAGAGCGCAGGGCGCCTGACGTGAGCAAATCAGGGCTAATAGACCAGCCGCTGTCAAAAACAACCGTTCAAAAGACTTCCTGAATAGACAACGCATTCATGGCCGGCAGCAATTTTAAGCATGATCTCTTCGAGCAGTTTGCTCGTGTGGCAAAAGCCTTGGCGAACGGCTATCGACTCGAGCTGTTGGAGCTCCTGGCCCAGGGCGAGCGCAGCGTGGACGCGTTGGCCAAGGTGTCTGGGCTCACCGTCGCCAATACCTCCCAGCATTTACAGCAGCTGCGCCAAGCGGGCCTAGTCGCTACCCGCAAGGTGGGCGTGAGCGTCTACTATCGGCTCAGCGGCGACGACGTGGTCGCGCTGCTAAACACGCTGCGCGCCGTGGCCGAGCGGCGCGTTGCGGAAGTCGACCGCTTGCTGTCCGCTTATCTTACGGTCAAGGATAGTTTAGAGCCGGTGCTGGCTGAGGAGCTGCTGGCACGGGCCCGGGAGGGTCTGGTGACCGTGCTCGATGTTCGCCCCCCGGAGGAGTACGCGGCAGGGCATCTACCCGGCGCCATCAACATACCCGTCGGGGAGCTGGAAGCGAACCTGAAACGCTTGCCCCCGAACGAGGAGATCGTGGCTTACTGTCGAGGACCGTATTGCGTCCTCGCTTTTGAAGCTGTCGTTCGCTTGCGGGCCAAGGGCATGCAGGCGCGCCGACTGCAACAGGGCTTTCCGGAATGGAAGCAGGCGGGGCTACCGGTGGAAATGGACGCTGAAAAGGCAAACTGAGCGGTTGGCTCCATTCGCAAAATATCTAACGCCTTCACCGACCGGTCAATCGCTGTCGATCATGCTCCAGGGTCTCTGCCATACCAGACAGGCCAAGCGGGCTCTTTCCTGGGCTGGTGTAGGACGACGCCTTGATGCATGACCATCTTCTGATCGACATTCTCACCCTACTGTGCGCTGCGGTTATCGGCGTGGTCGGCTTCCGCCTGCTGCGGTTGCCGCCCGTGCTGGGTTATCTATCAGTCGGCGTGCTCATCGGTCCCCATGGCCTCGCGTGGCTGGTGGACGCCGCCGAGATCCGCTTCATGGCCGAGCTCGGCGTCATGTTTCTGATGTTCATGCTGGGTCTGGAATTTTCCTGGCCTACTCTGTGGCGAGCGCGAGGTGCCGTGTTTGCAATCGGAGGAGGGCAGGTCGCGGTGACCGCGCTCATCGGTGGGCTAACCGCCCGGGCACTCGGGCTTCCTTTGGAAACCTCCGTCATCGTGGGTGGTGCGATAGCCATGTCTTCCACCGCTATCCTGCTCAAACAGATGACCGATCAGGGCGATCTCAACACCCGACACGGACGCATGGTGGTCGGCGTGCTGCTGTTTCAGGATCTCGCCACCTTGCCATTCTTAGTGGCCCTGCCGATCATGGCCACAGCGCAGCAAGGACTCGCGCCAGTCTTGCTACTCGCCCTTGCTAAGGCAACAGCGGTATTTATAACCATGGTTGTGATCGGCCGCCAGCTCACTACCCCGATCATGCACTGGGTAGCCGCCAGCCGATCGGCAGAAATCTTCCTGCTGGCATCGCTTTTATTGATCTTCGCGGCCGCTGCCGTCGCCGATGTGGCGGGCCTATCGATGCCACTGGGTGCCTTTCTCGCTGGCATGGTTTTGGGCGAAACCCCCTTTCGGCACCAGATTCAGGCCGACATCCGGCCATTTCAGGACGTACTGCTCGGCCTGTTTTTCGTTACCATCGGCATGCAGCTCGACATGCGGTTCTTAATCGACGGATGGCCGACGGTGCTGGCACTTTTGGCCGCCATCGTGCTGATAAAGCCCGCCGTGGTACTCGCGGTGGGTTTCCTGGCTCGCCACAACCTGGCGATAGCGCTGCGCTCGGGGCTTGCCCTGGCCCACGTTGGCGAGTTCGGCCTGCTGCTGGTCTCCCTGAGCATGCGCGAACAGCTGCTGTCACTCGAAGCCGGCCAGATTCTGCTAACGACGATGGTGCTGTCCATGGCACTGGCACCGCTGTTCGTGCGCTGGAACTATCAGTTTGTCAGCTCGCTGAACGTGTTCAGCTATCGAGAGAATCTGGCAAGCCAGGAGCAACAGGTGACTGAAGCCGCACACTCCCTCAGTCACCATGTGGTCCTGTGCGGCTACGGTCGGGTGGGTCAAAGCCTAGCTCGGTTCCTTGAGCTGGAGGGTTTGCCCTACGTGGCCTTAGACCTCGATCCGGAATGTGTTGCCAAAGCGCGCGGCGCGTCCAAACCGGTGCTCTACGGCGATGCCGGACGCTTTAGCCTGTTGGAGGCGGCGGGAGTGCATCGCGCCCAAGCACTGGTGATCAGCTTCGATGAGTTGAAGATGGCCATCAAAATCCTGCAACAGGTGCGTCAGCACCGCGTCGATCTGCCGATTTTGGTGCGCGCCATGGATGTGGCCGATCTCGATTCACTGCGCGACGCGGGCGCCACGGAAGTCTTGCCGGAAGCTCTGGAAGTTAGCATTTTTATGGGCGCGCAACTGCTGTTGCTAATGGGTGTCCCCCATTCCCGAGTAGAAGAGCACATGGAGGCCGTGCGCGGCGGCGAATACCGACTCCTACCGGGACTTTCCTGCGACGACAAGGGGCCCGACGCGGCCGCTCATGCCGGAGACGAGTTGCAAACCGCCGGACTCTCTCTAGACATGTACGGCCCTGGCCAAACGCTCGCCACGCTTGGGCTGAGAGAGCTGAAGGTCGAGGTCATCGCCCTGCGACGAGGCGGTATTCGAATACCCTACCCACCGCAAGAATTTTCTCTGCGGGTCGGCGACATATTGGTTCTTTCCGGCCGGGCAGGGGATCTGGCGCAAGCCAGGTATGTGTTATCCCATGGGCCTGACAGCGAAGCAGACGAGCCCCGTTAGGTCGGCTATCAAAGAATCGCCGAGATTAATACGCCGCGTTTTCCGAGTTGCCACTACTCGCGCTTGCGATCCAGCAGATTGGGACGCCAGAGATCCCTCTGGGAAGCTGCCAGGAAATTACGTAACCGTTCACGGCGTAAATCTAAGGAGTTCGGGCATAGTTAAGCTCGGTGAACTCCGTAGAACGCGGGATTCGTGCGTTCCTTTGGTAGCGCCCCATCCCGAGAGGCCGCAATAATGGCCGTGAACGCTTACGAAACTACCTTTCTGAAGATCGATGGCAACGCAACTATCCAGAGTAATCGAGCGGGCTGCGTACACCTCTTCCGCCCCGCGCGAGAACATGCGTGTAGATCATCGTCGTATTCACATCCTTGTGCCCAAGTAGTTCTTGTATGGTTCGGATGTCCTGGCCATTTTCCAGCAGATGCGTCGCGAAGCTGTGCCGAAACGTATGGCAACTACCCGGTTTGATGATTCCTGCTCTGCGAATGGCATTCTTAACGGCCTGCTGCAGTGACGTTTCTGAGATGTGATGACGACGCTCCACTCCAGAACGCGGATCGATGGACCGTTTGCTAGCGGGAAACACATACTGCCAGCCAAACTCACGGTTGGCGTTGGGGTACTTCCTCTCGAGAGCATAAGGCAGATAGACTACGCCGTAACCTTCTTTTAGATCCTGTTGATGCACCGTCCCAACGGTCTGCAGCTGAGCCTGCAGCGGTTCGACGAGCTTCTCCGGAAGCACCGTCACTCGCTCCTTGTAACCTTTGCCATCGCGCACTGTGATCTGACGATAGTGAAAGTCCAAGTCCTTGACGCGCAAGCGAACACACTCCATCAAACGTAGACCAGAACCATAGAGGAGGCTGGTCATCAACCATTTGTCCTTGGGTAACAATGTCAACACCCTTCTCGCCTCCTCGGGCGTGAATACGACCGGAAGACGCGACGGCTTTCTCGCCCGTTCAACATCGTCCAACCACCCCACATCCTGCTTCAAAACCTCACGATACAAGAACATAATGGCATTGAGCGCTTGATTCTGCGTTGATGCAGCGACTTTTCCGGTCAGGGCAAGGTGGGTCAAGAAAGTGCTAATTTCTGCCTTGCCCATCTCGCCAGGATGGCGCTTGCCATGGAAAAGAACGAAACGTTTGATCCACCCAAGATACGCTTGTTCCGTACGGATGCTGTAATGCCTGACACGAATGGCATCCCGCACCTGATCGAGGAGCCTGGGCTGGGACGAGCGCTTTGAGACATTCATTGCGTATATGACCGACCGCTACCACCGAGCAAATTTGCGTATGTGCATGATAGCGGCGACACATTGGCCCGCTTGAGAAGCGACGTGCGTTTAGTAAGACGCAGGTCGCAAAGCAGAAGGAAAACAGAGCTGGTGTGCGTACTTGTCAAGACCAGTATCTGCTAGTCGCAATGCCAACTACTTAATCCCAGGGCGGAAGTAGCGATTGGTCAGTAACCGATTGCGTCTCATAATACGCAGGATAGTCAGTCTATTTCATGTTGAACTAAGCCGCTCCGCGGGGCCTTTGGTAGGCCTATCTTTGTAGTCACATCGTTCACACTCGGATCAGCCCGATTGGGGCTTTTTCGAGGAAACGAACGATGACTCCGTTACGCGCGAAGATGATCAAAGCCATGCAAGTGCGTGGCTTTTCGGTCCGAACCCACGAAAGCTATTTGTATGCCGTCACCGGCTTGGCGCGGTATTACCGCCGTGCGCCGGATCAACTCGGCATCGATGATATCCGCCGCTATTTCGAGTATTTGGCCACCGAGCGTTCCCTGTCTGGAGCCACTTGCCGGTTATTTCTGAACGGCATCCGCTTTTTGTATCTGCAGGTGTTGGGGTGGTCGAGTTTCGACGTCGACATTCCCATTCCGAAGAAGGCTCAACGGATCCCGGAACTGTTGACCCGCGCCGAGGTGGGCCGGATTCTTGCCGCCTGCGCCAACCCCAAGCATTGCATGATGCTCACCCTGTGTTACGGCTGTGGGTTGCGACTCGGCGAACTGGTGGCGCTGAAAGTGCGCGACATCGATGGCGAGCGGCGGCTGGTGCGGGTGGAGCAAGGCAAGGGCGCCAAGGATCGACTGATCCCGTTGTCGGATACCCTGTTGCAACAACTGCGGACCTACTGGCGACGGTTTCGTCCCCGCGAGTGGCTGTTTCCCGGACACACGCTTCAGGTACCTCTAAGCGAGACCAGCATCCAAAAGGCCTTTACCCAGGCCAAGGCGCAGGCCGGGGTCGTCAAGGTCGGCGGCATTCACAGCTTGCGCCATGCCTACGCGACTCACCAGTTGGAGGCGGGATTGCCCGTCCATCGCCTCCAACGGTTGCTCGGCCATCAGGATATTCACGCTACTCTGCGCTACGTGCATTGGGTGCCCGATTGCCGCGAAGGCCAAGGCGCGCATGACCTGGTTGCGGCCCTGGAGGTGGATCATGGCTAATGCCTCCTTGCAGCAGGTGATGCGCGAAAACCTCGATCATTACCAGCCCATGCATCGGCTGACGCCCCGCCAATGGCAGGTTTGCCGTCATGTCCTCGATTGTCGCACCGAGGCACTGGGCGGGTTTTGCTTGGATTGTGACCGTTGTGGACAGACCCAGCCCCATTATTTCGCCTGCCGCGATCGTCACTGTCCGCGCTGCCAGCGCCGCGCCTCCAAGGACTGGTGCGAACGGCAACGAACGGCGGTGTTGCCGGTGACCTACCATCACCTGGTGGTGACCTTGCCCCATGCACTGAACCCCTGGGTGCCACTTCATCCCGAGGTGATCTATGGACTCCTGTTCGAAACGGTGTGGGCCACGCTCTCAGCCTTTGCCGCCGACCCAAAACGCCTCGGCGGTCAACTGGGCATGACCGCCATGCTGCACACCTGGGGTCAGACCCTTACTCAGCACGTGCATCTGCACTGCCTGATCCCCGGGGGCGCCTTCTCCACCCAAGGCGAATGGCATCCGGCTAAGAGCACCTACCTGTTTCCGGTCAGGGCGTTGTCGCGGCACATCCGCGGCGGCTTCGTCAGCCGTCTGCGCCAGCGACTTGAGGGCGGCCAGCTCCCGCGCCTTGAAGAGCGCCAGCAGATCGATGCGCTGCTCGATCAGCTCATGGCCAGCCACTGGGTGGTCTACTCCAAGCCTTGTCTAACCCATACCGAAACCGTGGTGGACTATCTGGGTCGTTACAGTCACCACATCGCCTTATCGGACGCACGCCTCCTGAGCTTCGACGAAAATCAAGCGCAACTCGATTACAAGGACTACCGCGACGGCAACCGCCACAAGGTCCTGACCCTGTCGGGCGACGAACTCATCCGCCGCTTTTTGTTGCATGTGCTGCCCAAGGGCTTCATGCGCATCCGCCACTTCGGTTTCCTCGCCAACCGCTGCCGCCGCGAACGTCTCGAGACGATCCGCAAAGCACTCGACGCGCCACCGCAGCCCGAGGCCCGCACCGATGCTGAGCCCCCTGTGCCCTTCGATGGCTATCCATGCCCGCTATGCCGCCAGGGTCGGCTCCGGATCACCACCTTCCTGGTGCCCAAACGCTTTGAAGGAGGCTGACGACTCAAGCGACGACCCCTCAAACCCACCAAGCCCGTCGTTGCGACAGGCCCTACGCGGGTCTGCGACTTCGCTCGGCCTAGTTGCCCAGAATGACCCAAAATGCGCCAGAAAATGCCCCGCAATCCCTGCCGGAAAACCAACCTGAAACTTATGAGGCGTCCCATCGGTGGGTCGATCTCGGGCATTTTCCCGCACCGCGCTTCCCCAGATTCTCTCCACGGGAATACAATCCCCTTCAATAAAGAGCTGGGCCGCCCGCACCCGCCGAGATCGGCGTAGTCGCGGCTTAGTCCAACAGACATTTATCCGTCATGCGCACCAGCGCCAGAGCCCGTTTCAGGCATCTCGCTTGCGCACGACGGATAAATGCTTAGACGTTGGGCGTCATGGAGAGCAGCTCAGTGAGTAGAGTACCTGGGATGAGGCGAGTTGCAGTTTTTGGCAACGCCGGCGGCGGTAAATCAACGCTCGCTCGGCAACTGGCCAGCATTACCCGTTTGCCGCTGCACTCACTCGACACCATTAAATACAAGCCTGGTGGCGGTGAGGTGCCTCA
>JBAPTW010000184.1:0-2069 GCA_049282355.1 Gammaproteobacteria bacterium | reverse complement strand
GGCGGGTCTTCTCATGCTCGGCGTCCTGGTAGCGCTCGCAACAAGCGCGAAATGCCTCCAGTTGCCGTTGATGTTTCGCCTTTAGATCCTCGCTCGGGCCTTCACGCGCTTCGTATACCGCCTGCATCAACGCGTGCAGCACATCGAGGGTTTGCCTACCGAAATGCTGCGATGATTTGACGAGGCTCTGTTCAAGGCCACGCGCTTTGCGCACCAGATGAGCCCAACAGCGCAGCCGTTTTCGGTAAGCCCGATAAGCTTGATAGCCATCGCTCATGAGCCAACCGGCGAAAGCCTCGCCGAGCAGATTATCGAGCAACTCTCGGGTACGATAACCAATGAGATAAAACGTCACCGCCGTGGAGGTGAAAACCCACAGCCACAAACTCTTGCCAGCCTCCTTCCACGAGGTCTCATCCCCGTGCAGAAGCTCGCAGCGGTTGACCTCATCGATCAGCTGCTCTTCGACCGGCAACACCGCATGGGCCGCCTCGTGTATACACTGATTCAGTGTCCCAGTCGCGAGCGTAATTCCTAACCAGGTGCCGAGCAATTCCCGGATACGGGCTCGCGAGAGCCGCATCCTCAACGCCAAACAGACGATAAACGCCATCAGCCCGGGACCGACCAGATGCCACTCCGAGATCTCGACCGACCACTGCACATCCTTTTCCGCACGCTGGGGCAGGCACCTCGTCTGGTGACCACATCCACAGCCCGTGTCGCCATAGAGGTGCTTGGTGTGGGTCACATGGATCCCCGGCGCTGCCTCATCACCCCAGGCGATGTCGAGCACGTAATGGCCGGTGCACGCCACGAACGGGGCGTGCTTATCGAGCACCTGCCCACACGCCGAACATTGCTCGGCTCGATGCACCACTTCGCCGGTGACCGGTAAGTGCTGGGTGCGACCGTGCCCTGGTGCGCCGGGCTGCTTACCGGGCTTGCGCTGCGAATCCGATGGCTTCGCCTCGGCGTCCCCCTTGACCTTCGGCTCCTTCGGGGATTCGTCTTCCGCACCCAAGTCCTGCTTCGGCTCAGCGCCTTCAGCCGCCGCCTGCTCTTCTTCGTGTTCCTCCGCTTCCGTCTCGTTTGCTGCCGCGGCCCACGGCGCGCGCGTGCTCGGCGGACGCGAGCTGTTCTCCGGGGTTTGGTTGAGCCGCTCCCGGGCTTCCTTCAGATCTTGGCAAAGACGCTTGCTGACTTCGCGCAACGCCTCCGCGGATAATCCGTCCAGATAGGCCGCGTCAATCTGCCGAAGATCGTGATCAGTGAGGCGCATCGTCAACCATCCAGAGAATTGAAGGCATTCCTACATCATCTCCACTACGCGCCAAGTCTCTGGCAAATCAGCTCCGCTGTCCAGCACCCATTTCGACCCGGGGGTCTGACCGGTTACCTGGAAATGCGTCAGAAAGTCCGAAGGAAATTTAACTTCCGCGACCCGCTGTTCAAGCTCGACCGTAACCTCGGGTTCTCCGATTGCCAGGTCTTGTGTGGGTTCTATATAGTCGTCAGATACTACTAGTTCGCCATAATTCAGACGAATCTCTATCGCACCAGTGGATGCTTCCGGGTAAAGGGCCTCGACTTCAAATACCAGCCTGTCATATAAGCCAATGAAACCTGACCACATCTCATAGAGCAGTCGCCGGATACGTTCGTCACCTTCTCGTGGTATTACCAGGAGCCAGTTGGGGCCGCGAGAGGTCTCCACTACTCCAGCTAATACGCCAGAACGCAGGTGACCCAGACTTGCATAAATCGGGCAGCCCTGCATTGACTTGAAGTATGCGTCCCTTCCGAAACGCATGACAGGTGAATATGAACCGTTCGTCGTCTGAACAACATGGCGGTCAACCAATATTCTTACTTCACGCGATGTGCAACTTTTCTGATAAGGCTTGAAGGGGCATAGCTATCGTCGTAGGTTGGGAGTGAAGAGATGACATTCCGACCTAGAGGAGATAGCCATGCCCATAGACGAGTTTATCATCACGGTGTTTTGTTGGGTGGAAAAAGCATTTGCGGAGGTAACGGAGGGAGTGAAGTTGCGCACTCGGGGCTTT
>JBAPTW010000183.1:0-2141 GCA_049282355.1 Gammaproteobacteria bacterium | reverse complement strand
TACTGGTATCGGTTGTGACACCATAAGAAGCTGTTTTAAAAACCGCTACGCCTGCGATTGCGGTGCTGCGCAGGACAGCCACAGCTCTATAAACCCATGGCATTGAGGATTACGGAATTTACCTTGTTCACGTCGAAACGCTCCTCTGCAATACGCCGGCTACTCTGTCCCATGGAAGAGATCAACGATGGTTGAGCGACAAAGCGCAGCATGGTTTGAGTCACTGCCTCTACATTTTCTACCGGCACCAGAAAACCATTTTCTCCGGGTACCACTGTCTCACGGCATCCTACCCAATCTGTCGTAATTATCGGACGTCCCATCGCCATGGCCTCGAGGATGCTTCGGGGAACGCCCTCCCGATAATAGGAGGGTAATACGTACACGCTTGCCTGCGCGATCCAGGCGCGAACATCGCTCACCTCACCTGGCCACTCAACCAGTCCATCTTGAGCCCACGCCTGTACCTCCGACTGCTTGAGTGCCCCCGGATTAGGATCCAGGCCCCCGAGCAGTAGAAAGCGTGTATTCGGATAGCGCGATTTTACTCGCTCGGCAGCAGCCACATATTCGCGAATCCCTTTGGCCGCGAGAAGGCGGGCGATGAGCAGAAAAGTCACTGGCTCTGTGACCGCTGGCACCGGGGCGTAGTGGCTAAGGTCTACGCCTATTCCGTCTAGCCGTTGCACCTTTTCTGCGGCCACTACTCCCCGCTTTACAAAATCTCGCACATCATCTGGATTCAAAAAGAACACGCGTTCGTTTAAAGCCAACGCATGGCGATACATGTATGCCACAACCGCCCTCAACGCGCGGCGTCGAATAGCCTCGTGCTTACCCATCGATTCAAAGACGTACCCCAGGCCTTCGATCAGGGCAAAGCGCCGAGGTATGCGAGCCAGGCCTGCAGCTAAGGAGCCGTATATGACGGGTTTGGAAAAATAACTGAGAGTGGCATCCACTCTCAGCCGACGCAAAATAGCTGCCAAACGTAAGAAATCCATCATATCTCGCGCCGGGCGCATCGCAGCCCGTTCCAGCGAGATCTCTATCGCCTTAGCGCCGGCAGCTGTAACCTCCTCGCGCAATATGTCCGTGTAACCGGGTGCAACAGCAAAGATCTCTACGCCCCGTCTTGATAACGCACGAATCAAGGGACCACGAAAATTCACCATCGAGAGCGCCGCATTTCCAATGATTGCAATCCGCCGTATCGGTACGACGCCTGCCTCAATCAAAAAGTCGTGCGCTATCGCCTCACTAGCACTCGTCCTGTTTGCGCTCACTTCCGTGTGATCGACAACCATGTCTTTTCTCCTTGCGTCGTAACTTCCTTGGAGCCCCTGGCACTACCAGCTAACCCGCCTTACAAGCAGATCCATCTCACATCGTCGGACTATGACCTTTAAGAGATGGTATATAGGAGATGCAATTTGAGTATGTCCCCTTATCCGTTGGAAAATCGTGAGATAAGGAGCGCTAAGGAAAGGTGATTCACGGCTATAGGGTTATGTCAACAATCCCACAAGCGCGCCCCTCTCGGCAGGCGCTTCAGAACCACCTAGGCTTAAGAAGGCATTCCAGACATCAGCCTGCCTTCACTTCGGGGGCTACGAAGCGATGGCATTTCTCATAGCTCCCGAATGTGAACCTTTTTGGCTAGCTGCAGCTACTGCAAAACGCTGCCAAAAAGCCCGGCGACGAGGCTCAAGAATCTCTTTGGCATATCCCTTTGCGACATCAAAATTGCGCTTGGCTTGCGCTGCGCGCCAATCCTGGCTGCTCACCATATGCATCATCAATGCCGCCAATTGCTTTGCGTCACCAGGACGATGAAGTACCTCAGAAGGCAGCAGTTCGGGAATCCCAGCTACCTTCGAGCCCAAGGCGGGACAGCCTCGACTCATCGCTTCGATCAGGGCCCTGGGAAGACCCTCCTTGAGACTCGGCTGAAGATAAATGTCGACGTCATCCAGCCATGAGAGAACCGGCTCTCCAGAGGGCAACGTCCCCTGTAGATGAACAGCGCCATCGATGTTAAACTGTCGAATTAGCTTCTCCCATGGACCTTTATCTCCTCCACCCAGCACCCGGAACTCGAACGCCGGAAGCCGATCCTTGATCAGCGCCAGCGCAGCAAG
>JBAPTW010000182.1:0-14066 GCA_049282355.1 Gammaproteobacteria bacterium | reverse complement strand
GGATATACACGTGCTCGATGACGGCACACTATTGTATCGTACCAAGCTCCACGTATCGTTCCGCTATCACGGCGAGGGATAGTTATCAACCCAAGGAGCAGACATTGCGCGCTGGCTCGAGGAGAGTCTCCTCGGCCCAGCGTTGCCTGGCAGCTTGATTGGTGCCGTAATCATTACCCTCCCTTCAGTCGGCAGAGATCCCTGTTCGCGCCAGCATATATCTCACAGCCTGCTTGATCTCTTCGTCAGTAAGCCCCGGGTTGCCACCTCTGGCGGGCATGCTTCGTTTGCCGTTGATCGCATTATTGACCAACGCCTCGAGACCCTCACCGGCACGCGGACGCCAGCTTTCTTTGTCACCGACTTTTGGAGCGCCAGCCGCCCCGGTACTGTGACAGGCGACACAAGCAGAATTGTACACTTTTTCGCCCGCCGCCTCTCCGGCGACCATGGCACAGCCACCGGAACACACACAAGCGCACGCTCCTAGAGAGATCAGTGCCTTCCTCATAAGCTCCTCCCTTTTTCCAGGAACAGCTTAATTATGACTTCAAGCATTCTTCCCGCAACGTCGGCTGAACCGGCATGGCACCGACCGAATTTAAGCTTAAAGCAGCCCGATCAGCCTGTAAGCTGCGTTGCTCGGCAAGATCATGCCGCCTTTCGAATGCTTCGATTACCTGGAACGCCTTACGCACCACATTCTCTACTGTGATGCCATAACGGGCATAAATCTCCCGCCAATCTCGAGCAGAGGTGCCAAACTCATCCTCAGAACCGATTCTTTTGAGATAAGCGGGTTCCATATCCAGCACCTCGCTGACCTGACCGCCCAGACCATTCTTCACATTATGGTCTTCCAGCGTCACAAACCCCTTAGTTTCCCGCGCCGCTTTAAGAATGATCTCGCGATCCAGAGGCTTAATAGTCGGCATATTGATTACTCGAGCATTGATACCTAGCTTTCGCAGCGTTTGCTCTGCTTCCAGCGCCAAATAGGTCAGGCCAGCCGCGACCAATGTCACATCATCGCCCGCTGTGAGTTGATAACCCTTCCCCAACTCGAAGTCATCATCGCCGTTGAAGATCAGCGGGGGGGCATTTCGACCGAGACGGATATAGGTGGGCCTGTCGTCCCGGAGAATTTTTTCCATTAGGCTTCGCGTTTGATAGGCATCCGCAGGCTCTACCACGAGCATATTAGGTATGGACGTGATGATGCCAATGTCAGAGATGCATTGATGGGAGGCACCATCAGATCCCGTGGCAAGACCCGCATGAGAGGCCGCGAGCTTTACGTTTCTGCTGGGGTAGGCAACGCTATTGATGATCTGCTCTGTAGCCCGCATGTGGAAAATGGCAAAGGTGTTGGCAAACGCTTTGAAGCCTTCCGCCGCCAAACCGGCGGCAGCGCCAATCATATTTTGTTCCTGGATACCTAAATTGACGGTTCGTTTGCCATCATTCTTGATGGCGACCTTGTCGGTCTTGAGCGATTTTGCAAGGTCCGCGTTTAGCGTATAGATGTATGGGTCATCCTTGTGATAAAGCAGTGCATCCGAGTATGCCTCTCGGGTTGCCTTCGGTTTCAGGAAAGCTACTTTTTCTGCTGCCCTGGAGGGGCAAGGGGGTTTAGAAAAAAACTGCTTTTCTGACATTGAAGCAAAGCCCAAGGTATCCGCAATCTCGTTGAAGCGCATATTTTGGCGCTTCTTTTCCAGAGTCCTAATGGTCGTATCAAATCCGTTCAAGGCACTGGCGAGCTCTTCTTGGCTCAAGGCGGTACCGTGATAATCTTCATTGTCCTCAATAAAGGTCACGCCTTTTCCCTTGATGGTGTAGGCAATGATTGCTCTTGGCTTCCTTGGCAGCCCTTCCTCATCCACGTCATTCAAGGCGTCCAGAATGCGCTCGTACATATGTCCATCGATGCGTTTCACATCGAAGTTGAAAGCCCTCAGCTTATCCTCTAGCACCGCAAGATCGTTGATCTCTTTGGTAGTGCCGTCTATTTGAATGCCGTTGGCATCGATAATCACCCATAGGTTATTGAGCCCCTTATTGGGAATGCTCAGGAGCGCCTCCCACACCTGGCCTTCCTGCATCTCCCCATCCCCCAGAATAGCGAAGACCTTGTAGTTCATGCGGCGCTCCTTGCCCGCTAGAGCCATCCCAACGGCCGCAGAAAGGCCTTGCCCTAAGGAGCCGGTCGAAAAATCGACACCCGGCGTGTGTTTCATGCTTGGGTGCCCCTGAAGCCTAGAATCGAGCTGCCTCAGGTTGTACCGGACCTCGTCCTTGTCAATGAAACCAGCATAGGCAAGGGTTGAATACAGAGCGGGCGCCGCATGTCCCTTGGACAGGACAATTCGATCTCGATAGGCATGGTTGGGATCCTGGGGATCATAGTTAGCCACCCGCTTTCCATTCACTTTCCCGAAGTAGAGAGCTGTAAGAATATCGGTCACAGAAAGTGATCCCCCGGGATGGCCAGAGGTGGCGTTCGTAATACTCTCCAGTGTAAGCTTTCTGATTCTTGCGCTCATGATTCGTAGGTCGAGGACATGGGCGTGGTTGTAGCTATTTTCCTTCGTGAACATTGCTTTCACCAAGTTGCATTTATTTCGACAACGGGCGAGTGGGCACCGAGTCTTCAATGAAGCAAGCCGCCGGACGCCTTGCGACTCCGGCACTCGCACCGTTTTTGGAACAGCTCCTCGGGCCGAGATCCGTAACAGCATTCATGGGAGTGACACAGCTTGAGAGGTAGCCCAAGCTCGCACCATGCCAAGATTCGCTACTCTATAGGCTAACGACTCGCGAGCCGGCTTACCTTGACGATTATCAATTTAGTGGTGATTGCGCCGTGGCTATGCCCTGGCCAAAGCCACGGCGCCTTTGACGAGCATTGTGAGCGTCGGGAATGGATCAATGTGAGCGGTAGAAGCGGTTGTCATAATCTTGCGAGCAGCAGCAGAGCAAGGCGGCCATGGTATTCTTGCGACCCCGTTTCATCGCACAAGGCTCTCCACAGCCGGCTGTTATTTTTCAGTTACTTTGCTGGCTAGCCTCGGTATTATCTCGTCTCGCTAAAGTATACGGTCAATAGGGTCCCTGTTCCTTCAGCACCAGACGAAAAGAGGTGGAATCGGCCGGTAATAAAGGTAGCAGCCGCTCACTCAGCCGAACGGAAACTCGGTCGCCGTAACGCGCGAGCCGTCTTAACAGGTGCTCCAGGTAAACCTGTTGAGCAACACAAGGCTCGTCGATGCTCAGACTTACCGTGGCTGCCGAGCGATGCAGGAGCCTATCGATTCGCCGTACGGCGTGGGTGAAGAAACGGCGATCAACAACCCCTCGAAGTTTAACCGCCAAATGTGTCGTTGCCTCTGTCCATCGCAGCGACACCTCCAAAGTGCCGTGGTGCAAAGAAGCTTCGAAATGCCTGTGAATAAAGTCCAACGTAGCCTGCCCTAATTTTCGCTCATAAGCGGCGTTAAGTCCAAAACGACGCTTGACATAGTTTTGCATCGACAAACCGGCAATCCATTCAGTGATAATAAATGGCCACAGCTGTATCGGCCTCCGAACCAAGGTGCGCGAGAAATGATACCAGCGCGCAGGACCGCCCCGCAGCAACCCCCGACTAAATAGCCGCATAAGTATCGCGACTCGCTCTTTCATCGTATAGATCGGCTGAGAAACCGGATGACGAAGCCAGCGGGTCTTGTTGCAGATGCGATCCGCAATACCCTTATCGTCAATCAAACGCCGGTACAAATCGGTATAACGGCTTACCATCTCTTCGTAGTCCATGCCCTTCGGCACAACATTCGTACTGGGACGGGTGTTATCGGCATTTTCTCTGTCAGGACGTAAACGTCCCTCCCGCTCCAAACGAGCGTAAAGGGGAGTTTTCGGCAGCGCCGTGAGCAAACCCACCATCGCGATCTGAATTCCAGAAGCGGTGATAAAACGATACTGCCGATCAAAGGTTTTCACCGTATCGTTGTCAAAACCAACGATAAAGCCCGCCAGTACATCAATACCAGCACGATAGATTTTTTGAATACTACCCAGAATATCTTGTCGAGTGTTCTGTGTTTTCTTGGTTTCTCTTAGACTTTCTTCATCGGGCGATTCAATACCGATAAAAACCCAAGCGAAATTTGCTTGGCGAAGGAGATCCAGCAGCTCTGCATCCTGTGCGAGATTAAGTGATGCCTCCGTACCGAACTGAAAACAGTAGCCGTTTTGTTGCTGGTATGCTGCGAGGTAGCGGAGCAGTTCCTTTGCCTTGGCTTTATTGCCGATAAAGTTATCATCGACAAAGAAAATCTCACGCACATTTCGACGCCGCAAGATATCGAGCTCCTTTCCAATTTGCTCCGGCATTTTGGTGCGTGGTCGGCGACCAAACATCACGATAATATCGCAGAAGTCACAGCGATAAGGGCAGCCGCGGGAAAACTGCATGCTAACGGTATTGTATTTTTCTAGCTTCAGCAAATCGAAACGTGGCGTGGGTGAATCCTTTAAATCGACGACACCTTTTTCCCGATACAATTGCTGCGGCGTACCGCGTTGAAAGTCTTGACAAAAACCAGGCCAAATGTATTCTGCTTCGCCCGCAACCACGGTATCGGCGAAAGTAGCGTAGCGCTCGGGACAAAGAGAAGCATAACTACCTCCAGCCACGACAAAATAACCACGATGCCGATAGTATCTGAGTAATTCCTTCTGCCTTTCGAATTGTACCCCCATGCCGCAGATACCAATAAGGTCGACGCGGGGCTTGATCGGTATGGGCTCGATATTTTCGTCGACGATCTCAATTTCCCAGCTCGGTGGACATAACGCCGCCAAAGTCGCCAGCCCAAGGGGAGGATTAAGCGCACCTTTGCCTTGCAGCACGTCCTCCATAGCCCAGCGAAAACTCCAGAAGCTCTCCGGGAAGCGTGGATTGATAAGCAGAATACGGATGGGCGGTGTAGAAACGAGTTGCCCGCCATCCGCTGTACTTTCTTCAATAGTGTTCATGGAGATCTCTAACTGTTGATAGCAAACATCATATTAAGCGCCATCCAAGAAAAATCGTTGCCTATCCGTCGTGCTCTGTTGGAAGAGGTTTGGGGAGACCCGCGATTTTACACAGCTGTCGTATGGGATCCTTGGGAAATAGCTGGTAAAGGTAGCTCACATACCCTTTTTCCTCATGGAAAGCCTTACCGCTGGCCTTGCCCAGGTTTTTCACGAGCATGTGCATCGTCGGATGTACCTGATTTTCTGCATAGTACTGCCGAGCATAGTCTATGAGCCCCCAATGGGTCTCGCTCATATCAATACGCTCATCGTTGGCAAGCGCCACAGCGACATCCTTGTTCCATTGCGTGCGATCGGCCAGATATCCCTCTTCATCCGTTTCTATTTTTCTTCCCCGCGCCTCAATAGCCATTCTTCTCTCCTCATTCTTTAAACCAGTAGACAATGCACCTTACGAACTGCAATCCCGCGCATTGCTAGCCGCATAAGCTCTCTCTGCCCTACCGCGCTATTGACGGTTCCACCGCAGCCTCTAGAAAGGCAAGGTCGCCACCTCAGGCGAGAGCGGTGATCTCCAAAGCAGCTCTCCTCATGCAGCACCAGCCCAGGTTACAGCAAAGCCAGCGCAGTGGCCCGCCGGCTAGCCCCGCAGCAGCAGTGTTAGGTCCCAGTATACCGCGGATCCTGTACCAAGTTCTCTGATCGCGAGATAATGACTACTGCAAGGCTTGTGGGCACCTAGCTCATCCCATAGGCTGCGCTACCAAGATATACTAAAAGGCGGGTCATTTTATTGAGGGATCAAATTGGAAGGAAAAACGGTAACAGACGAGCCATTAATCGCTGTCTTCGTTGACTTCGAAAATCTTGCGCTTGGCGTTCGAGAGCTGAAGGGAGAGCGATTTGAGATTGAACTTATTCTTAAGCGACTGCTAGAAAAAGGTCGCATCGTTTACAAGCGGGCTTACTGTGATTGGAGTAATTATCGTGAGGCTGTTCGAGAATTCCATTCTCAGGGAATTGAGCTTATCGATATTCCGCAGACAAAAATAAGTGGTAAGAACAGTGCCGACATCCATATGGTTGTGGATGCGGTCGATCTCTGCTACGCAAAACAGCATATCGACATCTTTGCACTGCTTTCTGGCGACAGCGATTTCTCTCCGCTGGTCTCAAAACTGAAAGAAAACAACAAGCGAGTCATCGGCTGCGGCGTAAAGAGCTCCACATCCGATTTGTTGATCTCCAACTGCGATGAGTTTATTTACTATGATGACCTTATCCGCACTGCGCGGAAAACCAGTCCGGCGAGAAAAACAGGCCGAAAGCCCTCAAACAAGAGACAGGAAGCCCTCGATCGCCTAGTGGCTATCGTGCGCTCATTGGAAGTTGATTACGATCCGCTGTGGGGCTCTTTGGTGAAGCAAACCATCCGCCGGGTTCATCCTGGGTTTAGCGAAACCTACTACGGCTATCGAACTTTCTCCGAGCTATTGGAGGAGGCGGCAGGACAAGGGTTGATTGCCCTTGAGTATGACGAAAATCGAGGTAACTATAAGGTGAGGTTAAAGGAGCCTTGATCCGAGTCGCGGCCAATCCATTGATGTTGTATTGTCGCGATCCGGATCAGGGCCAACGATGCTATTTCGTTACCAGCATTCTGCGACCAAAGTGGCGATGTCTGGATCGAGGCCTTTGACGCCGAAGTGATCGAGAGTAAAACCCTTACACTTATCCTTCGCTTGGTCGTTTTGGGGCGCAGCCGTGAGCGTGAAAGCAGTGCAGGGATCTGCAGTTGTACCAGCGCAAGCCGCGCCGGCGGTGTTCGTAGCAGCAGTCACTGATACGGTATACCAACCGCCCTCGGTTGGCTGGGGATTGGCGTAGCCAAGCTGGGTCAAATTTTGCGCATAGGTATTTGGAGCTCGAGACGAGAAGGACTGCTCCTGACGCGCAGCGATTTCCAATAGCAGGGATTTCGCGTCTGCCCGCCGCGCTTTGCGCACGGCGTCACTATACGTTGGATAGGCGATAGCAGCCAAAATAGCAACGATAGCCACTGCGATGAGCAGCTCGATGAGCGTAAAACCTTTAAAACCCTTAATTATGCGACGCGAATTTCGCTTCACATTGGTCTCCTGATGTAGGATTAATAAGATGCAAGAACGCTGGCTAGCGAGCAACGTGCTGGATGTGCTCGATGACGGGCTCGCGGTCGCCGTTTCGGGTGCGTCCATAATGGCCGGAAATGCGAACTAAAAAACCTTTTCGGAGCTGACCGTCAATTTGTTGTTGGTGAAAATTCGGTATCAGCTCGGGCGAGAGGCGATACGTTTGCCCGTCGTTGGTGACCATGACCATTTCCCGAATATCGAGTTTTTCGAGAACGGTTATTGCGCTGAATGTCTCGGCTGCAAAGCTCGAGAACGTAATGCCTAACCCTAAAGCCGCACCGCTTGCCATCAACATCATTTTCCGAAGCATGCTTGATCCCCTTATCTCGATTATCGAAGTTCCCGCCAGCTTTGCCGTCCCTCTCCACGGATTTGAAATGGCATTCTCAGGACACCATCTTCTCCTTGGCTGTTGTCACCGAGAGGAACCACCAGCTGGCGCGAGATATAAGTCGGGGTTCCCACCATGGAGTTAGCCACGTAGCGTCCCTGGATGGGTTTCGTGCCGGTAATGATGTGGAAGGGTGCATAACGAAGCCTTCCGCCGCTCCCTTTACTCAAGGCCAGCACCCAACCCGAGCCTCCTGTGGAACAGGGATCTTGACTAGGAATGGTGGTGGGCACTACCAGGGTGTCACCGACAATCACCGCATCTGATTGCACCATTTCGCCTTGAAGGGTATAGCTCGTTGCGGGTGTGACATCGTCGTCCGTGGGATCATCAGGCGTTCCACCATCGTTATAAGTGCTGTTGCCTTGCTGGAGATCCACATACCAGCCCACCTCGGTCGTCCAATTCACATCGCCCTTAGATAGAATGCGCTCGCGCTCACCTTCCACCGGGTTGAAGAAATCAAACTCGATTTTCTGTTCGAGCAGCTGAGCCCGGCGGATATCATGGGTATACGAGGGACTTACTGTACCGGCGGAAGAAAAGGGCGCAAAGTCAGCGTCCCATACACCGTACACGGTGTGGTTCGTGGTGGTGTCCGCCGCATTGTCACCATCCTCAAAGTACTTACCGGTGCCCGCATACACCATCACCCCATAGCTCAAACCTTTTGGGTGAACATCGGCTAAAACCCGAGTGGTCATCGGTTGACGCTTGGCCGGTGAATTGGCATCCTCGGCGACAAAGAGCGGTGTCGAACCACCACTCCCAAATTCAGACACCTTCCAGTTGCCCGCAGATGTCGCGGTTAAGTCAAACCGCCAGACATTGCCGTAGAGATCACCCGCATAGACATAGTCGGTGACCACGTCCCCATCGAGATCGATTGGTGTCACCGTCGCTAGTCCATTCGGCCGACCTCCGCTATGGGGCGCTGCCGTTCCTTCGAAGGTATCGAGCTTCGCCATCACCGTGCCGTTCTCAACGTCGAGAATGTAGAGCACAGCATTTCCTGTAGCGCTGATGTTGGGGTCCGTAAGCGTACTGTTGGCCGTGTTGTTGTAGCCGTTACCGACCAATACGCCCCATTTCCCGTTGTGCAACCGCACAACATGGGGTTGCCCGTAGGTGAACCCGAGATCATCGCCGGTGTAGGTGCCATCATCGTAGGCATCGGTGAACTCCCAAAGTACGGTATTTCCAGCACTCGCTTCGGAGAATCCCGCGGGGTCGGTGACATCAAGTGCGAAAATACCCTGCCCCCCGGCGCCGAGCCCTCCCACCAACACCGTATGCCAGCTCCCATTGAAATAGGCATCCGTCGCTTCCAGCTCGCCATCGACGAAATACTTGTGCAATCCGGCGGAGCGATAGGTGGGATCCGTCAAGCGAGCCAGCTCCGCAAACACCTGGGACGGGACGTAGGCCAGCACTTCCCGTCCGTCGTTGTCTGAAGTCTGATACGCTCCGTTGCCATCGAAATGGCCCGCTCGGAAGCCGTGTAACAGACCACCATTACTGCCGGCATAGACCACATGTTGGCGGGTCGCGTAACCGGAAAGAAAGCTTCCATAACCGCTCTCGGATGCGGAGCCGCCGAGTTTGTCCACCCAGGCGCCGACTGGATACTCCTTCTCGGGCGCACCAACATACGCCGGGGTCGAATGCACGATATCGCCGAGCAGAGTGATTCGATTCCGATAGGAACCACCGTTTTGTTCCTCATTGCTGCGATCACCGCGCAGATAATTCAGCCGCTCTGCTCCAGCGGGATCAGCATCGCCAGCGCTCAAAGCGGCCTGTTGGCTCGCTGTCAGATCGTTCCAGCGAAACGGTTTACCGGTGCTGCCGTCATAGGCGAGGATGGTCCGCCCCGTGTTCCAATCCTGTGCCGTCTGGTCGCCACCGGTGGCCGGACAAACACCGCCGGTAAGACTGCAGCCAGCGTCCCAGACCGGAGGACAGACCTCGCCTCTGTCCTCATCTGAGCAGCTCATATTCCCATGACCATCGGAGAAGGGGCGCGCAAGCAGGTGACCCGACCAGTCCGCGCTATCGAAAACTGCTTGAAACAACTGGCTCGATGAGGACACGCTGCCCGCGTTTAGGGCCAGATTGGAGGCTGAGCCTAAGCTGGATTGAATGCGTTGAATAATGCTCCGGAAGGCCGTGACGACGTCTTCCGGACTCTCAGCGCTGAAAAACTGGCCTCGGCTGTTGAGGGCGGCATGCCAAAGGTCGTAGACGTTCCCGGGCACGGTATCCGATCCCGTGCCTGGCCACGAAGCATGGCCCGTGGCAAGGGCGTTATAACCTCCTGCATAGGTATCCCCTTCCCACTTGAGGTTGGGCTCGGTGAGCCAACCCGATAGGCCAACGCCGACGACGAAGTTCACCATGTGTTGCCAGCTGGCGGGATCGTTCTTGGGATTCCAGTATTTGGTCAGCGTTGCACTGGCATTTACGTTACCCGTAATGTTGGGATCGTCATATTCGATGGTCTCGTCCCCGGTGACCGGCTCGTGCTTCAAGGATGGCGAGTCGGCGAGATCGTTGCGCAGATCGGTGGCCCAGTACTCAAAGGCAATATCGGTCAGCGAGTTGCTATTGCTATCCATAAACGGCATGCGCGGCGTGTAAGTCACCCCGTCCGGCAAGGCTTGAGTGCTATTGTCGACGTTGCCAACGGCAGGATTGTCACCGTTCCAAATACCATCGGTCATGACGATCGAATAGTTCTGCCGACAAACAGGCCCGAAATTCGAGTTGACGCCGGGATCATCGTGATAAGGCCGATCGGTCTTGAACATATCGCCGGCGCGAATGAGACTGGTGCGAAGCGGCGTGCCTCCCGAAGCGGGGAGCCGGAAAAGCCAGTTGTAGAAGTTCTGACGATGGCTGCCATCGAACTTGCGAATCTGGCTGTCATAGGTGCTGGTGCTCCAGCCCTGGCACCCACTATCAAAGCCATTGCAGCTGTTCAGGTTCTGCCAAGCGACGCGGGTCTCGCCACCGAGCTGCGAAAAGGCCAAGGAGGCCGCGGAAACCGTGGCAAGATTTCGGGTTCGATAGAAGGAATACCAGTTGGCGAAGTTCTGCCGTTCGTCGCTACCCAATGGTCCAGAGGTCGCGCTGACAACGATGCGTGTGTAGCAGTCATCGTCATCGGTATCCCCACCCGCCGGACACCCACTCGCGCCAAACTTAGAGGAATCAAATCTGTAATAATAGGCGGGGACGCCGGTGTTGCGATAGTCATAATTATTAACAGAATAGTAATCAGCGGTTGGGTTTTGCACAAAATGACGATGCGTATCACTCACCGAATCACTTGTGGAATAACTCGGATCGTAAACATCCATTGGACGGTAACTCGTCGAGAGATTGACGGTTCCCCGGCTGGTAATGAAGCCATTGAAGTAGGCGGCAGTGAAACTGGTTGAGAGTGAATTATTGACGGCATTTACCGGCCGAACATAGTCCGTCTCGGGATCATAGTAAATGGGATTAAAGGTGGAGGACTTCCAGCGCCTTGTGTTCTTTATCGTTTCGTTGTTGTAGCCCCACGCCGCGATGCCATCGGGAGCCGCACCCCAGGCCATGCTGCCCGAATCATCGAGGGTCAGGGCGACATTGGGTGGCACGCTCACGGAGAGGAAAAGCGGCTTATCGGCAATGTTATAGGGGGTGGCCCCTGCCGTGGCGGAACACACTCCGGCACCGAAGCCGGCCAGGAGATGGAGCCACTGGTTCTGCGATCGATTGATCATCGCTATAACCTCTTAAATAGAAATGGCATGCAAGGCGCCCCTCGACAAACAAGCCTCAATAGACTCGACCGTAAACGCTTTGATGGATGGATATGGCGCTGGCGTTTCCACCCACTCCACGCCCCGAGACCCGATAGAAGTAAATCTTCGCTTCAGTCCGGCTGCCCCCTTGGCTCGCCGGTGTCAAGCTACTGCCAAGAGATGCCGCGAGCGATTCCTCGAGAAAAAACTGCGGCGAGCTCGCAACCCCCGCCGATGCAGCGTGGGCAGGCCATCCCCCAGGGGGCTCAAGGGCAAATTGATTCAGCTGATGCGGATTCACATTGACAGCACCGGCGTTACCGTTCCAGAAATGGTCGTCGGCATAGCCGAGCCCCAGTAGGGTCTCAAGGGCATCGCCAACCCAAACGTCCGGCATTGGATCGCCCCCAGCCGGAGCAGAAGCGGCTGGCTTCGGATAGCCCACCTCATTGAAAACCCACAGCTCGCCTTGACGAAGCGCCGCGTTGGCTGCCTCATCAGCCCGGCCCTTTTCTCGAAGATTGGCAGCCATCCTCTCCTGGAGCGTCATCCTCCCGACTGCGCTGACGCCCAGGATGGTCATGACGGTCAGAAACAGCAGCGCCGTGATCAGGGCAAAGCCCGATGATTGTTTTGCGAGTGTCTTCATGGTCTGCAGCTCGCTCCTAGTTTGTCTGGTGCAATCGATTATTGAGCGCAACGACACGGGTGATCACATGACGTGCACGCCGATCGTCGGCGACCTGCACCACTGCCCCGAGCAGCGAAAAGCTAAGAAGATTGGTCTCGGCCACCGGTTTCACGATTTCATCGCTGGCAATCAGCAGCGCAAGCTTGAGCGCGCGCACGTTGTCCCACTGACCAAGCGCATTCACCTCCTCGGCCCAAAGATACTGGTCCACCGACTCATCAAGATTGCTGTCCACGCCGTAGCGCACCGCCATGTTTTCCACGTTATTGACCAGCGGCTGGGGATTACGCGTTGCCGTGCCGAGGGCGCTGGTGACGCTGACCCCGCACCGCAGTTCATACTTGTACTCGTTGGCGTGTGCGTCCCAATACTTGTAGATATGGAACACGTTGCGAATAAGGGCAGGATTGGCCGGAGTTGCGAGCGCAGGACTGTGGGTGTCGCCCAGACAATCGAACAGTGAGCCGTCGCTCTGAAAGCTCACCGTGAAGCGATCGGGAACGCTATGTGGGTTCACGCCCGATGCTTCGCCATCGATCACGGCGTTGCCGGTATCGTCAACATCGTTGTTGGCGGGATCGAAGAGATCGATTGGATCCGCCAAGGGATTGAGGTGAAACCCGGCATTGGCGATGACATCGCTCAGCATGGTCACGGCCGCGCGCGTGTCCTCCTGAAGGCCCTGCAGCGCATTCTGGGCTTGAAATGTCTGCTTGTTGCCGATCAGAATTCGAATCATGCCCGCCAGCAGCAATAGACTCACTGTCACAGCGACCATAATCTCCACTAAGCCGACACCCGTCTGAAATTTTCTGTTCATGGCTGAAACACCGTGCTGAAGCTTTGCTCAACCAAGTCATTTCCATTGACGCTCTTAAAGTTATTGCCACTATCGCGCACGATCTGTTTTTCCCGCCAGGTCACAGTAACGGTATAGGCGGAAGCATTGGTACACGGTGCGTCGTTACAGTCGATGGTCAAGCTGCCTGCGGGGAGATCAGTGGCGACCGCTTGCGCCATCTGCCAAAGATCGGCAGCCGCCTGCTGCTGGCTGTTGCAAGCCGCTCCCGCTGTCTCACAGTAGTTGCCAGTGCCGGGATCGGCGATGGCTTGAAAACCTGACGGAAGAGGGTTTTGAGAGCT
Organism: Gammaproteobacteria bacterium; assembly: GCA_049282355.1. Lineage (GTDB taxonomy): Bacteria > Pseudomonadota > Gammaproteobacteria > HK1 > HK1 > JAGTVB01. The sequence goes on along the minus strand of JBAPTW010000182.1, from coordinate 833 downwards.
CTGCTTGTCGTAGGAGAAGCTGTTGTCGACTAACGGATTGCACTGCTGCGGCCAATCGGGGTTGTTGGTATTTGCAACGCCGCAGATGTTGGCTCGCATGAGGTCCATCATGCTGAGCGCGTGCAGCGCACCGATGCCGCGCGCTCGAGCGACCGTATTGTAGCTGGCACCATAAGCCTGCAAGCCGGCAACGCCTAAAAGCCCGATGGAGATCACGACCAAGGCAACGAGCGCCTCGAGGAGGCCAAAGCCTCTACAGTGAAAAGCGTTTGCCACGGTAGGTACTCCTCATTCTTGGGTTATGAACAAGACACGTCGCCACTGCCACCCTCGACAATCCCGTCTCCGTCGGTATCCTCTCCCAAGCGGATGCGGCCAGTGCGCGAAATGATGATGGCTCGGGCCTTTTTGCGATCCTGACCACTCTCGCACAGCGTGAAAGTCCCAAAGCTGTTACCAGAAAATCCATTGCGACTAAATCGAACCCAATCCGCAGGATTACCTGTGCCGACGAACTGATCGCTACTCTCGAATGCGCTATGAGCACTGATCAACGGCTCGCAGGGCTCGCCAGGGCAGCCGGCAACATCTCTGTCCTGATCGCTGTTGGTATCCTGAAAAATTACCCAGCCTAGGCTCCAATCGCCTGCCGTGGTGCATGTATTGCCGTCCGAGGACTTACAGACCACCACATTGAGCCCGCGTTTGATTGCTTCACTGCGTGCGAAATGCAAACTCCCGACGAAGTCATTAATTTCGCCAGCCATACGGTTGTTGATCATCATCGTGGTGTAAGCGGGGACCGCTATCGTGGCGAGGATGGCCACTATCGC
>JBAPTW010000181.1:0-1747 GCA_049282355.1 Gammaproteobacteria bacterium | reverse complement strand
CGAATTGTTCATATTCTTGCTCGTTGGGCAGCTCACCATAGATGAGGAGATAGGCTACTTCCATGAAATTGGCTTTCCCACAAAGCTCTTCGATGGGATACCCGCGGTAGCGGAGAATTCCCTGCTCCCCATCGATATAAGTGATGGCGCTTTTGGTCGAGCCGGTACTGCCGAAGCCTTCATCCAGGGTGATGATTCCCGTTCGATCTCTGAGCTTGCGAATGTCCATTCCCATCTCGCCTTCGCTACCTCGCACGATGGGAAAATCGTACTCCATGCTTTCAAATGTTAGCTTCGCAATTCTTTCCGACATGGTATTTGCCTCCATGATGCGTTTACTCACTGCTTTCCCATCCTCTTAGAGAGAGTGCATTGCCAGAAGTTGGTTTTTCAAAGCGATTGTGAACTACAGGCGTGTGCTCAGGCGCTTGCAAGAGGTTGCGCGCATCAGCAGAATAAGGCCTGGCCTCGAAGCCAAAAGCGCCACCGCGAGATAAGGATTACGCTGCCTTGCGGTGGGCTGAAGGAGAAATTCAGCAATTGGCTTGGACAAACGAGTGATTTTGAAGAGCCGATCGGTTCATGCTCGGTCACTTTGGAGGGTCTGTTCTATTTCTTGCGCCTCATCCCAAAACCGCCTCAGATCTGAACGGGCTTGCTGCCACAGGTCGGTTTTCTGACCTGCGGCACGCAGCAGATAAGCCGGATGATAGGTGACCCGCAGCAGTGTGCCATCAAAGAGGAAACTGCCCAAGCGTGCCTCCGTGATGGGCAGCGGCACATCGAAAAGGGTCGCGGCCGAGGCACCGAGGGCGACGATCACGGCGGGTTTAGTGTGGGCAATGTCCGCTAGAACGGCTTTGCCAAAATGACGGATCTCGCGAACACTCGGCTTGCGGTTACGGATAATTCCCGCCTCGGCTCGCACGATCGGTCGGTAGGGCACGGCATTGCTGATACGAACGTGCGCTAGGTCCGCACCGGCTTCGCTCAGTAACCTGCGCAGCGTTTTGCCTGCAGGCCCGACAAAAGGCCTCCCCATCTCGGCTTCTGTGGCACCAGGAGCTTCGCCGACCAAGTAAAGACGAGGCGCTTCTAAAGGACCTTCCGGAGGCACGTGCCGGCGATCGAATTGCTTCGGGTTGGGTTCCAGGGGTGACAGCATATCGGCCATTGGCAGTATGGATGTGCTCATAGACTGTTGCAAAGCTTGCGGTTATTACAATGGCTCCTTAGAGGGTTTTTCCACCCCGGCGAGCGCAGCAGATTTTAAACCCTTGTTCTAGGGATATCCTGCAGCCTTGACCCTACCAACACCGATCAGCACAATCAATAGAGGAAAACCCCTAGTAGCACCGCGTAGTTTGTGTCACCTCCTGCCGCGCTCGGTTTGGGCAGCCGTAACACCTCCGGTCCCGAGTAACACCATCGAGAGCAACAGGCTTATGTGCAAAAGCTGTTGTTCAGACTAGGGATTTGCCTCCTCAATCTCTAGCAAATCCGCTAGCCGATTGAAGCTGGGCGATGTCGCTGTTAGGTACTGTCATTTGTTCTCATCACTCATGCGTTGGCGTGGCGGGTAGAGCGATTCGCCGCCCGTTGGCGGCGGAATAAGGGAGGGCGGTATCGTTGCCGGCTCGATCCCGAGGCTAATGAGAGCCGCTTTGGCACGCACGGTGATATCTGTCATGAACTGAAATTGCTGCTGCGCATCAATAGGATACGCTTTGACTTCATAGTGCGTATT
>JBAPTW010000180.1:0-3408 GCA_049282355.1 Gammaproteobacteria bacterium | reverse complement strand
AAGCCGCCGAATACTCCACGATGTAACTTCTTGCGCCCACCGCCTCGGTCGGTAGGTTGTAGCGATAAATGTGGATACCATCGATGGCTTCATAAAGAGCCTCGCAGCCCTTCCCCGTAGGGCAGATAATAGACACAGCATAGCCGCTGGCATGCAGAGTGGTTGCCTCCTGCCACACTCGGCGATCAAAAGGCGATGGTAGATTCTCCACCAGAATGAGGACACGACGGGGCCAATCTGTCATTCACTGTCCTTATGAAAAAGATCGTGGGCAAAAAGGGATTCGCCGGTGCTAGATCGGCAAGGTTGTGGCCGCTTTGTTGTCAGACATCCTGTCCCTATCTACCAGCAAATCCCTTCGTACCGCCCAGGTTGACTGCTGCTCGGAGATATCCTCACAAAATCAACGGCGATCTGGCCGGCCCTTAGCCGATCCGGGATGGTCTTGAACTCCTCAGTGCCGTTGCCGATGACCAGTACCTCAGCGAAGGCGAGCACCTCCTCCATGCTGGACACCATCAGTCTAGAGATATGTGGGATGTGATTGAGAATGAAATGCCTATTGGCGCCCGTTAGGGCCGCCAGGCTCACGTTGCGATCGTAAAGCTTAAGATCGTAACCCTTGCCGATCAGGCGCTCGATCACCTCGACAAGCGGCGATTCTCGCAAATCGTCCGTGCCAGCCTTAAACGCGAAACCCAGAATGCCCACCTTTTTCTTGCCATACGAGGTAATCATTTTGACACCTTTTTCGACCTGCCGCTCGTTGCTCGGAATGATGGCGTTAAGGATGGGCATATCTAGGTCCACGCTACGAGCTTTGTAGGTCAATGCCCTCACGTCTTTGGGCAAGCAGGAACCACCGAAGGCAAAACCCGGCTTTAAGTAGTATGGAGAGATGTTCAACTTGGTGTCCTGGCAGAAAATATCCATGACGCGATGGCCGTCGAGGCCCACGGCCTTGCAAATGTTGCCAATCTCATTAGCGAAACCCACTTTAAGCGCGTGCCAAACGTTGTCAGTGTATTTCACCATCTCTGCTGTCGCCACGTCGGTGCGAACAAGCGGCGCATCGAGGTTTCCATAAAGCCGCGCTAAGATATCGCCGCTGCGGCTGTCAGTCTCGCCGATCACGGTTTTGGGCGGATTATAAAAGTCATACACCGCCGTGCCTTCGCGCAGGAACTCCGGGTTGTTGCAGACCCCAAATTCTGTCCCTGCCCGCTTGCCGGATGAATCCTCTAGGGTAGGAATGATCACATCACGCATGGTACCGGGAAGGATCGTGCTGCGCGCCACCACTACGTGAAAGTCGCTCTTTCCGCGCAGGGCATCACCGATCTCCTCGCAGACCCGACGCACATACGTGAGGTCCAAACTGCCGTTGAGTTGGCTGGGAGTACCGACGCAGATGAGCGACAGCTCTGAGTTCGCTATGGCGTCGGCTACATCCGAGGTCGCCCGCAGGCGCCCATCGGCCACGGCCAGGGCAATAATCTCGCCAATATCCTTTTCGATGATCGGCGTATTGCCCGCGTTGATAAGAGCCACCTTGGTGGCACTCGGGTCGACCCCAATCACCTGATGTCCGTCCTTGGCGAGTACTCCGGCCGATACCGCGCCAACATAACCTAGACCGAAGACGCTAATCTTCACTTAACAATCTCCTCGAATTCGTTCATGAGTCAGTGCTGCGCTAGGAGCTGCCAGGTAATCTCGGTCTCGAGCGTAATGGTCCCGGTAATATCATCCGATATGACCAGCGTGCTAGCAGGTACCTTGACGTCAAAGCGCCTCGAAACCCAACCTAGGGGTGGATCTTCGCGCCCAGTGACCACTTCGATGATCGTCGCCATTGTTCCTTGGGGTCGAATGCCCAGCATCACATTGCCTTTCTGCAACATAACCTCCCTCCCCTGCTGAAAAACTACGCAATCTTCCGCCAGGTGCCAGAAGCGCTCCACACGGTGATGAGCACGGCATTCGAGGCGATCACGCACCAACAATTTACCCGCATCCCTATCGAGTATGACTTCTCGACGGTGGGTGACGGGGTCCTTAAGCCGTCGGTAACCATCGTGCTCCCCTACCCAGCGGTCCTGTTTTTCGCCAGGCTCCCAGACGACACAGCGTGCCTTCGCATGATGCAGCCACATGAAATTGCCCCCCGATAGGGACTGGTCCATGCCATCCACCCGCACGGTGTTGTGGGCCGAGGTACCCCGGAAGTAATCCCGCCATGCCTTTTGAGTGTGATAGGCGTAAGTGCCGGGATCCACAAGCAGCTCCTGCCCCCCCACAGAAAGCCACAGAGCTAGGGCGTCGGCATGACCGTGGGCGGCGATAGAAAGGTAGCCCAGGGGACCTGCATCGGCGAGCAGGCGGACCTCCCTGGGACTCTGGAAATCTCCACCCAACAAGCAGTACCCAGCATCAGGAAAAACCCGTCGGAACGGGAACGTGCCGCCTTGCGCCACCAGAGCCTCGAATCGAGCGTCAAGAGCCGTTGGTTCACCAAAGAACTCCGGCCGCCCACTCAACAACCAGCGGGTCTTGTCATCCAGCGTGCCCGCCTTGCGAGCCAGGTCCGCACGGCCAAAAAGGACTGCGCTAGTTGCGAGCAGAGAGCGGTAGGGACAAAATCCTGGATCGTGGGACAGACGCACCATCATCGCATCGTCCGAGTCCCCCACCATGGGCAGGTTGCCTGACACGTCCATGAGCGAGGCGATAACCTCTAACATGGCTTCCAGGCGCCGCCAATAGGCTTGGCTGAAGTCGTCGCCATTGGCCTGCACGGCAAGACCAGACAGGAGCAGCATGTCCGCCACCTCATGGTGGTACCAGATAGCCTGCTCCCGATTGAAGCCGTCCGGCCCGTTCTGCGTCAGGATCTCCTCCTCTAACCCATCCTTCGCTACCTGCCGCCAGCGCGCACTCTCCCGCCACAGTGGCCAGGTGAGTGTTCCAAACCACAGCCCCATATACTCCCCCAACAGGTGGTTGTTGGCGGAGGAATAGCCAGAGAAGTGGCCGGAGATTAAGTGGCAGTGCTGATAAATTGAATCCAGCCATCGCCGCCGAAACGCCGCACCCTCTGAACCCGTGAACCATGGCGAGTCATCCCCACCGAGCAGGTGCCAAGCCGCAGACCAATTTAGCAGACGCACGGCGTGCTCAAGGGCGCTGCTCCAGTTCGGCCCTAGAGGATATGGACAAGCCGCAAACCACGATGCGAGTAGTGTGCGCACACCTTCGGCGTACTTGACATCCTGTGTGACGCTCCAGGCCTGAGCCAAAGTTACCGCTTCCAAATGTCGGTTGGGCTCCCACAGGTACTTGATGTCACCGACAAGTGCTTCACGGCGATAGTCCAAAGTCTTGCCGAAAGTAAGGGGTGCTTTGCGG
>JBAPTW010000179.1:0-3065 GCA_049282355.1 Gammaproteobacteria bacterium | reverse complement strand
GTGGGCAACGCGGAGCAAAAACGCCGCTTCGAGGCCCGCATCGAGGACCCCCTGCGGCAGTGGAAGCTCAGCCCCATGGACCTGGAATCGCGCCGGCGCTGGTACGACTACTCCCGCGCCCGGGATCACATGCTCGAAGCCACGGATACCGATTATGCACCCTGGTACATCGTGCGCTCCGATGACAAGCGCCGGGCCCGGCTGAACTGCCTCTCGCACTTGCTCGGCCTGATTCCCTATGAGCCCGTGCCGCGCGCCGCTGTGCAGTTGCCGGGGCGCACCAAGAAAAGCGCCTATGACGACGAGGCGTCCCTTAAGAGCCGGCGCTGGGTGCCGGAAAACGACTGAGCACGCCGCGTGGCTGCTAGCGCCCCCGCCCTAGCCGAGCCGCTCATTGGCACTGCTGCAATGCGGCCGGTAGGCTAGAGTCGTGGGTGTGGGTGCGATGAGCGCCCCCCGGGGCGCCGCGGTTGCTGGCATCGTTTTTTCCGCTTTACTGTTGACCGCCATTCTGCTGCTGCGGCTTTCCGTCCCGCTCGATCCACTGAAACCCGACGCCTGGCTCCAAATGAAGCCGGCTCGGGTCATCTTGGCGTTGAACTTGATCCCGTTCGCCGGCATCGCCTTCCTGTGGTTCATCGGCGTGCTGCGGGATCGGCTGGGCGCCTTTGAAGACCGTTTTTTCGCCACCGTGTTCCTCGGCAGCGGTCTGTTGTTCCTGGCCATGTTGTTCGTTGGCGCGGCGGCCCTGGGCGCCCTTATCCTAACTTATGGTGCTGAACCGCAACGCGTGATCGGCTCGGCCACGTTCGACCTTGCTCGCGGCTTGATATCCAATATCGTGAACATCTACGCCATCAAGATGGCGGCCGTGTTCATGATCGTGACCTCCACGCTTGCGCTGCGTACCGGTTTCGCGTCGCGCTGGATCGCGTTCCTGGGCTATGCCCTGTCGCTGCCGCTCTTGTTCGGCAGCCGATTCGTGGACTGGGGTTTTACGGTGTTTCCGGTTTGGGTGTTCCTCATGAGCCTCCACATCCTGGTGGCCAATCTGCTTCGGCCATCCGCGGTGGCCCCCGACAAATAGATGGTGGCGCTTCGTGCCGGCAGCAGATTTGCTGGAGCGCCACATTGCACAGCCGAGATCCTCCGGCTAACCTGATGCAGCCGGCACGATCCGCAACTTGGTTTACCAGGGCGACCTGCCCCAGGGAATAATGGATTTGGCTCAGTCCGCCACGTTCGGGTTTTTCTTACTCTCCTTTCCGGCGTTGTTCTCCATCATCAATCCGTTGGGGGGCACATTCTTGTTTCTGGCCGCCACCAAGTCTCTGTCGCGACAGACCCGCGCGGAGCTCGCCCGTTGGGTGGCGATCCATAGCTTCATCATTCTCAGCACGTCCCTCTATGTCGGCGCTTATGTGCTGGGTTTCTTTGGGATCTCTCTTCCGGTGCTGCGGGTAGCGGGCGGCATCGTCATTGCGCTCTCGGGATGGCAGATGTTAAACGCCGGTGAAGACCCGGACCGGGACGAGGCCCAGGCGAGCCTGCGCAACCACAGCGGAGCGAGTAGCCGCGCCTTTTACCCCCTGACGATGCCGATCACCACCGGTCCCGGTACCATCTCCGTGGCCATTTCGCTTGGCACGAGCCGGCCAAGTGGCGCCGGGGCGGGTCAGCTCGCGTGGTTCTTTGTACAAGCCACGGCGGCGACGGTGTTGATCTGCCTGATTGTTTACCTCGCGTACCGCTTTTCCGATGGCATTTCACGGGCCATCGGCGCGACCGGCACCAGCATCGTGGTGCGACTCTCCGCGTTCCTGTTGTTCTGCATTGGTATTCAGGTGTGGTGGACCGGGGCAGCGGAGCTCCTGGCAAGCGTGGTCGGGAAATAGCGAGACCGGTTGCTTGCCGCACTAGACACGTTACTGACTGTCTTTTCCGCACCCCTCTGGGTTATGAGCGCAACGGTAACCTGATTTGTTTCACCGCAAGTGAGTGGCAACGTGCCCCAGCGACCCCCTCAATGCGGGTGCCAGGCACTTTTCGATATCGAACGGTGGGCCATATGGTCATCGTTTCGGCAGCGTCCCCATTCAGAGGTTAAAACCGCATCCAGAATCTGTAGGCAGGCAGTCGTCTTGCCACAAGGGTGTGTCCGGCATGGATGCCGGACTCAAGTCTACCAGGATGTATTCACGACGTCCCTTGAGGCAAGACGACTGCCTGCCACCCGGACGAAACGATGACCATGACCGAACGGTGACTCATTAAGACCAGGTTGGAGTAGCATCAGATAACGACAACATCAAGGCCGGGCACATCCTCAAAATCCTTGCCGTTGCGGGTGAGGAAGCCATACCCATATTGAATCGCCTGGCTCGCTAACCACAGGTCCTGCACGCGGTAACGGTGGCTGCGTCCCACTCGCCTGATCGCCGCCGCTAGCGTTCCGAAGATGTCTCCGGTGCTTGCATCGATCGCTAACAACGGCTTTCGCTGCAGGCGTGCCAGTGCCGCCAAGCGCTTCTGGCGCACGCCGGAGTCCTGCGCTACCTCGGCCCCGAATTTGAGCTCAGCGATGGTAATCGGGGACAGAAATACAGGCGCGTCACCAGTGATGCCCGCGACATCGGCGGGGGCAAGCGCACCGCGCTCGACGTCGATCCAGACGCAGGTATCGATCAGGAAACCCACGGGTCGCGTACACCACTCTCGGTGTGCTCGCCACCCAATGCAAGCCGGCTATCCTGTTCCCAACTCGCTGCGGCATCCTCGGGTAGCGTCCGATACAAATCGGCCATGGCCTGTGATGACGACCTTGCCCCCTTCGGTGGCCAGCTGATCGAGTATCTGCCGGAGGTTACGAGCAAGCTCGGTTGAGGTGATTGTCTTCATGGCGGAGGTTAAATGGCAATAATCTGATTGCATCGGATAATATGTAATTACCTTCGGCAAGATCAAATTACCCATTAGGCTGTGCGTGGCGAATCCACAATTTCTCGCACCAAGTGCAGTGTTTTGAAGCCTGGAACTTGCGCGATACTGGCTACGAGACCCGGTGC
>JBAPTW010000178.1:0-1883 GCA_049282355.1 Gammaproteobacteria bacterium | reverse complement strand
TGCAGTACAAAGCAGAAAGAATCCGGTCCTATTTTCGGATTCCAGATACGCAATATGCGGCAACAGCAGCGGCAGATGCCTAAACAAAATATATCTGGATAATAATTAGCAGCACTATACTCCATCTCATAAATTCTGAATACAGCAAAACCTGAACTTTTCCTGCGCTTTTTTACGGGTGAACTTCCACTCGATTTTACATCCCTTTTTGTTTCTCGCTTCCGTCCATTTGGAAACGTGGTAGCGGAGCGCATTCCGGGAACGGTATGACCTTTTCTTCAGACACTGCCGACTGAGAACGCCGATCTCAATCTCCGCCATATCGAGCCAGCTGCCGTGCGGCGGGGTGTAGTGGATCTCGAAGCGGGACCAGAGCCTTTCGCCCTTCTCTGTGCCGAAGGTATCGATAACGGCTTTTTTCGTATGGGTGTTCAGGTTGTCGAGGACCAGGATGATGATGCTCGCAACCGGATAGGCTTCGGATATTCCAGCGTTTCGGATAAAATTGAGTCTATCGTCTTCGCTAAAAGAATCCCATGTCCGAGAAGCGCAAGTACCCGTCAACGGAGTTGTCGACGGCGCAGCGTGAACTCATTGCCCGCCTCGCCGGCCCGCTGGAGGCGCGAGGGATTTCCCGCTCGGTTTTTCGCGACATTCTTGCCGACGCCGAAATCACCGTGCCCAAGTCGTCTTTGGACCGTTGGGTGCGCGCCCACGCGGTGACGGGCAAGATCTTTACGCCGGAGAAGGCCAGCGGAGCGGCGCCCCTTCTGGACGACGAGCAGTGCGAGATTGCGGCCGGTTGGGTTCTGTCTCAGAACGACTCGAACCAGGTCGTCTCGCTTATCTCGTTCTCAAAGTTCTGCGCCTCGGCCTTTGGGGTAGAGCTTGCGCGGACGACGGCGCATGACTACCTGCATGCCCTCGGCTTCAGTTCCAAGGTTTCGCAGGTGAAGACCTGCGGCTTCACTGTGGACGTCGACGCACTCGCGAAGATGATGTTTGAGTGGAAGAGCGAGCGACAGCGTGCGGGGGATCTCAAGGGGCTCCTGGCCAGCGTCGACTTCACGTTCACGGGCCACCGCACCGATCGGCGCGTGACCTACGCGCCTGCTGGCGGTGCTCAGCCAAGATCGAGCACCGCGATCACTCGGTTCACGAACTGCATCGTCACCGTGGTCTGGTCCGACGGTGTAAACCGCACACCCTCCGTCCTTTTCACGTTCGATGGGAAATTCCGGCTCGATCGGGTCGGGCGCAAGGTGTGGGCCCAAGAGAGGGACAAACTCGTGAACGCTCTCGCACGCTTCGGCATCGATGCGAAACGCATCATCTATATCGGAGCCGAGAAGAATGAGACCCGCCTCTATGCCAGCGAGAGTGCCGAGCTTCTGCGCCGTTTCTTTGCGCTCTACCCGATCCCGCCCCATGTTGTCGTTTGCAGCGATAATGGGAAGTCCTTCTTTCCGGGCAGCGTGAGTGCTCTCGAATCGCTCGGGTTCGCAAAGCACGTGTCGTACCCTGCACCCGTACATCAGCACCTCTCGCCCAATGACAACCGCCTGCATGGCACGGCGAAGGCGAGGTGGCGTAACAGTGGAGTGGACTTTAAGGACGACGTGGAATCGTCCCTGCTGCTCCTAAGCTATCTCGATGCTGACCTCACGGCTCACGGCGTGACGTGGTTCAAGCGCAACATCTTGGATCTCACCGCCAAGTCAGCGCGAGAACTCATTCGGGGCAGATCTGGGAAAAGGGCACAGGTCGACTACGATAGGCTCTGTGCCTACCACATTTTTGCGGGCCTGGATGTGACGGGGAACCCGGAAGAAACTGGCGCATAAGTTCCGGACAACTTGCATGGACGGGTGTGCAGCGGGTGG
>JBAPTW010000177.1:0-2544 GCA_049282355.1 Gammaproteobacteria bacterium | reverse complement strand
GTTCCAGGCCCCGTCGCTGAGGTTACTGGGGTAGCGTTTCCGACGGTTTTTTTACGCATGCCGACCACTCCCGAGGAAAAACCTTAGATTAAACCCTCAACCGGCGACTTTCCAAACAGCTTCTTAGCTTCGGCGCCAGCATAGCCGCTCAAGCTCTGCCCTTGAAAGAGCCTTCGCTGAAGCCTATTCCGTCTAAAGACGAAGGTTTATACCCTGCCGATTGGAAATAAACGAATATAATAGGAGTTACGCATTGACAGGGAGTTTAGAATATGCTGGCCCCTGACGATTGCCAATAGAGTTGCGCCGTGATCAGAACACTAAGCCGCCCTTCGACGGCGAATTGCACATTACCGATGTACATTGGCTTTCTGTTAAGTGAGCCGAGCGCTCCCAGTGGCTGCCGGTTAGCGGAAGCGATGGATATTTCCCACGATAGTGTCAACCGTTTTTTGCAGCGTGAGGCGTACGCGCCGCTGGGTCTGTTCAATGAGTCCAAGCGCGCCCTGCAGTTGAGGGTGGCACGCTGAGCGTAGATGATGACGATGCATGATGCTGATTGCTCACTCCTAAACAATAACTTGGCAACCAAAGCTCTTTATGTATGTGTCGATCGAAAAAAGATGAGGGGATCTGTAAGGGGCGTGGCTGATTCGGTAATCGATTATTGACAGGAACCATCAGGTGCGTAATCCGTTACTTCTTTCTCCGGCAAATCGAAATACCGTGCTCTGAATTCCAAGCCGCACCCAAACCTGCCGACATAAAACCGCGTTCCAGATCAGCAGGGTCACTGCTGTGGCCGTGGCGGCACCGTTCATCCCCAAAACAGGAATCAGGATCATATTGAGCAACATGTTGACGACCGCGGCAACGGCGACGCCTCTCGCCGTATCCCGCTCATAACCCGACATGTTCAGCAGTATACCGACCGACCCCATTGCGGCATTGAGCAATTGCCCGACGCAAAGGATAGCAAGCGCAGTATGGCCTGCACGATACTCACTACCAAAGACCAGTCCTAGAATTGGCTCCCCAAACAGGATGAAAACCCCAGACACAGGCACGGCAATTAGTAAAATGCCCCTTGCACTCCAGGTCGTCATACGTTGTAACCGCTGCTTGTTCCTGGCCGCATAAAGTTGGGCAACGTGAGGAGCAATAACCATATTCACCGCACTAAGCGAGAATACCACCAGCGTTGCCACCTGTGTCACCACCCGATAAATGCCCACCGCCTCGTTCGTGGCAAGAAACCCTAGCATCACGATTCCGGTTTGGCTGTTGATAATCTGAAGTCCCGCCAGCAAGGAAAGCGGCAACACGCTGCGTCCCCAGACGGTGGTTTCGTACACCGGTTGTGCGTCCCGTGTCTCGGACGGCAAGGCTCGCCACAGCAACGCGGCGCCGATGGCAAACGCGAGCCCCGATGCCAGCGCATGAAGCGCCATCGTGCCTTGAGGTGTCAGGGTGCTCACCATCGCCGTTATGCCTCCCAACAGCAACAAGAATGCAGGTCTTAGCACCATCTCCGGTAATTGCCCCTGCACCAGGCGATGCAACCCCCGTAACGTGGCGCCCCGGAGATTACCCAGGGCGATGAGCGGTACCAACAGCAACGCCCAGAGGTATGTCTCGATCTGGACCGGATCGGCGTGGCTGGATAGCGACCAGGCAACGCCAGCAGCAATTAGCCCCAACACCAGTGAAAACCCAAGCGCAACCTGGTTTGCCTGGCGCAGCAAACCGCGCAGTAACCCCCACTGTTCCTGGTAATGATACTTGACGGTTTCCCGTACCATCAGCGTCGGTAGACCCATCTGGGCGGGGATGGCCAGCAAGGTAACCAGAGAGAGGGCAAAAGCGTAGACGCCGTAACCTTCCGGCCCCAGAGCGCGGGCAAGCAAGATAGCAACCGCAACACCTAACAGTGCATTGGCTATCTTGAGTCCGACGCTGCCAAAAGCGCCGCGGATGAGACGAGCCCGGAGGCCATCGCCGCGGAGGGTGTTTGCGAGCCTTTGAAGAGTGCCTTTCATTAGGGTTCTAGACCGGCTGAGTAGGACAGTAAAGCAAGTGGGGACGAAGCGCTTTATTGAGAGGAACGATCAATGATCATCCGTTACTATTTTGTTTGCGCTTTAGTTTCTTGATGTGACGTTGCTGGGGATGAAAAGCCCGGCTCTGGTTAGCTGGTCTCTGAAGCCCCAATCCTTCAGGTTGGCCAACTGTTTGTAGATGTCGGCACTCAGGCGAGCCGCTTTCTTCCAGACATCGAGGTCTTCGAAGGATTTGTAGGTCATGGATTCCGTCCTTGGATATCTCTTACTGCCAGCTTGGTATAGAGAAGCCAATAAGCCATCACGCAAAGACATCTTCGCTTATACTTTTTTCTCCTAGTCTTGGGTCCACTCTTGTCGTCTTTGCGCGAGTATGACTTCCCTCTCAAGGTAAAATACGTGTACGACAGTCATTGCTGTTCATCTTTTAGAACGCGGGCGTAAAGCGCATCGTTTACCCAAAAGCCGGCATCATTGCGGAGTG
>JBAPTW010000176.1:0-4373 GCA_049282355.1 Gammaproteobacteria bacterium | reverse complement strand
AGTCCGAAAGTACAGAAAGGGTCGCGAGAAGCCGATGACGATCTCCTCTGGAATGACCCCTCTCGTTAAGGGTTTTTGGATGCCTGCCGGTTGCTGGAACAGGCTGCCCAGATGGTGCGGTCAGGAGGTCGGTGTTCGATAAGCCTTAACCATAGGCGACCTTGGGCGGGCCCAGGGCGTGTAAAGGGCTGTAGATGGCCCGTCTCAATCATTCGCTCCCGAGGTGGAACACTCGGAATAAGGAAAAAGCTCAGCCTATACGCGCGCCCGCGGACGGTCGGCCGCATAGGAGGATGTTGGGCACACCTCTCGGTTCTCGGCAGCGCCTAGCCCCGTCTGAGCCGGCGGAGCATGATGTTGAACTCGCCGCGTTTCGCGCCAGGCTCATCCGCTGCCGAACCCTCGCCAAACTCAACGATTACCTTCCCACGCTCTGCTTCCGGTAATGCCAACAGAATGCCATCTTTCTCGTTCAGGGCATGACCGGCGAAGTACATCTGGGTGGTCAGTTCGTGATAGCCCCGTTTGGAGACCTTGAAGTGGATGTGAGGCGGCCGCCACCAACGGGCATCGACGGGATACGCGCCGGGAATGATCGTTTTGAAAGTGTAACGCCCTCGGTCATCGGTTCTGATCTGCCCCCACCCTTGGAAGTTGGCATCCAGCGGCGCCGGGTTCGGGTCACGCTCGTGACGATAACGCCCGTGTTTGTTGGCCTGCCAAACATCCACTAACGCACCCGGTACCGGTTTGTACTGGTCGTCGAGGACGAGCCCGCTGACGTAGATGATGTCGCCCTCGGCGCGCTCGGCATGACCGCGGATGAGGGTGAGGTCGAGGTCTCGGTCGGCCTGCGCGTGCTGGGGGTAGAACGGGCCTTCGGTTTGCGCAGGGGTCTCACAAGCAGTGCCGGTGTCGGTGGCCTCGGCGAGCAGGTTGCCCGTGGCGGCCCCGGCGGCTACTCCGAGGCCGACCTGCAACAGAGATCGTCTTGTCATCTTGGTCGGGGTTGACATGAGATCGCTCCGTTTTGGTTAGTATTCCTCACACTGATGATGACAACCGCCTCGGGACATTTCTCTGCGTCTGGCGTCCATATTCGTTTTCGGTCGCCTTCACCTACCAATCCCCAACTCCAACCCTCCACCCCAAAACCCGCGTCATTGCTCGATCGGGCCTCTTGACTGCTCAAGAGCAAAACAGAGAACAGAGAGAAAAATGCGGCGAAAATGACCCCAAAACGGCGTCTGTGACAGGGTGGCGCTCAAGAGGCAAAGCCCGCGAACCTGCGCCATCCCGCAATGAAAAAGGCCAACCGAGAACGGTTGGCCTTTGGAAACTGGTGGAGGGGAGGCGACCAAGCGACAACGGAATCTCCAAAGGCATGGGCAACGTTTCAGCCAATTGTCCAAATTTTCGGGCGTTTGTCCACGCGCCGATAGACGGCATGCAGTCCCTAACCTCTCGCAGACGGTGACGCCCAGGTGGCATTGATACCTGCCACCAAGGCGGCGTGTCGTATCTTGCCGAAGTGATTCAGCTTCGGCACCAAGAATGTGACGCGCCCGCCGCTCCCGGCAGCCGCCTAAACACTGCATACAATTTCTCCGAGTTGCCATTTACAGCTTCAACAAATGTGTGGGATCTGAATGATTGCCCTGGGGCGCTGCGGCAAGGCTTTGCCCAAAAGTTCAGATGAAGGCGACGCGCAGTTGGGCATCCTGGGACAGTGAATAAGCCTATTAAGACCAGCCCTTTAAAGGTGCAAAAATACAACATTGAAAATCAATGAGTTGGGCTTGACATCGATGACCTGCCTTACAGCTAGACTCGAGGTTTGACCAAAAGCAGATAACCGAGAATCATACGGTTAAGTTGCGCCAGCGACTGGCCACCTTTAAAGGGCTGGCCTATTAAGACCTGCTCTCAAAGCAGCCACTCGAGGATTCGGTCTACTGCCAAGTGGGCTTCTATGGCATCGGCAAGGCGCTCAATCCCCGCTTCCCGAAGGGCCTTATAGTTGATCGTTTCGGGTGCGCTCAGGCCGGCCCAATGCAGCAAGGCAGCCGTGGTCTGCGGTGTTTCGAACAGCCCGTGTACGTAGGTTCCGAGTATCTGGTTATCTTCGGATACGGCGCCGTCGTAGCGGTCCGTTAACTCGATAGCCGGCCGCTCGAGCGCGCGGCCCGTGGTTCGTCCGGCGTGAATCTCGTAGCCGCAAAGGGGCGTTTCTGCCATCACCAGCTGCCCTTCGACCCGATCCAATTGCTTGCTCGTTTCGAGGGTGGTCTCTATCGCCAATAGTCCGAACCCGGGGCTGCTGCCGGCAGGGCCTTCTATACCTCGATGATCGTGTACCGCTCGTCCGAGCATTTGAAACCCGCCACAGATGCCGATGATCTTGCCCCTGTAGCGCAGATGGCGCAGGATGGCCGATGGCCACCGATGTCGACGCAGCCAATCGAGATCCGCGCGCACACTCTTGCTGCCGGGCAGGATGATTAAATCGGCCGTTGGAATGTCGCGTTCTGGCCCGACATAGCGCAGATCGACTTGAGGGTGCAAGGCCAAAGGCTCAAAGTCCGTATGGTTGCTGATGCGTGGAAGTGCTGGCACGATGATGTGAAAGCGGTCTTGGCCGGCGTTGCGGGATTCGCGCCGGGCGAGCCCATCTTCCGCCTCAAGATAAAGCCCGTTGAGGTAGGGCAATACACCGAGGAGCGGTTTTTGGGTATACGCCTCTAGCCAATCGATACCGGGCCGCAGCAGGGTAGGATCGTCCCGAAATCGGTTGATGACGAGTCCCTTGACTCGATTCCGCTCGGTCTCGGCCAAGAGCGCGAGAGTGCCGGCGAGATGGGCGAAGACGCCGCCACGGTCGATGTCGCCGACGAGAATAACAGGGCAGTCGATGGCCTCGGCGAAGCCCATATTGGCGATATCATGGTCACGCAAATTGATTTCAGCAGGACTGCCGGCGCCCTCGACCACAATAACGTCGTAATTTGCGGCAAGCCGCTGGTGGGCGGCGAGTACCGCGGCCATCGCTTGGGGTTTGAAGGCGTGATAGCGCCGGGCATCCATCTCGGCGACGGCTTTACCAGCGATGATGACCTGGGCGCCGATGTCGCTGTTGGGCTTTAACAAAATCGGATTCATATCGGTGTGCGGTTCTAATCCCGCCGCCTGGGCCTGTACCGCTTGGGCTCGCCCGATCTCGCCGCCGTCAAGGGTGACCGCGCTATTGAGAGCCATATTCTGGGGTTTGAACGGAGCTACCGTGATGCCGCGCCGGTGCAGCAGGCGACACAGCCCGGTGACGATCGCACTCTTTCCGGCATCGGAGGTGGTTCCTTGAACCATCAGCGTTTTTGCAGGCATAAGCTCAACAGATAGTGTGGTGGTCAGTGGTCAAGGGTGAGCGAGTATCCTATCCCGCCATGGGGCGCTACTCGAGCCCCCAGTCTAGCGAACGTAATTTCGGTGAGAAAGTCGGGAGTGCAACCGTATGAAACGGAACATCCTCGTCATTGGTGGCACTAGGAGCGGAAAGACGGCGCATGCTTTGTCGCTGGCGAATTCCCTTGGCGCGATCGACAAAGTCTATATCGCAACCTGTGTGCCGTTAGACCAGGACATGCATACGCGCGTGAATGTCCACCGTCGTGAACGGGGAGTTGTGGAAACGGTTGTAGGTGAGCGCCTGGGTCTCATCGATGACATGGCAGGACACACAGCACCCCTCACCAACGAACACTTTGAGTCCAGGGATTGCGGATTCACTCATGGCCCTCGGGTCGCGCCCGAAATAGTATCGCTCGAAGGGGGGTCGCCAAAAATCGGGGTCCGTTCGACGCTTGCAATGGCCTGAGTGACTTCCTTATATAGAGATTTCGGTGCCCTTCTTCCCGAACGCCGCTGCATAATCGGCGTCACTGCGCATCAGCTTCAAGATGGGCTTGTGACTGGGCAGGCCCATTTCCACCGGATTGATGAACGGATGCAGCGCCTGGTCCTCGAGGGAAGGTGAACGTCCATCCCAGAACTGGGTGGTGAAATAAGCGGCATTAGCTACGGTGGGGGCACTACGTGTCCCAGTAAGCTTGTTAATGCCTTCGGACGTCTTCAGCGGGCTGTCGGTGAACGCCTTGCCGTCCAGGTGGCAAGTGGCACAGCTCACCGTACCGGTGGAACTGAAACGACCATCGTAGAAAAGCCTGTTACCGAGCGCGATCTTTTCCTCACTTTGCGGATTGTCCGCTGGGATTGGCACCGGCGGCAAACCCAAAGGCTGTGCGACGGCCAGCCCGCCTATGGCAAAACAGGCCAGAAAAGCAAAAGACTTTCGATGCAAATTCATAGCAATGGCCTCC
>JBAPTW010000175.1:0-2840 GCA_049282355.1 Gammaproteobacteria bacterium | reverse complement strand
TAGTGACCCTGGGCGTAATTCGGGTTGACGCGGAGCGATCGATCGATGGCCGACAGGGCCTGATCGTGGGCGCAATCGAGAAACAGGGCCCGGCCGAGGGACCAGTGCGCGAGGGCATCGCGCGGCTCTAGGAGTCTGCGCCGTAGAAACGAAGATCTGAGATAATGGCATCCCGCTTTCGAGATGGATAGCCGATGCCGACGACGTTTCGCCCGTACGCCCCGGACCAGGATCTTCTGCTGCCGGTGAGCTTGCGAGAGTGGCTGCCGGAGGACCATGTCGCGTACTTCATCAGCGAGGTGGTGGAGGAGCTGGATCTGAGCGCGTTCTACGCACCTTACCAGGGTGATGGCCGGCGCAAGATGCCCTATGAGCCGAGCATGATGCTGAAGGTGTTGATTTACGCCTACGTCAGCGGCGTTTTCTCGTCACGCAAGATTGCTCGCAAGCTCGAGGAGGACGTGGCGTTCCGAGTGCTGGCGGCGGGTAATTTTCCCAAGCACCGGACGATCTGCGAGTTCCGCAAACGGCATCTTAAGGACTTCAAAGCCCTGTTCGTGGACATCGTGCAGATTGCCAGAGCGGCCGGACTGGTGAGTCTTGGGACCCTGGCGGTGGACGGCACCAAGGTGCGGGCCAACGCGAGCAAGCACAAGGCCATGAGCTACAAGCGGATGCAGCAGGAAGAACATCGGCTCAAAGATGAGATTGCCTCGATGTGCGAGAACGCTGATCGGGCGGACGAGGCCGAGGATGCGCGCTACGGGTCGGATCAGCGTGGCGACGAGTTGCCGGAAGAGCTGCAACATCGCGAGAGCCGGCTGGAGAAGATCCGGGCCGCCAAGGCGCGGCTCGAAGCGGAGCAACGGGCGGCGGATGAGGCTCGGGGACGACATCCGGATGACGAACGCCGACCGCCGAGCGGCCGAGGATCCAGCTACAAGCGGGACTTCGGGGTTCCGGACGATAAGGCGCAGAGCAACTTCACCGATCCGGAGAGCCGGATCATGAAGACCAGCGACGGTTTCCAGCAGTGCTACAACGGTCAACTGGCGGTGGACGAGGACTTCCAGGTCATCGTGGGCAACGAGTTGACGGCGAACGCCGGCGACCAGGGTGTGATGCTGGGCTTGATCGATCAGGTTGAGAATACGCTGCAGGCGCAGCCGGAGTGCTTGCTCGCCGATGCCGGCTACCGCAAGGAAGACGATTTCGCCGAGTTGGAACGACGCGAGATCGATGCCTACGTCTCGGTGCGACGGGAAGACAAGGCCACCGGCGATATAGACGCCAACGCTTATCCCGCCACACACCGGATGGTAAACAAGCTCACGACGCCGGAGGGTCGAGAGCGTTACCGGGATCGCAAACACATCGTCGAAGCCGTCAACGGCTGGATCAAGCAGGTGATGGGCTTCCGGCGGTTCAGCATCCGGGGCCTCACCGGGGCGGCCGGCGAATGGGATCTGGTGTGTCTGGCTGCCAACTTACGGCGGATGCGGCCGCTGATCGAGTTCCAGTGAGGCAGGAGGAACGGAATCCGTCTGTCTACTTCACAAGGCATCCTCCGACCGACCAATATCTGCAAACCAATTGGGAAAACCGGTCTATGAACGGACAAACGCACCAGAATCGTCTTCGCTCACCCTCCTTCTACAGCGCAGACTCCTAGGGAGACTCTGATTAAGACCCAAGGCGTGGGATAATCAGCCATCTTCTTCTGGTGGTGCAAGCTGATGGATCAGATCACGTTCTCGGATCTCGAGTATCAGCACAAGAAGCGCAAGACGCGGCGGGAGAAGTTTCTCGAGAAGGTGGAGCTTCTGATCCCGTGGGACAAGCTGGAGAAGAAGGTCCGCCGTTACTATCCCAAGGCCGGCCGCGGCCGCCATCCTTATCCTCTTTCGGTCATGCTGCGCATTCACTGCGTGCAGTTGTTCTACAACGTCAGCGATCCGGCAATGGAGGACATGCTCTACGAGATCGACTCGGTGCGCCGGTTCGTTGGGTTAAAGATCACTGGCCCGATCCCCGACGAGTCGACGATCCTGAAGTTCCGGCATCTGCTGGAGTCCCACGACCTGGGGACGAAGCTGTTCGAAGTGATCAACCAGCACTTGGCGGATCAGGGCCTGATGTTGAAGGAAGGCACGATCGTTGACGCGAGCATCATCTCCGCGCCGTCATCGACGAAGAACCGAACCGGCACGCGCGATCCCGAGATGCACCAGGCAAAGAAGGGTAACCAGTGGCACTTTGGGATGAAGATGCACATCGGCGTGGACGACGAACTGGGTCTGACGCACACCCTGTCGACCAGTGCAGCGAACGTCAGTGACGTAACGCAGGCAGCCGAGTTGCTCCATGGCGATGAGCTGCGCGTATGCGGTGACTCAGGCTACCAAGGAATCGACAAGCGCCCAGAGCACGAGGGTCGCGAAGTCGAATGGAAGATTGCGATGCGTCCCGGCAAGCGCGCCGTGCTCGCCCCCGGCTCTCGAGCCGCCCGGACTGAGCGCAAGAAAGCCAGCATTCGGGCGAAAGTGGAACATCCGTTTCGTTATGTGAAGCAGGTCTTTGGCTACGCCAAGGTCCGCTACCGAGGATTGCACAAGAACACTCAGCGGCTAGCACTGCTGCTGGGCTTCACCAACCTTCTGATCGGGGACACCTATGAGTTCGCGTAGGATAGGTGCCTGTGAAGCCCGGCAAACGGGCGTAATCGGCAATGCACTCACGAGATTCTCAGCGAAAACCCTACGTTTCGAGCCGACTTGCCGGCCGCCTCCGCAACTGCTTCCAGAAAAGCCTCCTAAATCAGAGGCTCCCTAGTCGAACAT
>JBAPTW010000174.1:0-4354 GCA_049282355.1 Gammaproteobacteria bacterium | reverse complement strand
CCGTGATCCCGTTGACCGTTTCCTCGGTGCCACGGCGCTGGTCTACGATTTGACGTTGGTCACTGCCGATCGGCGCATTCTGCGCTCGGTGCGCGTGCCGCACTTAGCCGCGAGGTGAAACAATTGCTATCAGGATTGCTCTTGCTCGCTGGAGCGCGCCAAGGCTCTCAGCGGCATGGGGCGTGCTCTCCAAAGCCCGCAGGCAACGCCGTCTCGGCGGCCTAGAAGACATCATCCCCGACATCCCAAGCAATCTTGAGGAGCCGCTCCAGGACTTTGCCGAGGGCCTGCGCTCGACGGGGATCGAGCACGCTCCGCAAACGCTCCAGCCACAACCTGCCCGCTCTCCTCCCTGTGAAATGGATAGCTGTCTGGAGTCAAAGTGTACCGAGGATGGAACATTGAACAACCCTGAGATCAATGCTTAACGCGCAACGGTCGATGACCTTCTCCGCTGTACCCTCCATGCACTACGGCAAGCAGGCCAGGTGAAGAGTTCTGCCTGTCAATCGGCGCCCGCGCCATGCGGCATCTTTAATGCCTGAGGAACCGTTTATGAGCACAGCGCTCACCATTCGCCTCGATGATCAGCCGTTTCCGCGTTGGCGGCGTTTTGCTTCTCAGTTTTCACTATGTAGTTTTTAGTGTTCAGTGTTCAGTTTTAGGCCTCAAGGAGTGGACCAGGCCATTAGCGAAGGAACCGAATGCCGAGAACGGCGGAGTCGAGACTTGTGCTCCCGCCACAGAAAAATTATAACATAATTAGTACATTACCTGGAGTGTCGCGATGAAAGTGTCTCTACGCCAAATTGGTAACTCGCGCGGCATCATCATTCCGGCTCCGCTGCTCGCGGAGCTCAAGGTTCAGGACGAAATCGAACTCACCGTCGAGAACGGCCGGCTCGTGATCACTCCCGTGAAACCGGTCCGCGAGGGTTGGTTCGAGGGTTTTGCTCCCGACCAGGACACCGATGCCTGGGAAGGCATGCACGATACGCCGAAAGAACAAGAAGACTGGCAATGGTGAAGCGGGGCGAGGTCTACTGGGTTAACCTCGACCCCACGCTGGGCTCTGAGATTCGTAAGCTCCGCCCAGCCTTGGTCGTCTCCCCCAACGATATGAGTGCCGTCCTGCCGCGTGTCATTGTCGCGCTCCTCACCAGCAAAGGCCAGCCGCTCGGTTGCCGGCCAGAGGTCGAATTCGCCGGCAAGAAAGCGCAAATCCTGCTCGACCAGATCCGTTGCGTGGACAAGATTCGCCTGAGCGGGAAGATGGGAGAAATCGAACCCACGTTGGGGCATCCGGTGTTGTTGGAAATGTTGGCCTAAGCTTTAAGCCGAAAAGGATCAATGACTAATGAATCTCACGCCAAGGGTTGCTTTCTCTAATACGCCTTGGCGACTCGCATCTGCCCTCGTTATCTTTATCGGGGGTTGAAAGATCGAGGGCAAAATAACCAATGCGGCCGTATCTTCGGTCAGAGCGAACGCCACAGGCTGACAATGGTCGCGCAAGATTGTGAGAGGTTGAAGGCAACTCGCTTGACATCCTGGATTGCAGCGCCTATGCGTACATGAGACGCAGTCCTTTGGGCTCATGGTCTTGCCTCGCTACTATCTAGAGGTCCACTCCGAGCATAAGGGTTTCGGCAGCACTGCTAAAGGCGGCACGAGAGCAACGTACCCGTCACCTTTACGCTCGATAATGGCCGTCAGATGCTTGGTCATTTATTGCCCCTCCCGCATCGGTATCGCGGTGCTTAGCCGAGCAAGGAACTCGTGTAAACTGAACTTCTGAGTGGGCAAGCTAGTGTTTAATGAACAAGACATTCCGTGCCAGGTGCTTTTCCTGCAATGGTGTTTCGCGTCCCCGCCGGCATGGCTGAACCGGTTAGCGTCTCGCGCAACGTCGCGTCGGAAAAAGCGCACGCTCCCCTTCTTTTAGGCGGCTAAGCGAAGATGTGCCTCGATTTCGGTATAGGGGATCCAAATCCCTTGCTCGTGATCCTCGATGAGCCGGAGGGTCTTCAGCGTGGCAACATCAGTATGCATGTCTTTGACGTCTCGCCCTACGTGGCTTGCGAGCGCCCGCACGCTCAATTGAGGAAGTGTACTTCATAGATCGTTCCTGAACACCGAGCACTGACTCAAGCCCTTAAATATCAAGCCCCGCAGGCATTTTTTCCTTGACCGGGCCGGCCAACAGATCGACCAGCGCGCCTGGATCATAGATGTCGAGACACAGCAGTTCGGCCCCGATGAACTCAAACGTGTAGCCTTTTCCTTCTACCACCCAATCAGGGATTCCTCTAAGCCTAGGATTTTGATAGAGCACGGCTCCGGTTTCCGGGTCGAGACTTTGGGTCATTCCTCGTAATTGTTCGGCAAGGTCCATCTTCCACCTCCAATGCGATTGTCAATCATAGCCTGATCCGACGGATAAATCGTAATCAGAACATGTTTCTTTGGGTTTACGATGGCAATCCAAGGACGCTTATCCAGATAAAAAACGATGACATCACTGTGCTGCTGCCGGTCTAAGTAGCGTATACCTTTGATGATAAGCGGTTCAAGCTGGTCAGCGATCATGCCATAAAAAGCCAGCTTGTCCAGAGCATGTTTACTCCAGCGATAGGGAAAATCGCTCACAGGTGTCCTATTACACATCAGTTCAGCTTGAGCAGGTCCCGCCTCAAGCGCGAAGCGTAACGGTTTGCATCTGTCATCACGACGTGTTTGCTTTGCCGCCCAATCTCAAAGTTCACCTTTTTAGAGGCCCGCGTCGCATCGTGGTGGTTGAGGCCAGGCCGCCTCGGCATGGTTATCGTTCGACTTCGATCTCTCGAACCATTTTATCTGCGCACAGTTCTGCACTGACTGTCAGGTATTGGAAAATTGCGGCTACGATAGTCTCAGTAGATCCAAATTTGGCCGACGAGGTGTGAGTACGGGGCCATAATAAAGAGGGCTTGTTCAAACCGTGTAAAATTGTAAGTGCAAACCAAACAATCCACAGAGAACAAGCCCATGTGGAATGATACGCTGCAATTAACCGATCAGAAAGTGCTGCACTACGCCGAGGAACTGCTGGAGGCAAACTTGCCGTTGGAGGCCGATGGTTATTGTTGCACCACGGCGGATTTGCTTGATGTGTTGCTCGCGGTCGCAGTCAATCAGGGCACCGTGGAATCGGTTTGTGCTGACTTGATGGGCACACCCGATCCGGAGACGATTCGCCGCTATTTCAATGAGCAGCTGGTGGTGGATGATCTGGCCCAGCTGGAACAGGGTTTCAATGCGGCCCTAGCGGCCCAAATCCCTTCCAGAGTCAAACGCCGCCGCTGTGAACTGGCGATTGACTTTCATGACCGCCCGGATTCAGGCAAGTCACCCCAAGCGCAAGGCTTATGGGTACGGGGTAAAGCGAAGGATGGCACCACGCGATTTTACCGGGTGGCAACCGCTTATGTGATGTTGAGACACACGCGCTTCACGCTAGCGGTACGCTTTGTCCTCCCAGAGGAAGACACGGTCACGGTATTGGATGACATGCTCGAGCAGGTCAGAAAAACCTTGCGGATACGGGTCAAGGTATTGACCCTGGATCGAGGATTTGATACGGCGGTCATGGCTTACCTGACTCGTTTGCGACAACCGGCAGTGATTGCTTGCACCCTCCGCGGCAAAACCGGTGGTACCCGAGCGCTTTACCAAGGCCGGGGCAGTTACCGTACACGCCATACCTTTTGCCGCCGGCAAGCGGGGGAGTTTACTGCTGACGTCGCCGTTTGCCGCCTCTACAGCAGCGCCAAACGCACCGGGCGCCATCCGCCCCAAGCGGGCTGGATGGTCTTTGTCGTGATCCGCTTGAATTGGAGTCCCCAGCAGGCGCGACGCCAGTACCGGCGCCGCTTCGGCATTGAAGGCAGCTATCGGTGTGCAGGTCAAGTGCGCGGATGGACCACGTCGCCGAATCCTGCTTTGCGCTTCGTCCTCATCGGTTTAAGTTTCGTGCTGTTGAACGTCTGGGTCTACCTGCGCGCGTTATTTACTCAAGTACCCCGTCGTGGGGGGCGCTGGCTCGATACCAAGCGGTTTCAGCTCAATCGGTTGGCCAGTTCATCATTCGTGCCCTCGAGCAACACTACGGATGCCCTCATGACATTACTGCGCTAGCGACCCCCAGACTATGAACTTTGGATCTACTGAGTCTTGGGTCCACTCTTATCGTCTTTGCGCGAGTATGACTTCCCTCTCAAGGTAAAATACGTGTACGACAGTCATTGCTGTTCATCTTTTAGAACGCGGGCGTAAAGCGCATCGTTTACCCAAAAGCCGGCATCATTGCGGAGTG
>JBAPTW010000173.1:0-8643 GCA_049282355.1 Gammaproteobacteria bacterium | reverse complement strand
GATTGAAACTGCAGACTCGGTAACGCCCTTAAGCCCAGCCTGGACGTATCGCCCGCTCATTCGAGGGAACGTGGATTGAAACCAGTTGCGCCGGCCATACTTGGCGGCACCAGCGGGTTCCAGTAGCGGCGCTGTTTTCGGCGTATAATACACCTCGCCAAGGCGCTATTTAGCGTATGTGCCTAATTATCTGCTTAATTTTCCTCTGCGCCCGCTCTACTTGTCCACTGCCTAGAGGCCTTGGTCGTGCCACCCCGCTTTCACTATTTTTTTGAATGGGATCGGAGCCAAGGCTGCAAGCAACGCCCGAAAGCACAAGGTGACATTCGATGAGGCGGCGACAGTATTTGGCGATCCGCTGGCGCTATCGGTCTACGATGAGGAAAGCAGCGAAGAAAAACGCTGGATTACCCTAGGCCGGACCGAAAGTGGACACCTCTTGATGGTGGTTCATACGTACCGGGAAATGAGCCAGACCGAGGCGCGCGTGCGCATTATCTCGGCGAGAACCCCAACCAAGCGTGAACAGCAGACTTACGAAGCAGGCCGATGAAGCCGGAATACGATTTTTCAAAGGGCGAACGCGGTAAGTTTTATCGCCAAAATGCCGAGCGGCACCTTCCAATCTACCTCGATCATGAGGTGCTCACCTATCTCCAGCAACGAGCCAAATCGGAGGGCGTAGAGATCAGCCAGCTCGTCAATGACATGCTCAAGCATGAAATCGCGCTGGCTGAGAGTGTCAGACCCAAAAGCTAGATTGTGCGTATAACACCTTAACGATGTTTTCCGTAGCTAAGTGGCTTCTAGGCCGATGGATAAGGAGCACACCATGACGGACTGGAAAACCCACATCACCGTTGACCCTGACATCCTCGTCAGCAAACCGATCATCAAGGGTACGCGCATCTCCGTCGAGCTAATCCTTGATCGGCTCGTTGATGGCTGGACAATGGAACAGGTTCTGGAAGCGTATCCCCGTGTAACCCGCGACGACGTGCTCGCAGCCATCACCTTTGTAACGGAAATATTTCGCGAGGAGCATTTCGTCGCAATCCAGAAAGTAGGTACATGAGGCCTCGCTGGTTGCTAAATGAAAACTTTCCACAGCCTTCTGTGCAGCGATTGCGGGCCGACGGATGGAATGTGCTGGCGGTTTCCGAAAGCGCGACCAGTGCCGCAGACCAGACAATTATGAGGCTCGCCCGCGAGGAAGGACGCTAGCCGGTGATTTTCGACCGTGACAATGGGGAACTCGTCTTTCGGCAGCAGTTCGCGCCGCCGCACTCGGTCCTGCTCTTGCGCGTACGATCATATCGGCCGATCGAGCCCGCTGAATGGATCGCATCCCTTTACGCTGCGGAGAGTTTCCTGGAGGGGCATTTCCATATTTTCGACGGCCACACGATCCGGCGACGTGCTCTGCCGCAGCCTATTGCTCCCCGGAAGCCAGCCTAACCCAAACTCGGTCCACACGATCGGTGCGTTCATCGCGCTCGAGTGTCATCGCCCCACTCCATTTGTTCGAGGATCGGCGCAAATGGCAGATATCCTCCGGACCAAGATATAGCATCCGCGCCATGACCGAGACTTACCTCGGTCATCGTTTCGTCCGGCCTTAGTGCACAGGCTAAAACCGTTCTCCCAATCCTTTAGAGGCTGTTTTGAAACCTGCTGTGCTCGCCGGGGTTTTAAAACATTCTCTTACACAGCCCACACACGACCCCCTTTCTTGTGCCAAAGACACATCGGTAACGCCACGTGGTCCGCAAGGGCGGGTCGGGACCGTGTGCCGCCCCACCCTTGTCGGACCGCGCCAGCCACCATCAACGGGCGTAACGTTGGCGTACGACCTGGTAGCGTCGACCCATATACCACACCGGCGCACTCCAGATATGCACCAACCGCGTGAAAGGAAACACCAGAAAAATAGTGATCCCGAGGAGTAGATGCAGCTTGAACAGAATATTCACGTCCGCCACCAGATCGGCGGCACCGCCACGGAAGGTGACGATGCGCTGCGCCCAATCGGCCAATAACAGCATCGTCGAACCGTCGGCATGCGCGAGCGACACCGGCAGGGTGAACAAGCCGAGGATCAGCTGGGCGAGTAGCAGCCACAAAATAAAGACATCAGAGTTGCTGCTGTTGGCCCGGATGCGCGGATCGCTCATGCGCCGGTGCAGCAGCATCGTAAGGCCAACCAGTGTCATCGCCCCGAAAATTGCGCCGGCGGCCACCGCCAGGAGCTGCTTGGCGGAAGTCGAAAGGCCGAGCGCATGGTAAACCGCCGGGGGCGTCAGCAGCCCGACAAAGTGGCCAATGAATAGCATTAAGATACCGACGTGAAACAGGTTGCTGGCAAGGCGCATGTTCTTGGCCCGCAGCAGCTGACTGGAGCCGCTTCGCCAGGTGTACTGATCGCGATCGAAGCGCACCAGCGAGCCGAGCAGAAACACCGCGCCCGCCACATAGGGGTAATAGCCAAATAGCAGCTCATTTAGATAGGACATCATTGGGATCTCCTGGACTTCTGATAACGATGACGCTCACGTCTAAAGCCAAATCCAGCTGGGGCCAGAGAACCGCGCCCGCAGGCTTGAATTTCTAGACGGTCAAAGATCCCCAGTTCGGTCATGACACCTGGCCCTTCTCGCGCGCAACCCACTGCACCGTTTGGACGTTCGAGCCCGTTAGCGTGCAGGCCGCGCCCGGACCAAATGACACCGGCTCCTCGCCCCAAGCACGATCCAAGGCCTCGAAGGTGTCGTCCGGTGGCTCCGCGGCGACCCGAGCCACAATTTCCTGTTCGTCTTGCGGTCGTCCTGACAGTGATTCCAGCGCCGCAAATATCAGGGCGTAAGCGCTATGGCGCTTTTCCAGCCGGGCCTTGAGGAGACTGAAGACGTGCATCGCTTCGCCCAGGAGCTCGCTGGCCTCGTCGAACGACCGGCGAGACAGGTACTCCAAGAACAATGGAATGAAATCCGGCAGCTCCCGGGCAGACACCTTGAGCCCATGGGACTGGTACAGGCTCAGCAAATCCACCATCGCCTGACCACGGCTTCGAGACTCGCCATGGACATGCTCGAAGAGGTGCAGTGACAACGCGCGCCCCCGATCGAATAGCGCCACGTACTCGGCCTGCCATGCCATCAAGTCGGCACGGCCAAGCTCTGCCATCCAGGCCTTGAGTCGGGCTCGGTCGGTATGCGCAAGCACACTCTCTTCATCGAGAGCATCTCCCAGCTCCGGCAAATGCTCGATGAGCTCGGGCTCCGGATAGCAGAGCAGTTCCGACAGGATCTTTAATGTCTGCATGATGATCTCCGCTGTGTCCAAGCCCTATTTCTCGCTCTCGAATTTCACCGGTATGCTGCGCCGCGTTGGCCGCTTACCGCCAAACAGGCTCACCTCGCTCACCCCTGGCGAACCGGCGTTGCCGAAGCTAAAGCCGCAGCCGCTGCGCAGCCCATAGGCATCGCCGCTATACTCCGCATGGGAGGTCGGAATGACGAAGCGATCCTCGTAGTTGGCGATGGCCATGTAGCGGTACATTTCCTCCACCTCGGCAATCGTCAAATCGACCGGCTCCAGCACAGCGGTGTTGAGCTCGCCTTCCACTTCCCGGGAACGCATGAAGGCGCGCATGGCGAGCATGCGCTCCAGCGCGAGCTTGACCGGCGCCTCGTTACCGGCGGTCAGCATATTGGCGAGATACTTGAGCGGAATGCGCAGCGCGCCGATATCGGGGATCTCACCGTTGCGCCCGAGCTTGCCGCTGTCCGCCGCCGCCTGGATCGGCGAGAGCGGTGGCACATACCAGACCATTGGCAAGGTGCGATACTCCGGATGCAGCGGGAAAGCCACCTTCCACTCCATCGCCATCTTGTACACCGGGGATTGGCGTGCCGCCTCCAGCCAGGACTCCGGGATCCCCTGCTCCCGCGCGCTGCCAATCACCTGAGGATCGAACGGATCCAGGAACATCTCGAGTTGCGCCTGATAGAGGTCCTGCTCCGATGCGACGCTCGCCGCTTGCTGGATCTGATCCGCGTCGTAGAGCAGCACCCCTAGGTAGCGGATGCGACCCACACAGGTCTCGGAGCACACCGTCGGCTGGCCGCTCTCCATTCGCGGGTAGCAGAAGATGCACTTTTCCGACTTGCCGGATTGCCAATTGTAGTAGATCTTCTTGTAGGGACAGGCGCTAACACACATGCGCCAGCCGCGACATTTGTCTTGATCAATAAGGACGATGCCATCCTCTTCACGCTTATAGATGGCCCCGCTCGGGCAGCTTGCCACACAGGCCGGGTTCAGGCAGTGCTCACACAGGCGCGGCAGGTACATCATGAAGGTGTGCGCGAACTGCCCGTAAATCGTCTTCTCGACACCGTCGAAGTTCTTGTCCCGCGAGCGCGAGGAGAACTCACCGCCCAAAATCTCTTCCCAGTTGGGCCCCCAATGGATCTTGTCCATACGCTCGCCGGAGATCAGCGAGCGGGGTCTCGCGATGGGCTGCACTTTTCCCTCGGGCGCATTGTGCAGGTGCTCGTACTCGAAATCGAAGGGCTCATAGTAATCATCGATTTCGGGGAGATCCGGATTGGCAAAAATGTTTGCCAGCACGCGCAGCCTTCCCCCCATGCGGGGCACGATCTTGCCGTTGGGCTTGCGAACCCAGCCGCCGTTGCGCTTGTCCTGATTTTCCCATTCCTTCGGATAGCCGATACCCGGCTTGGTCTCGACGTTGTTAAACCAGGCGTACTCCATACCTTCGCGCGATGTCCAGACGTTCTTGCAGGTCACCGAGCAGGTGTGGCAACCGATGCACTTGTCGAGGTTCAGGACCATGCCGATCTGTGCTTGAATTCTCATCGGAAATACCTCGAACGGATGACGTATGACAATGTCTTTGCCTCATTCGGGACCCGGCGCGCACGGCGCCTGCGGTCCGGTGTTTGTTAATTAGCTAGCTGACGCTTTGTGCCGGGGTGCCATCGAGCCAATCGATGGTCTTCATCTTGCGCACGATCACGAACTCGTCCCGGTTCGAGCCCACCGTCCCGTAGTAGTTAAAGCCGTAGCTCTGTTGCGCATAACCGCCGATCATGTGGGTCGGCTTGGGACAGGTGCGGGTCACCGAGTTGTGAATGCCACCGCGAAGCCCCGTTACCTCCGAGCCGGGAATGTTCACCAATTTTTCCTGAGCGTGGTACATCATGCTCATGCCTTCGGGCACGCGCTGACTCACCACCGCGCGGGCCACAATCGCGCCATTGACGTTGAACACCTCGATCCAATCGTTGTCCTTGAGTCCGGCCTTTTGCGCATCCACTTCACTGATCCACACGATCGGACCACCGCGGGACAGGGTCTGCATCAGCAGGTTCTCGGAATAGGTGCTGTGGATGCCCCATTTCTGGTGAGGAGTGATGAAGTTCAGCACGATTTCCTGGTTGCCGTTGGGCTTTTGGCCCAGCATCGGCGCGATGGTCTTGGTGTCCACCGGTGGCTTGTACAGGCAGAGCTGCTCCCCGAAGGCGCGCATCCAGGAGTGATCCTGATAAAACTGCTGGCGCCCGGTCAGGGTACGCCACGGGATCAGCTCGTGAACGTTGGTGTAGCAGGCGTTGTAGCTCACTTTCTCGGATTCCAAACCACTCCAGGTCGGCGAGGAAATGATCTTTCGTGGTTGCGCCAGCAGATCGCGGAAGCGCACCTTCTCATCCTCGCGATGAACGGCCAGATGGCTGTGATCGCGACCGGTGATCTTAGAGAGTGCCTCCCATGCTTTCACCGCCACCTCGCCGTTGGTTTCCGGGGCGAGCATGAGAATCACCTCCGCTGCATCGATATCCGTTTCGATGCGCGGCAGACCATTGGTGGAACCATCGCCGGTCACAGCGCGGTTCAGCTGGCGAAGGTTTTCCACCTCCCGCTCGGTGTTCCAGCTGATACCCTTACCGCCATTGCCGATCTGGGTCAGCAGCGGTCCGAGCGAGGTGAACTTGTTGTAGGTGTTCGGGTAATCGCGCTCCACTACCACCATGTTGGGCATGGTCTTACCGGGGCGAGGCTCGATCTCGCCTTTGCGCCAGTCCTTCACCTCAATGGCCTGACCGAGCTCCGAGGGGGTGTCGTGCAGGGTGGGCACCAGCACCAGATCCTTCTCCACTCCCAAGTGGCCCACCGCACACTCGGAGAAACTCTTGGCGATGCCCTTGTAGATCTCCCAATCGGAGCGTGACTCCCAGGCCGGGTCCACCGCCCTTGACAGCGGATGGATGAAGGGGTGCATGTCCGACGTGTTCAAATCGTTCTTCTCGTACCAGGTCGCGGTCGGCAAGGCGATGTCCGAGTACAGCGCCGTGGTCGACATACGGAAATCAAGCGTCACCAGGAGATCCAGCTTGCCCTCTGGGGCGGGATCCCGCCATACCACTTCCTGCGGTTTGGTCCCGTCCATATCGCCGAGATCCTTACCGAGAACGCCGTGCTGCGTGCCGAGCAGGTACTTCATGAAGTACTCGTGCCCTTTGCCGCTCGCCCCGAGCAGATTGGAGCGCCACACGAAGAGATTGCGAGGGAAGTTCGCCGGATTATCCGGATCCTCGCAGCTCATCGTAAGATCACCGCTCTTGAGCTGTCCCACGGTGTAGGGCACCGGATCTTGGTTCGCTTGCGCCGCTGCCTTCACCACCGCCAACGGGTTAACACTAAGCTGCGGCGCCGAGGGCAGCCAACCCATACGCTCCGCGCGCACATTGAAATCGATGAGGGTTTCGGGGTATTGCTTCGGGTCGGCGAGTGGCGAAAGGATTTCTGCGGGCGAGAGCTTCTCGTAGCGCCACTGGCTGGTGTGGGCATAAAAGAAGGAGGTCGAGTTCATTTGCCGCGGCGGCCGGTGCCAATCGAGCGCAAACGCCAGCGGCAGCCATCCCGTTTGAGGCCGCAGCTTCTCTTGACCCACATAATGCGACCAGCCGCCGCCGGACTGCCCGACACAGCCGCACATCATCAGCATGTTGATGGCGCCACGGTAATTCATGTCCATGTGATACCAGTGATTCATCGCGGCACCGATGATCACCATGGACTTGCCGTGGGTCTTGTCGGCATTTTCGGCAAACTGACGCGCAACGGTAATGACGTCTTGGCGCTTGACGCCGGTGATGCGCTCCTGCCAAGCGGGCGTGTAGGGAACATACTCATCGTAGGACGCCGCCACGTTGGCCCCGCCTAAGCCCCGGTCGATGCCATAGTTGGCGACCGAAAGATCGAACACCGTGGCAACCCGCGCGCTCGATCCATCGGCGAGCTTCAGCTTGCGCACCGGCACGTTTCGCTCCAGCACGGTGGGATGGTCAGTGCGGGTGAAATGCTCGCTGCCCCCGGCGCCGAAGTAAGGAAAGGCGACCGGAACCACCCCATCGCGTTGCTCGACGAGGCTCAACGCAAGCTGCGCCTCACCGCCAGTGACGGCGTTACGCTGCTCGATGTTCCACTTGCCCTGTCCACCCCAGCGAAAGCCGATGGATCCGTTCGGCACCACCACCTTGCCGCTGAGCTCGTCATAGGCCAGCGTCTTCCACTCGGCGTTGTTTTCCTGCCCGGCGTTCGTGGCCAGATCGGAGGCGCGCAGGAAGCGCCCTGCACGGTAGGCCTTGCCGTAGGGCTCGAGCAGCACCAGAAACGGCATGTCCGTGGTTTCGCGCACATACCGGCTGAAATAGTCGCTCTTGCCCTCGACGTGGAACTCCTTGAGGATCACATGACCCATGGCCATGGCGAGCGCCGCATCGGTTCCCTGCTTGGGGTTAAGCCAGATGTCGGCAAACTTGGCGGCCTCGGAGTAGTCCGGCGTGATGACGACACTTTTCGCGCCCTTGTAGCGTACCTCGGTGTAGAAGTGGGCATCGGGGGTGCGGGTCTGCGGGACATTGGAGCCCCACAGGAGCAAAAACGTGCTGTTATACCAGTCGGCGGACTCTGGCACGTCGGTCTGCTCCCCCCATGTCTGCGGCGAGGAGGGGGGAAGATCGCAGTACCAGTCGTAAAAGCTCATGCACACCCCGCCGATGAGCGAGAGATAGCGCGATCCAGCGGCGTAGGAGACCATCGACATGGCCGGGATGGGCGAAAAACCCACCACTCGATCCGGACCATATTGCTTTACCGTGTAGACGTTGGCCGCACCGATGATTTCGTTCGCTTCCTCCCAAGTGGTGCGCACGAACCCACCCATGCCGCGCTTGGATTTGTAGTCGCGGGCCTTTTCTTGGTCCTCGACGATGGACGCCCAAGCCTGCACCGGATCCTGGTCGCGGCGGGCAGCGCGCCATAACTGCAGCAGCCGGCCACGCACCATCGGGTATTTCAGCCGGTTAGCGCTGTAGAGATACCAGGAGTAGCTGGCACCCCGCTGGCACCCTCGCGGCTCGTGGTTCGGCAGATCGGGGCGCGTGCGTGGGTAGTCAGTCTGCTGCGTTTCCCAGGTGACCAAGCCATTTTTGACATAGATCTTCCAACTGCACGAGCCGGTGCAGTTGGTGCCGTGAGTGGAGCGCACGATCTTGTCGTGCTGCCAGCGCAACCGGTACGCATCCTCCCAGGCGCGGTCTTCGTTGGTGACGGCAC
>JBAPTW010000172.1:0-9307 GCA_049282355.1 Gammaproteobacteria bacterium | reverse complement strand
CACCCTCGCACAGCAGCACATGCAGCCCGGGCCGTGCGCCATCGAGCGCCGATCGAAAGCCCGCTATTAAGTGTCGGGGACGTGCAGCGGTGGATTGATTTACCCAAGCGTGGCGATGGGAAACGCCAAAGTAGCCAATTTCGAGGCGCTTCGCGTGAGGTGCCTTATGGTTCTGCGCCGTTTCCGGGTCGATGGCAGGGTCAACCTTGACCAAAATCTGCACTGGCCGGTGCGAGCGCAGCAGCCGTGAGAAATCCGCTAGCTCGTTCGCGGCCACTGTGTCGGCATTGGTCACGGCCACAACCGCCGGCACCAGCTGCAATTCGCTTGCGGAGAAGTCTTCCCAGGAGAGGGCGTTAAGCGCGGCTTCATGCACCTTGGGATCGTCCTGCCCAGCGAGTGCCAGGCGTGCCGTGCGCATCGCCGAGAACACAGGCGCCAGCTCTTGTGCCGCGGCATCGAACGCTTTATTGGCCTCGGTGCAAGCCAGCGCACTGGTTTGAAACTCACAGGCGTAGCTTCGCCCCTGCCAGACAAGCGACTGTGACTGGCATGCCGGCTCGTGGGCCAGCTCGCCCGCGTCGATAATCGTCATCAACCGAAGCGTGCGGCTGTCGAGGAAACCTTCGAGAATGTTCAATGCCTGTGCCACGCGCCCGCGATGTTCGCTGGACATACGCTGCGAGCCACGCGCGTGATGCATCACCCGTGCGAGTGCTGCAGCATCCAGAAACTGAGCACCGGCGGCGCCCATCCGCCCCTCGATATGCCTCGGATCTTGGCTCGTCTCTGACTGCGCCCATTCGAGACTTAGCAGCGCACGCAATTGCTCGGCGAGTCCAGTGACGGTTTGTGCGAACTGCG
Organism: Gammaproteobacteria bacterium; assembly: GCA_049282355.1. Classification (GTDB taxonomy): domain Bacteria; phylum Pseudomonadota; class Gammaproteobacteria; order HK1; family HK1; genus JAGTVB01. Next base: position 8,443 of record JBAPTW010000172.1, on the reverse strand, counting down.
CATGTTTCGGGATGAGAACCTGGCGAACCGTATGCACTAATAAGTATATAGACGCCCGCGGACCGTACCCGAGCAAGCCTGTCTCAGGGGATACCGTCGCCGCCACCTGGGCCAACGCCGCAGTGAGATGTGCGCGGTTTTCTCCACTGAGCGCCAACTCATCCTGCATTCGCCGACCGGCCTCCATTAACAGTAATTTAGCCGCAACGGGAGCTGAGTTTTCCGGTAGCGCATCTTGGATGGTGCTCTCAAAACGAGCCAGGTTGTCGCGCAGGATTCGTTGGCCCGCTGGCTCGCCATTGATGGCAGCCGCCGCCGACATAAGAAATTCGCTAAGTGGCGTGGCGATGGGGTCGGGATCCGCCGCTGTCAACACGTTGTGCAAAAGCAGCGGGTAATCAAACCGCAGCCGGACATTTTCTGCGTACGGGCTCAATAGTGCCGGCAAGCAGCCTTCTATGGTTTCCAGATCATCCGCTGTGCTCTCATTTCCAAAATGAAACTGACGTAGACGAGTCCATTGTTCGTTGCTCGGGAGGACCTCGGCAGCGGGCGCCGGGCGCGTCGGGATCCGGTGTGGTGCGCGATGGCATGATGGCGCTGACTGCTCGAGCGCGAACCTGACGTTTTCCGTTGTAGCGCTATATCGGGTGCCGGCAGGTTCCAGTGTGCTTGCCATGTATTTCAGACAGCAAAACGGTCAAGCGCCCCATCGAGTGCTCGTAGCTTGGCGTCGATGGATGTGCTAACTCCGGCGCTCGTTAGGTGGTCGTAGCAGGGACGCGTGTCGTCTTGAAAAAGCAGACCGATGGGAATTCCGGCCTCGGCCATGCTGCGAGCCGCCGCCAGGTTGGAGGGATCATGGGCTTGCTGGTTGGGGAATCGATCGGCGGCACTGCCTTCGATCTGAATACCCTGAGGGTGGGTAAGCAATGACAGTTTTTCTGGATGGCGCTGCAATTCGTCGAAGGCGTGATCGTTCATGGCAGGACAACGTTGCAAGATGCGCACGAAAGAGAGCCCCCGATGTTTGAAAGCGGCGTGCAGGGTGGCATGTAAATGCATTGGGTGCCAATCGATCGTCTGCGCCACGAACGACACATTGCTGATGGCTAAGGTGACGCTCAGAGGATTCTGCGCCGGGAGGGGGTTTCCCAGAGGATGCGTGTTGGTCTTCAGACCCGCCGGGCTGGTAGGAGAGGTCTGCTTCTTAGTCAGACCGTAAATATTGTTGTCAAACACCATGACCGTGATGTCCATGTTATAGCGCACAGCATGGATCCAATGACCTGCCCCGATCGAGAAGCAGTCGCCGTCGCCGGTGGCAACCCACACATGCAAATCCGGTCGTCGGGCCTTTATGCCACAGGCAAGCGGCAGGGCGCGTCCATGGAGCCCGTGAAAACCGTAGGTGGCCATATAGTGAGGAAAGCGACTGGCGCAACCGATCCCCGAAACTGCGACGGTGCGCTCGGGCGGAAGCTGTTCATCGCGACAGATACGCTGTACCGCCGTCAGTACCGCATGATCGCCACACCCTGGGCACCACCGGGCATCGGCGCCAGTGTAGGATTCGAGGGTGAAATAGCGCTGAGTGACTTCGAGCGACCAATCGGCCTTTAAACCGAACATGCGAGCTCTCCTCGTTCCAGGCCGAAGCGTCGCCTAATTTCTTGGTAGATGGCGCCCGGCTGCAAGGGTTGGCCCCTTGCTTGAGACCAGCAATCGATGTCGAGCAGCAGCTGTGCCCGTAATAACCATGCCAATTGGCCGTACCGGCGCGAAGTCTCGGCATTGCACGGACTATTTGCGGCGTCGCTGTAGTTAATCTCAACGGTGACAATATCGCGAAACCGCGAAAATATCTGCTTCAACCCGGGCTCTAACGGCGACAGGAAGCGTAGATGCACCGACGAGACGCTAAACCCGTCAGCGCGTGCCCGATCCACCGCTTCCTCGATCGCTCCAAGGGTCGAGCCCCAGCCGACAACCAGCAGCTCCCCCTTTTCCTCCCCATGTACTGTCGGCGGTTTCAGGGTCTGTTGCAAGGTGGTGAGCTTGCGGCTGCGCATCGTTAGCCCCCATTCGTTGGCTTCGGGATCGTAAGCCACTTTAGCGCCGCTGGTATGGGCGAGCCCCGTCGCCACATACTCGCCACCCCGTTGTCCGGGAACGGGACGTGGCGACAGGCCCGTCTTTTCATCCCAATCGTAGGCAGCAACGCCGCGTTGCCAGGGCGCTTGGTCGATAGGCAGTCCCAGCCACTGTGGGCGCAGTTTTGGGCGGGGGAAGGGCTGCACACCCGTAGCCAGGTTGGCGTCGGTCAGCAAAATAACCGGGGTGCGGAAGGTTTCGGCCAGCTGGCGGGCTGCAATCAGGAGATGGAAGCATTCCTCGATGGTCGCTGCTGCCAACACCACTTTCGGAGCGTCTCCGGGGGCACCGAAAAGTGCCGCTAATAGGTCGCCTTGTTCCACTTTAGTGGGCAAACCCGTCGCCGGGCCGCCGCGCTGCACCGAAACGATGACCAGCGGTATCTCTGCCATGACTGCGAGCCCGATCGATTCCATCTTCAGGGCTAATCCCGGACCCGAGGTGATGGTGCAAGCTGTCTTTCCGGCAAACGAGCTACCGATGGCGAAATTGATGGCAGCGATCTCATCTTCTGCTTGATGGACAAACCCGCCCATGTCGTGAAAAATCTCGGAGAGATAATGGGAGGCGGAGGTCGCGGGAGTAATGGGATACATGGCCACCAGTTCCATACCGGAGGCCATTACGCCGAGCGCCAGCGCCTGATTGCCGTTCATAACCACAAGGGGTGCGCGTTGCGGGCGGGCCGGCACCTTATAGTGCAGCGTCAGATGCGCTTTGGCAAAGGCAAATCCGGCTTCGATGAGCTGCCGATTGAGCGCGCGAACTTCCTCACTTTTTCTGGCAAATGCGAAGGCGACTTCCGCGATTGCTTTGCCGAGATTGCGGTTATAAATCCAGCACAGTATGCCGAGCACGAACATGTTCTTGCCGAGCCGGGGATTGGCTGTGACGCTGCGACAGCCTTCTTCGATCGACAGCTCGTGGACCACGAGACCTCGGCTACGGAAATACGTAACGGCGCTCTGGTACTGTTCCACAATTTCCGCGGATGCATCGTTACCCCACTTGTTCTCCAATAACACCACGGTACCTTGCTTATAGGCGCCGCTGTCGATGCGACCGTACAGCACCTGTTCGTTTAGGGCGACAACGACATCGGCTGCATCGCCCATGTTGCTGATGTGATCTGAGCCGAAGCGAATGCGGATGCCGCTGGCACCTGCTCGTGACCTGGCGGGGGGTTTGATCTCGGCAGGAATGATCTCCACCGTCCAAACGCCGTTACCCATCTTGGCACTGATGGCGCCAAAGATTTGCCCGGCCTTCTGCGCGCCCTCTCCAGAATCGCTCACGATCTCCACAATATGCTCATCGATCACCTGCGGTCGTTTCTGCGTAAGCTCCCGCTGAGCAGTCGCAAGTGTCGATGGATCGCCGGTTATCGCCCTCAAATACCGTGGGTCCCTTGTCATAGCGGGCCTCCTCATTAACGAACGCCAGTGTGCGTGGACTGGTCTGGCAACATCGCGTCACAGGCCATAGCATGCCCGAGAGTGCCATCCGTTTTCTGCCGACAAGACGACAAGTTCAAGGCAATGGCCCTCTTTGGCTCGCGATGTAACCGGCATGGCGTCTGAAAAGTGCACAACACGGTGGTTAGTCGTCCGTTCTCATGCCGGGTGTTGCCACCCTGAGAACCTTCTTGGCCACGGTCAGAACGTTCCCAAACTCTCATTGAGGCAGCCTACATGCCAACCTGCAAGAATCTAATTAACTATTTGAATTGCTTAGCTAATTACAGAACACGCTGAGATTCCGGGAACATCCTGAACTGCACCTTTTGTGTGCGCAATGCCGGTGACACGCTGCATGACAGTGCGCAAAAACAGACTATATTAGTCAGGCCTTGGGTTGCAGTGCAACATGAAGGTAGAGTGCTTGAATTTTTCGTGGGGCACATAAAGAAAAAGCGGCCGAAGCCGCCGGAGGGATAGAAAAGCCGCGCTCGACTTATTGTTTTCCGCCGCATGTTATTTTTGTTCGGCGAGCTTTTTTTGTTAAGCGCATGGCTAATGTAAGCGTCCAATGGCGGGCTGTCAAGCTTTTCTACGTAAAACTACGCACAATAAATTTAAAATAATAATAAATCAGCATAGGCTAATTGTGCAGCACACTATGCAAGTTAGGGAGTAGAGAGCTGAGGGCCAACCGACAGGCATTCTAGAGATCCGTTATGATGGACATTGTCGACGCGAGGGCGTATCGCAGACGATCCTAAAGACAATATGCCGCTTCGGAACAAAAAAAACGATGCCAAGCTCGAAGAGCAACTTGTTGAGGTGAGAGCGTGAATATTCAACCACGAGAAGGCGAGGAGATTGAACTGCACTTTGACCTGCGACGGCTGGAGCTTTGTCGTGGTCACCCCCTGCCTTTCGGTGCCTCGGTAATCCGAGGCGGCATTAATTTTGCCATTTTTTCCCGAGCGGCCACCGAGGTAATCCTGGTGCTTTTTCACCCGAACCGGCGCCGCCCTGTAGCCGAGTTTAAGCTCGACCCGCGCATCAATAAGACGGGTGACGTCTGGCATGCTTTGGTTCGCGGGCTGGATCCGGGGATTCAATATGGCTACCGAATGGACCGGCAACCGAACGACAACCCCCATGCGAATCCATTCAATCGCGAGCAGCTGCTCTTGGATCCCTATGGCTGCGTGATCTCTGGGCGGCCGCACTGGGGATTTACCCCTGATGGGGAAAAACATTTGCCCTCAGAAAGCTGCATTCGCCGTTGCATGGTCCTGGGGGAAGAGGAGTTCGATTGGGAAGATGACCAACCGCTTAACATTCCGCTGGTAGAGACCATAATCTATGAGTTGCACGTCCGAGGATTTACTTGCCATCCCTCATCCAAGGTTGAGCGACCGGGGACCTTCTCAGGACTGATTGAGAAAATCCCTTATCTTAAGAATCTAGGAATAACCGCCGTTGAGCTGCTGCCTATCTATGAATTTGAAGAGACCGACACCAATCGCCGTAATCCCATCACCAACGAGCCCTTACTGAATTACTGGGGCTATCATCCGATTTCCTTCTTTGCCCCCAAGGCGTCCTATAGCTCAGGCAACAGAGACCAGGGCGAGCAGGTAACAGAATTCAAAGAGATGGTGAAAGCGTTCCATGCTGCCGGCATCGAGGTGATCCTCGATGTTGTGTTTAACCACACGGCAGAGGGTGATGAGCGCGGGACAACGTTTTCTTTCCGCGGCATTGATAACCGCGTCTATTACATCATCGACCCGGAAACGGGCCGTTACCATAACTACTCCGGCTGCGGCAATACCTTTAATTGCAACCACCCGATTGTGCGCGATCTGGTACTCGATAGCTTGCGTTATTGGGTGACAGAGATGCATGTCGACGGTTTTCGTTTCGATTTGGCTGCCATATTAGGTCGTGGCCAGGATGGGTCGGTGTTACCCAATCCACCCCTCATCGAGCGCATCGCAACCGATCCGGTGCTGGCCAATACCAAATTGATCGCGGAAGCCTGGGATGCGGCTGGGCTTTATCAGGTAGGAAATTTTCCTGCCTGGCGTCGATGGGCGGAATGGAATGGGCGGTTTCGGGATGACCTACGGGCCTTTGTACGCGGTGATCCTGGCATGGTTCCAGCCCTCGCGACCAGACTCACGGGAAGCGCGGATCTCTACCAGACCAGTAATCGTGAACCCTATCACAGTATCAATTTCGTCACCTGCCACGACGGTTTCACGTTGGCGGACCTTGTCTCTTACGATGAAAAGCACAACGAGGCGAACGGCGAGCGTAATCAAGACGGCGACAATCACAATCTCAGCTGGAACTGTGAGGTAGAGGGGCCGACGGATTCCGAGGAGATCAATAAGCTGCGACTTCGCCAGATGAAGAACATGGCATCGCTGCTATTGCTTTCAACCGGGGTGCCTATGATCCTAGCGGGCGATGAAATGGGACGCACGCAGCGAGGTAATAACAACGCGTACTGCCAAGACAACGATATAAGTTGGATCAATTGGGACCTGCAGCGCGAAAATGCCGAGTTGTTTCGGTTTTTTTGCCTGCTTATTCGTTTTCGTCGCCAATGTATCGCCTTAAAGCGCAAGTCTTTTGTGCCCGAGCAGGATGACCCCATGTCCTCGCTCGAGTGGCACGGCGTGGAGCCCTATCAGCCCGATTGGTCGGATGGGTCGAGATCGCTGGCGATGTGCATGCGAGGCAACATGCCAAAAGGCAAGACACAGAGCCTCTATCTCATCGCCAACGCTTACTGGGAACCGCTGACGTTTAAGCTTCCTACGGCCGGGGATGAGCGGTGGTACCGAGTGATCGATACCCTTTTGGAGTCGCCCTTCGATATTGCGGAATTAGGCGAAGCGGAGCGCCTCTCAGACCAACATCACTATGCGGCGGGTCCCCGTTCGGTGGTGCTACTGCTGAGTCGCTAATCAGGCGTCTTTCCGGGCGCGAGCGAGGGCAGCCTCGTTTGCCGAGGGCGGTACCCTGCGCCACCGAACCTTGCCACTAGCGTCGGAGCCAAGGTTATGTCGAGCCATAGCGAACAGCGCGTCATTTCCTGCTCGCCGGAGCGGTTTTTTGACATTGTCGCGGACGTGGAGAGTTACCCCGCCTTTCTGCCATTTTGGCGTAACGCCAAGGTCTATCGGCGGGTGGGGGACGTCTATTACACTCGCCAAGAGATCGGCATTGGCCCCGTGCGGGAGAGCTTCCTTTCCAAGACAGTGCTGCAACCTCCAATGCAAATTGACATCGTCTCTTCCGAGCCGATGTTTCAAGAATTTACCATCCACTGGAAGTTCCGCCCCACCCCAGAGGGGGGGTGTCGAGTGCGATTCAAGCTCTCGATCGAGGCGCGCTCGGGTTTGCTGCGTAAGGTAATGAACGCCATGCTGGCCGACACGGCGCGTGGTATGGTGAGCGCGTTTGAGCGCCGTGCCGCAGAGCTCTATGGTCCCCAGCGTTAGTCATTTGCGGCGCAGCCGGGACTTGTGGTGTCTGCGGCGTCTTATTGCCTAGTGTAATCTGTCGCAGAAAACCTTACACTTGCCGGGCGATGGGAAAGGGAGTTCCGATGACCCTTTCGCAAGCAGCGGTAAAGCGATAACAATTTTAAGAATGATAAAGGGTCTGCGAAACCAGCTTCCAAGAACACTCAAGAACAAGCTAAGGCGGACAGGATTGCGCGGTGGGGGCGATGTCTCGACGCATCGACTTGCCCTACGTGCTCCATTGAAGCTCTTTTGTGCGGCCTTACAGTTCCCCGAAGCCACCCTTTTGACCCTAGACGGTAGCTCCCCAAAGTACTGGGTTTTCCGATGCGATCTCAGCGCATAGAAATTCCCCGAGGTCGAAAATTGTCTGGAGGATCAGGAGAATGGAGACCATTCGTAATCATCTTCCCTTGGTCTGCACACTTGTTGGTGTAGCGGGGGTTTTATATTCCATTGCGCTCGCGGCGCGCGTGCGGCGCGCGCCGGATGGCAATGAACGCATGCGGGAGATTGCCGAAGCCATCCGGGAGGGGGCGATCGCGTATCTCAATCGCCAGCTGAAGTCCGTGAGCGTTGCCGGTGGCATCATAGCGGTGATCATTGGCTTTGTCCTCGGCCTCACCGAGGCGATTGGTTTTGTGCTCGGTGCGGTGGCCTCGTATCTTGCTGGTTACGTCGGCATGCGGGTATCGGTGCTTGCCAACGTGCGCGTGGCCGAGGCGGCGCGGCAGGGCTTGGCGGCGGGTCTGTCGCTCGCTTTCAAGGGAGGTGCTGTTACCGGAATGATCGTCGCCAGCCTGGCGCTGACGTCGGTAGCGGGCTTCTATGCCGCCACTGGCGATGTCACTGCCCTGGTGGCACTTGGCTTCGGCGGCAGCTTGATTTCGATCTTCGCTCGTCTCGGCGGCGGTATATTCACCAAGGGCGCCGACGTAGGGGCCGACTTGGTGGGTAAGGTCGAGGCGGGTATTCCCGAGGACGATCCCCGTAACCCGGCGGTCATTGCGGACAATGTCGGTGACAACGTGGGTGACTGTGCCGGGATGGCGGCAGATCTCTTTGAGACCTACGCGGTGACGGCTATCGCCGCCATGTTGCTTGCTAAGCTGCTGTTTCCAGAGTATCCAATGGCGGTGGAGTTTCCGTTGGTATTGGGCGCGGCGTCCATTGTTGCTTCGGTGATCGGGATTGGCCTGGTGCGCCTTGGCAAGAGCAACTACATCATGGGTGCGCTCTATAAGGGCATGTTCGGTTCGGCTATCCTTGCCGCGGTCTTCTTCTATTTCCTGACCATGG
>JBAPTW010000171.1:0-48599 GCA_049282355.1 Gammaproteobacteria bacterium | reverse complement strand
CTTGCTTCAAGGGACATCGTGAATACATCCTTGTAGACTTGAGTCCGGCATCCATGCCGGACACACCCTTGCGGCAAGGCGATTGGTTGCCTATAGATTCTGAGCATGGTTTTACCCTCTGAAGGGTGATGCGGACGAAACGATGACCATGGCCCTTCTCATCGAGTTGATAAATTTACCTTCCCTGGAGCTTCAGCTGTAGACTCATACTGTCACGATGACCTGTGATTTCGCTTTATTGGCAACCGAGGGCGTGCGTTCCCTTCGCCCCTATCAGCCTGGAAAGCCCATTGAGGAGGTGGAGCAAGAGCTCGGGCTTACCGATGTGGTGAAGCTGGCTTCCAACGAAAATCCCTTGGGCCCGGGCGAGCTTGCCCGGGCCGCGTTTGCCGCCTGCGGTGATTCTCTTGGTCGTTATCCAGACAGCAACGCCACTGCTCTGAAGGCGGCACTGGCGCGCCACCTCGGGGTTGGCGAAACGATGCTAACCCTCGGTAACGGCTCCAATGATGTGCTCGAGCTGATTGCGCGTGGCTTTATGAGCCCGGTGCACGAGGTGGTCTTTTCTGAACATGCTTTTCTCGTCTATGCCTTGGTCACTCATGCGGTGGGCGCCCGAGCAATCGTCACGCCGGCGCGGCGCTTCGGTCACGATTTAGAGGCCATGTCGCGGGCCATCAGCGCGCGCACTCGGGTGGTGTTCATCGCCAACCCTAATAATCCCACCGGGACCTGGATCGCCCATCGTCCCCTGGAGACTTTCCTGCAGGCCGTGCCCGCCGACGTGTTGGTGGTAGTGGATGAAGCCTATTTTGAGTATGTGGAGGAGCCAGAGTACCCCAATTGTGTACCTTGGGTTGCGCGTTACCCCAACCTGATCGTGACGCGCACGTTCTCTAAGGTCTATGGCCTTGCGGCACTGCGGCTCGGGTATGCGGTTTCCAATCCAGTGATTGCGGACCTTTTGAACCGTGTACGCCAGCCATTTAACGTGAATACACCGGCCCAACGTGCCGCCATGGCGGCGCTGCAAGACAGTGAGCACTTGGCAAAAAGCCTCGCCCTCAATCGACACGGCCTGGCGCAGCTTGAGTATGATCTGCAGCGAATGGAACTACGCTATATTCCGTCGGTAGGCAATTTCATCTGCGTGGATGTGGGGCGCTCCGGAACGGACGTCTATCAGGCACTGCTGCAAAAAGGGGTGATTGCACGACCGGTGGATAATTACGGTATGCCCAACTTCTTGCGGGTGACGGTCGGCCGCGAAGCGGAGAACAGCCGTTTCATCGAAGCCCTGCGCAGTGTTTTGAGGCGGTCTTAGAGCAGTGAAGGGATGCGTTTGGTTGCTGTTTATCAGCGGGCTAATGGTCCACCGCGTGCCGCTTGAGGGCACAGAAACGTATGTCGGGAATTGGTTGTGATCGATCGGCTTTGCATCATCGGTGTGGGGCTCATTGGCGGTTCCCTAGCCCGGGCGCTGCGAAACGCGGGTATGTGCAGGGAGATCGTGGGTGTCGGGCGGCAGGTGCAGCGCCTTGAGGGGGCGCGTGCGCTTGGCGTTATCGATCGCTACGAAACCGACGTTGCGCAGGGAGTAAAGGGCGCCGATATGGTGGTGGTGGCAGTGCCCCTGGGTGCCATGCAGGGGCAGTTTCAGGCGTTGCAAGGCTATCTGGCGCCCGATGCCGTCATCACCGACGTGGGCAGCGCCAAGCGCAGCGTGATCGCGGCAGCAAGGGCGGCGTTTGGACAAATACCCAGCAATCTGGTCCCGGGTCATCCCATCGCGGGCATCGAGAAGAGTGGCGTCGAGGCTTCCTTTGCTGGCCTTTTTGAAGGCCATCGCGTGATTCTCACGCCGGTTTCGGAAACCAGCGCCGGTGCCTTAAGGCGTGTGCGCGATATGTGGATCGCCACCGGGGCGGAAGTCGTGGCAATGCCCCCGGCCGTGCATGATGAGGTGCTTGCCGCGACCAGTCATCTTCCCCATGTGCTCGCCTATACGCTGGTGGATGTGCTCGGGACGATGAACGAGCGTGTCGAGATCTTTCGCAACGCCGCCGGTGGTTTTCAGGATTTCAGCCGCATCGCTTCCAGTGATCCGCAAATGTGGCATGACATCTGTTTGGCCAACGGCGATGCGATCGTGGCGGTGCTGCGGCAAATGATGTTGGCGCTCGACCAAGTGGCGGTGGCTATCGCGGGCCAAGACGGCGACACCCTCAAGGCGCTTTTTGTGCGTGCCAAGGCGCTGCGGGACCAGTATACCGCAGCGCCTTGAGACATCTCTGCGATCGGCTGCGCCCGAATGATCACATGGACAGGACGCGATGAATTTTCAGATTGCCCCGGGAGGGGTGTTGTGTGGGCGCGTGCGAGTGCCGGGGGACAAATCCATATCTCACCGGGCGGTGATACTTGCCGCCATTGCCGAGGGTGCCACGGACATCGAAGGTTTTCTCGAAGGCGAGGATACGCTGCAAACGGTGGCGGCGTTTCGCGCTCTAGGCATACAGATTGAAGGTCCTCGGCAGGGGCGGCTGCGGATCCACGGTCGCGGACTCCACGGGCTTGAAGCGCCGGTAGCAGCGCTTTACGTTGGCAACTCTGGAACCTCAATGCGCTTGCTGGCAGGGCTGTTAGCCGGTCAGCGATTTGATAGCGAGCTGACCGGCGACACCTCGCTTTCGCGGCGACCGATGCGCCGGGTGACCGAGCCGCTGGCTCGCATGGGCGCACGGTTACTGACAAGCGAAACCGGAACTCCCCCGCTTCGAATCAAAAGCGCCAGAGCGCTTACTGGAGTCGACTACCGGATGCCCATGGCGAGCGCGCAAGTGAAATCGAGCCTGCTGTTGGCCGGGCTGTATGCCTCGGGGCGGACCTGCGTGCAGGAGCCGGCTGCGACGCGTGATCATACGGAGCGCATGCTGGAGGGCTTTGGATACCCCGTGGAGCGCGTGGGCGGCCGAGTTTGCGTGCGCGGCGGCGGCCGACTGCAGGGGATGGCGCTGCAGATTCCGGGCGATCTTTCCTCTGCCGCCATGCTCATGGTGGGTGCGGCCATCGCTGCCGGGTCCGATCTCCTCATCGAGGACGTGGGGGTTAATCCGACTCGAAGCGGCGTCATCGATATCTTGCGTACGATGGGGGCAGATGTCGTGCTGCTGCGAGAGCGCCAAGTAAGCGGCGAGCCGGTGGCAGATATTCGAGTTCGGGCGAGACCCTTACGCGGCGTTGCGATCTCGCCGATGCAGGTGCCGCTTGCCATCGATGAGTTGCCCGTGCTGTTGATCGCCGCCGCCTGCGCGCAGGGAGAGACAACTTTGAGCGGTGCGGCTGAGCTTCGAGTTAAAGAAAGCGACCGCATCGCGGCGTTGGCCGAGGGATTTACGCAGCTTGGTGTCAAAGCAATCCCAACGCCGGACGGTATGATAGTGCACGGCGGCGTGCTCACCGGCGGGCGGATCAACAGCTTCGGCGATCACCGCATCGCCATGGCTTTCGCGGTGGCGGCGCTGCGGGCCAACGCGCCAATCGTGGTCGAAGATTGCGCCAATGTCGATACTTCTTTTCCGGGCTTCGCTGCCCTGGCCCGAGCGACCGGCCTTAATATCAAACTTAGCGCAGCCGATGACCAGCTCGGTCAAAATAAGCACATGCGCAGAGGTAAGGTTGAGAAAGACGCTGGATGATATGCCTGGAATGTGTCGATGCCCAGTGGTTGGCTGCTAACCGGTATTCGCTTGCCATGATCACGGCGGCGCCCGTGATTACTCTGGACGGTCCGAGTGGTGCCGGCAAGGGTACTGTTTCTCGGTTGCTCGCGGAAGCACTCGACTGGCGCTTCCTCGATAGCGGCGCACTCTATCGCTTGGTTGCCTTGGCGGCGCGCAATCGGGCGCTGGCGATGGATGATGAGGCGGCCTTGGTCGAAATTGCGGGTAATCTCGATGCGCGCTTCGAGACGGTTCCCGGGGTGGAGATGGTGCGTGTGTGGCTCGGTGACGAGGAGGTATCGTACGCTATCCGCACGGAATCCTGCGCCGAGGATGCGTCCCGTATCGCGGCAATGGCAGGGGTACGCCGCTGCCTGCTTGCCCGGCAGCGGGCCTTTCGCGGCCCACCCGGGTTGGTGGCGGACGGTCGAGATATGGGCACGGTGGTATTTCCGGATGCGACAATCAAGTTCTTTCTGACGGCGACGCCTAATGAACGTGCCCAAAGGCGTTATAAGCAGTTGAAGGAAAAAGGAATTGATGTTAACCTGCGCAACCTTCTCGAGGACATCGCTCGGCGTGACCAACGCGATCAGGCCCGTGAGGTGGCTCCGCTCAGGCCTGCCGAGGACGCCATAGTGGTCGATACGACAGGGCAATCGGTGGCGGCTGTTTTGCAATGCGTTGTCGAGACGATAGGGGTGCGCGGTTTGTGGGTGGACTAGACGACGACACGTGCTCGTCGGAGTCAATTTTTGAACATTGGCGGTGCTTGTCATATGGGCTCTCCCCAGCGATGAGCGTCAGGATTAGTTTTGGAGTCCCAATTGTATGAGCGAAAGCTTCGCTGAGCTGTTTGAGCAGAGTCAGGCTGAAAAGAAGATGCGTCCCGGAGCCATTGTGAGGGGCCTTGTCGTCGATATTCAGCCGGAGTGGGTGGTCGTGAACGCGGGCTTGAAGTCCGAATCGATGATCCCTGCAGAGCAATTCACCAACGAGAGCGGCGATCTCGAGGTGGATGTGGGCGATGAGGTTGAGGTGGCGCTCGATGCTGTCGAGGATGGCTTCGGGGAAACCATTCTCTCGCGAGAGAAGGCTAAGCGAGCTCAATCATGGACGCGGCTTGAACAGGCCTACAATGAAGAAGAAACCGTCACCGGGATGATCAGCGGTAAGGTAAAGGGAGGGTTCACCGTCGACATTGACGAAGTCCGCGCTTTTCTACCAGGTTCGCTGGTGGATGTTCGGCCAGTCAAGGACACCTCATACCTTGAGGGCAAGCCGCTTGAGTTTAAAGTCATCAAGCTCGACCGGCGCCGGAATAACGTCGTGGTGTCGAGGCGGGCAGTGGTCGAAGCAGAGCATTCCGCTGAGCGCGAGGCACTGCTGTCGAATTTGGAGGAGGGACTGGTCGTCAAAGGCGTGGTGAAAAATCTCACCGACTACGGTGCGTTCGTCGATCTTGGCGGCATCGATGGCCTATTGCATATCACCGACATGGCCTGGAAACGCGTAAAGCATCCTTCAGAGATCGTGGCCGTGGGCGACGAAATCGAGGTGAAGGTGCTGAAGTTCGATCGCGAACGAAACCGGGTCTCTCTCGGGATGAAACAATTGGGCGAGGATCCATGGGTGGATATCGCGCGGCGTTATCCCGAAGGAACACGGCTTGTCGGCAAGGTAACCAACATTGCTGATTATGGCTGTTTCGTGGAAATCGAAGAGGGGGTCGAGGGCCTGGTACACGTCTCGGAGATGGACTGGACAAACAAGAACATCCATCCCTCCAAAGTGGTGCAGCTCGGGGATCAGATCGATGTGATGGTGCTCGATGTCGATGAAGACCGCCGCCGCATCTCCCTGGGCATCAAACAGTGTAGGCCCAATCCCTGGGAGGAGTTTGCAGCGACCCATAACAAGAATGACCACGTGACGGGAAAGATCAAGTCGATCACCGACTTTGGCATTTTCATTGGGCTCGAAGGTGGCATCGACGGTCTGGTGCATCTGTCGGATATCTCGTGGAATCAGTCCGGAGAGGACGCCATTCGTAACTATAAGAAAGGCGATGAGATCGAGACGGTGGTTCTATCGGTGGACGCCGAGCGGGAACGTATCTCCCTCGGTATCAAGCAGCTCGATAAGGATCCCCTGGCGGCGTTTCTGGCAGAGTATCCAAAGGGCAGCATTGTCATCGGGACGGTGAAGGAGGTGGATGCAAAAGGTGCCGTGGTGGAGCTTGATCACAGCGTCGAGGGTCAAATTCGCGTCTCTGAAATGGCGCGCGACCGGGTCGAGGATGCACGCTCGGTGATGAAACCGGGCGACAGTGTCGAAGCGAAGTTTGTCGGGGTGGATAAGAAGAAGCGAACTATCTCCCTTTCTATCAAGGCCAAAGAGGATGATGAGGAGGCTGCCGCGATGGAGGAATACAGCGCGGCCTCGCCCGGCGGGACGGCAACTTTTGGCGACCTCATGAAAGAGCAGTTGAATGATGCAAAGGAGGGGGGTAGTTAAGGCTATCGCACCAGGGCGTAATTTGTCGGATTTGATTGGTGTGATTGGCGTTTCCAGTTGCAGGGTCGAGGTGATGACCAAGTCAGAATTAATCGAACGCATTGCGCAGAAACAGACGCACCTTGCTTACCGCGATGTGGAGTTGGCGGTAAAGACAATTCTGGAACAAATGGCACAATGGCTGGCAGGCGGAGATCGCATTGAGATTCGTGGATTTGGCAGCTTTTCTCTGCATTACCGGCCCCGGCGCCTTGGGCGCAACCCAAAGACCGGAGCGCCAGTGGCGCTCCCAGCAAAGCATGTTCCCCATTTCAAGCCCGGGAAAGAACTGCGCGAGCGAGTGGATGACAGCGCTCACCGCAGCAAAACTCAGGCGGCGGCACGGGCTGTGGCAAACCGGGAGGAATCGGCACAAAGCGTTGCTTGAAGCGCCACGGCGTCCCCAACGTTATCTAAGCGGACTGCAAAAAGACGGCGTAGCGCGGCGTAGTAGCCGCGAACGGCGTCTGTGTTGTTTGCATATTGCTTTGTTTCCTCGCAACCGAAACGATAATCTGGTGACTTGCCGGTCATTGATCGTCATCGAGCTCAATTTCGCCTGAGGTATGTACGAATTCCTGCTGCTGTTGCCGGTGGCTGCACTGTTGGTGTGGTATGCGGTACGGGCAGGTAGCCCCCACGGTTTTTCAAAAAGCACGCCTCCGAAGACACTGC
This sequence comes from Gammaproteobacteria bacterium, assembly GCA_049282355.1. Classification (GTDB taxonomy): domain Bacteria; phylum Pseudomonadota; class Gammaproteobacteria; order HK1; family HK1; genus JAGTVB01. The sequence goes on along the minus strand of JBAPTW010000171.1, from coordinate 41,646 downwards.
CTGCTGATTACGTCAAAGGACTTAGCTACCTTGGGAGTGAGCAGCCGGATAAGGCTATCGATAGCTTTATCAAAGTACTTGAAATCGATAGTGACACGATAGAAACCCATCTCGCCTTGGGTAACCTCTACCGTCGGCGCGGCGAGGTCGACCGGGCCATTCGCATTCACCAGAATCTCACCTCCCGTCCTGCTTTGACTTTAGAACAGCGCGCTGAAGCGATGTTTGAGCTAGGGCAAGACTATGTGAGCGCGGGCCTTTTGGACCGCGCCGAAGCGTGGTTCCGGGAGCTCATTGATAAGCACCTGCACGTTGCTACGGCCCTGGGGCAACTGGTTGAGATTTATGAACAGGAGCAGGAATGGGAAAGCGCGATTCGAGCGGCTCGCCGGTTGGCGGAATCAACCGGCGGAGAATGGGATCCGCGACTGGCTCACTACTATTGTCAACAGGCTGAGCGCGAGCAGCGCGCGGGAAAGCTCGAGCAAGCATTGGTTATGGTCAGACAGGCCTATGGACTGCATCGGGGATCGGTGCGAGCGAGCCTACTGGAGGGCGACATTCTGGCGCAATCGGGCGAAAATGCTGCCGCACTCAGTGCTTATCGGCGTGTTGAAGACCAGGATCCCAGCTTCCTCCCAGAAGCCATACCGAGGGTATGCGGTTGTCTTCATCGACTCGGCCGAACTGACGAGATTCGGGCATTTCTGCGCGAGATCTTGGATCGTTATGGCGGCCTTACCGCAACACTTGCGCTCGTTGACCACGAACAACGAGTCCATGGGCAGGCTTCGGCCCTGCAGTTGCTCACCGAGCAGCTTCGACGGCGGCCTTCGGTGCGCGGCTATCAACGTTTGGTGGAGCTTGAGCTCCTACGAACGACCGGCGAGTGTCATGAGCGCTTGCTGATCCTTAGGCGTCTCATCTTGGCCCTGTTGGCGCAGAGGCCTGTTTACCGGTGTCAACAATGCGGTTTTCCAGCGAAATCGCTGCATTGGAAATGCCCTGGCTGCCGGCACTGGGACACCATCAAACCGGTGCAGGGGATAGAAGGGGAGTGAGTCGCTGGCGATCCATCGAGGTTTCCGTGCCGCCGCCCTTACCTCGCTACAGTTGTTTGATAAGCACCTTGGAATTACGCTGGTAGTTATAGATAGCTTGGCGTGCCACGGGTAAGTCCTGGATGGCGGCGAGTTTAAAACCGCGCTCTATGAACCAGTGCGCTGCGCGCGTCGTTAACACGAACAGCCAGGTGGCGCCCAAGGCGCGAGCGTCCAGCTCCGTTGCCGCCAATAGAGCGTCTCCCCGTTGCCCATTGCGATAACTGGGATGTACCGCCAAACACGCTAATTCTACTATGCTGTCGGCGGGGAATGGATAAACGCCAGCGCAGCCGATAATGGCTGCATCTCGCTCCATAACCAAAAAACGGTCGATCTCCGTTTCCAGTTTCTCCCGGGAGCGCCGGACTAATAGACCTTCCTCTTCCATCGGCTCGATAAGCGCCAGTATGCCACCGGCATCGTCGATAGTCGCCCGGCGCGTCTGTTCGAAAGGTTCGCCGCTCAGCATGACGCCGATGCCGTCACGGGTAAATAGCTCGAGCAACAGCGCCCCGTCGACTCGCCGATCGAGCAGATGGGCACGGCGCACACTGTGGCGACAGGCGAGGATGGCAAACTTGAGCTGACGAAGGCAGGTTTCGTCCGTTTGCTGTTGATCGTGGCAATAGGTGTTAAATAGCTGCTTGGCGTCGGAGAGCGTCAGCTGGCGAATGGATTGCCCTAAATCATCGACGGGAAGGGGTCCTTCGCCGAGCAACAGCAACTTAGCGGCACGAATCTCGATGGCGATGGCGGTGGCGACTTCCTCGGCATGCAGGTTAAAGATTTCGCCGGTAGGCGAGTACCCGAGAGGAGAGACGACCACGATGGCACCTTCGTCGAGGCGGCTGCGGATGGACTTCTGATCAACGCGTCGAACCTCACCGGTATAGCCAAAATCCACACCGTCACGAACACCAATGGGACGGGCAGTGACAAAGTTCCCAGATGCGACGCGGATGCGGGCGCCGGCCATAGGCGAATTGGCGAGCCCCATGGACAAGAGCGCCTCTATCTCAACGCGCAGCGCCCCCACCGCTTCTTTGACGACCTGAAGTGCCGTTGCATCGGTGATCCGTAATCCATCGGCGTAATCCACAGGAAGGCCGCGCTCTACCAGCCGTCGTTCAATCTGGGGTCGGGCACCATGCACCAGCACTAGCCGGATACCAAGGCTGTTGAGCAGCGCAAGGTCGTGAATGAGATGAACGTCTTCGGCGGCTTCTCCACCGAACTGGATAACGAAAATCTGGTCGCGATGCGCATTGATATAGGGGGCTGAGTCGCGAAACCAGCCGACATAGCGTGCATACATTGCCGATTCGGACATCCGTTTGCGAACCGCGGGAAAGAGGAATAAGGCGTGCCTAGGGATTTATTTTCGACTGGGCCCCGGGGATGAGAGTGCGCTTCCCGGTCAGAACGCTCGACGGATAATCGGGCCATTGTGCACGGGCGGTGGTGGAGACTAGCGCCACCATGCCCAGGATATATTGTGCACAAAGTTTGGCCATTTCAATTTTGCATGGCGTTTGCTCGGCTAGCTGCATGACATGTCGGTTCCTTCGGTGATTATCGCGGGTCCTCAGGTAGCCCGCGCCGAAGTGCATGGCAACGCCAAGGGCGATCAAAGCGACGGCAGCTTGCCAGAGGAAAAACAGCAAAAAAAGGCCTGCCACAGCTAACGGGCGAGCAAGTTTCTGTACGCTCTGATAGTAGCGCGCGGCTTGTTGCCTCTGTCCAGCGGACGTGTGCTCGAGATGGAACTGCAGCACAAGGTCGTGGCGCGCAAGGCCATCGGAAAACGCTTCCCAATGAGTCCAGAAGTCTGCCACTGCCAAGGTGGCCGGCGCGGTGAGGGTGCTACCCAGCACGCCCTCAATTTGTCTTTGAAAGGCGCCGAGCGTGGACGCTGTCAAGACGGGAAGGTTTTCCGGTACCTGTCGAACCGGCAAGATGGGAAGGTGACGGGCATCGACGGTGCTAGCCTCGTTTCGTCGACCACGCGTTTCGATGCGATCCAACGTCAGGATCGGTGATCCAGGGGCAACCCTGGCCCCTACCTTAACCTGCACCACCTTGACGACGCCTGAAAACGGTGATGAAACCTGCAACACGCCTTTGTCTCCTTCGAGGAGGGCGATCAGCTGATCCCGGCGAATCGTATCCCCGGGCGACGCAAAAAGCACCAAGATACTGGCATCGCGGGCAGTTTTCGTCGGAACTGGTATTACAACCTCGTCGGTGTCCACCTATATGACTCCTCTGGCAACGCAGCGGACCAAAGCAAGAACACGAGAACGGCAAGAAGGACAACAACTAATTTAGGCCGAAACGCACCGCGATGCTATAGCCATGACAACTTCAAGGTCTTTGCTGACAGGGCACTGGGATCGCTCGACCAAAGCTCGGGAATAGGGCGCGGCAATGAAAGTTGCAGCAATGACCCGCAGGGTAAGTATGGCGGCGCTTGCGAGCGAGCACGACTGTTTCTCCATTGGACCAATCGCAATCGACAGATGTTTCATCATTCGCTAACAAAATCGCCATTGTCGCGTTATGTGGTGCTTTGTGCCGCGGCCGTCATGGACACCGGCAAAAGCATCCGATCATTGCCGGCTGCGCCCATTGAGGTAAGCGACGCATGCATGGCGGCAAAAATCTCCCAAACGGTTTATCACTGACTCTCAGCGGGCGACGCAAAATTGATGTATGAGGGCCTCTAGCAAGTCGATGGTCGGTTTGATCTGGCTGCGCCGCACAAACTCATTCGGTTGATGTGCTTGTGCCACGTCGCCCGGGCCAAGAATAACCGACTCCATACCCAGGCGATTGAGGAATGGACCTTCGGTGCCGAAGGCCACGGCGCCTGCCGACTTCCCGGTGAGGGTTTCTGTTGCCTGCACGATAGCACTGTCCGACGGCGTTTCCAGGGCTGGCACTGCCGGAAAAAAGGGGTTGAAGGTGGCCATGAGGCTGGTGCCCGCTAACGCTTCGTATACCTGCGAGCGAAGCGCCTGACGAAGTGCCTCGATGTCCATGCCAGGCAGTGGTCGAAGGTCGAGTTGCAGCTCACACTCGCCGCAGATGCGGTTGGGGTTGTCACCTCCCTGAATCCGACCGAGATTCATTGTCGGAACAGGAACATCAAAGCGCCCGTTGCAATGCTCTGCCTGGAGCACTTGGCGCCAGGCAAGCAACCGCGTAATCACTTGATGCATGCCTTCCAAGGCGCTCTCCCCAAGGCTCGGATCACTCGAGTGCCCTGATCGACCTTGCAGGCGGATCGCCTCCATAAGAACTCCCTTGTGCAGGTGTACGGGCCGCATTCCTGTCGGCTCTCCAATGATGACGTAACGTCCTGGAGCGCGGCCACGCTCGGCAAAGGCGGCCGCACCGTTCATACCTGATTCCTCGTCCGCAGTGGCCAACAGGCTCAGGGGCTGCTGCAGCCGATGGGAGGTAAATCGAGCGGCAACGTGAACGGCAATTGCCAGGAATGCCTTCATGTCGGCGGTACCAAGTCCGTAAAGGCGTTCATCGGCTTCAATAAGGCAGAAGGGATCGGTGTTCCATGCCCGCTGATCATAGGGTACGGTATCGGTATGACCCGCCAGAACCAGTCCGCCTTCACCGCCGCCCAGCGTCGCAAGCAGGTTCGCTTTCTTGCCCTCGCTGTCGAGGGGCATGATCTCGATGCGAAATCCAAGGTCATCGAGCCAAGAGGCAAGAAGATCGACGGCTCCTCGGTTGGGCATGTCGAACTCTGGATTGACGCTGCTCACCGTCGGAACGGCGATCAAAGCTGTCAGCATATCGATGGGGGAGGGAAGTGCGGTTGCCATGCAAAGATTGTGGTCGCGCTGGATTGCTTTCGCAAGACCCCTTCGCTTTCACCGTCTGAGGCGGCGCACTTCACTTCGGTAATTTCGTGGTAAGGCGGACGAAGACGACCGTATAATGCCGAGGTTTGCTCGCCTAGCCCGAGGCTCTCCGGCGGGGTCAGTCGTGGGGCCCTGCGGGGGCTGTCCTCAGGTCTTTGCTTCGGCAACCGCGAGAGTTTATGGCTATTGCCTTTGGAGCTGCGCCATGCGTGAAATCATCCATATCGCTACCCATCGACGGGAGCAGTTGCTCGATATCACACCCCAGGTAAAAGCGGTGGTCGAGGCGTGCGGAGCGCGCGACGGTCTGGTTTCGGTTTATGCACAGGGCGCCACCGGCGCCATTATGATTCAGGAGAACTGGGATCAGAGTGTTCAGACGGACGTCATTAATTTGCTGCGCCAGCTGATTCCACCAGGTGTTTGGCTCCATGACCACCAGGATGGTAATGGGGATGCGCACCTAAAAGCCGGTCTTGTCGGACCCTCGGAAACGATACCGCTGATCGATGGTAAGCTCGGTCTTTCGACTTGGCAAAATATTTTCTTCTGTGAGTTTGACGGACCGCGTAGCCAGCGCAGGGTGGTTTGTACTGTTATTGATGCCGGCTGAGGCCGCGCGCGAGAAGCTTTCGGAGCGAGCACATGACAAATATTCCTAACCGCTATAGCGCTCGAATCACCCAGCCGCGCTCGCAGGGCGCCTCCCAAGCCATGCTCTACGGTACCGGCTTGACTGAGGCGGATATGGACAAGGCGCAGGTGGGGATCGCCAGCGTGTGGTTCGAGGGTAACACCTGTAACATGCACCTGCTGGATCTGGCGAGCAAGGTGAAGGAAGGCGTGCACGCCGCGGGTCTCATTGGCATGCGGTTCAATACCGTTGGCGTGAGTGATGGCATCTCCATGGGCACCAAGGGCATGAGTTATTCCCTACAGTCACGGGATCTCATCGCCGATTCTATTGAGACCGTCATGGGCGGCCAGTGGTACGACGCGCTCATCGCGTTGCCTGGTTGCGATAAGAACATGCCGGGCTGTCTCATTGCCATGGGGCGATTGAATCGCCCGGCATTGATGGTTTATGGCGGTACCATTAAACCAGGCCATCTCGGTGGCGAACCACTCGATATCATCTCGGCGTTTCAGAGCTATGGAGAATACCTGAGCGGGCGCCTCGACGATGAGCAACGCCGGGACATCGTTAAAAACGCCTGCCCGGGTCCTGGCGCGTGCGGGGGCATGTACACCGCCAACACCATGGCTGCCGCTATCGAGGCGCTTGGCATGTGCTTGCCTTACAGTGCGTCGACTCCTGCTGAGGATGCGGGTAAGTCGCAGGAGTGTTTGCGCGCGGGCCAAGCCATCCGCACCCTGCTGGAGCGGGACATCAAGCCGCGCGACATCATGACCCGCCAGGCATTCGAGAACGCGATGGTGGTGATCATCGCTCTGGGCGGGTCTACCAATGCGGTCTTGCATCTTATCGCCATGGCCAGAGCGGTCGATGTGTCGCTGTCACTCGACGATTTCCAGGCGGTCAGCGACCGCGTGCCTTACATCGCCGATCTGAAGCCAAGCGGGCGCTATGTCATGGAGGATTTACACAATATTGGAGGCACTCCAGCGGTCCTAAAATACCTGCTGGAGGCTGATCTGCTCGATGGTGACTGCTTGACGGTGACCGGCAGGATGCTCAAAGAGAACCTTGCCGTGGTCCCCGGTCTCAAACCGGGTCAGGACGTGATCCGCGATCTCGCCGATCCCATCCAGTCCACCGGTCATATTCGAATCCTGCGAGGCAACCTGGCGCCGGGCGGGGCTGTTGCTAAGCTTACCGGCAAGGAGGGGATGCGCTTTCGGGGGCCAGCCAAGGTCTTCGATGCGGAGGAAGCGATGCTGTCAGCTCTGGAGCAGAGGCGCATCATCAAGGGGGATGTGATCGTTATCCGCTATGAAGGGCCAAAAGGGGGACCGGGAATGCCGGAGATGCTGACCCCCACCTCAGCCATCATGGGGGCGGGGCTTGGAGCTGATGTCGCACTGGTGACGGACGGGCGCTTTTCCGGGGGGTCTCACGGGTTCATCATCGGTCACGTGGTCCCGGAAGCCCAGGAAGGCGGCCCCATCGCGCTAGTCGAAGATGGCGATGTGGTCAGCATCGATGCCGAGCGCAATATCTTGGACGTTGCCGTGGACAGTGACGAGCTGCAAAGGCGCCGCGAGCGCTGGCAGAGGCCGGCCTACAAGGCGACCCGCGGGACGCTCTACAAGTACATCAAAAATGTGAGGGATGCCTCGCAAGGGTGCGTAACCGACGAATGAAACCTCGTACGCGTAAGATCATTGCCGCCTGCTTGGTGGTGCTCGGCGTTATTGTGTTATTACTGGCGCCGACTCACACCACCAGCGGTGTCGTATTGGTGGTTATCGGAATAGCCATCGAAGTGGTTGGGATCACCCTCGAAAAGCGGAAAAGTTAGCAGCGTGCATTAGGCAGCTGACCTCTGTCGCGGCCCGGCACGTATGGTGAATAGCGCTTGTGCACGGCCGTCGCCCACCACCGGGCGGACGACGGCCGTGCAAAGCTGCCTTCAGCTGATTGCCCCTCTTGAATTGACTGACGAATATCTCAGTTTACTCGTGGATCCAATGTCCCACTTTCGTATCGTTTTACCATATCCAGCAGGTTGATGACCTTGATTTTGGACGCTTGCCCGGCGGTGCCGAAGGTCTCGTAGCGGGCTTTACAGATCGCCTTCATCGCTTCTTTGCTGGCCTTTAGATACTTGCGCGGGTCAAAGTTTTTCGGGTTGTCACCAAGACTTTTGCGGATGGCACCGGTGGCTGCGAGCCGAAGATCGGTATCGATGTTGACCTTGCGTACCCCGTGTTTGATGCCCTCTTGAATCTCCTCCACCGGCACGCCATAGGTTTCACCAATATCCCCGCCATACTCATGGATGACGGCGAGCCAGTCCTGAGGCACTGAGGAGGAGCCGTGCATGACCAGGTGGGTGTCAGGAATACGCGTGTGAATTTCTTTGACCCGCTCGATGGCCAGGATGTCGCCGGTCGGCGGGCGGGTGAACTTGTAGGCGCCGTGACTGGTACCAATGGCGATGGCAAGCGCGTCGACCTTGGTGTCTTTGACGAAGTGAGCGGCCTCTTCGGGATCGGTTAACAGCTGGTCGTGGCTTAGTTTGCCCTCGGCTCCAGAGCCGTCTTCCTCACCGGCCATTCCGGTCTCAAGGGAGCCAAGGCACCCAAGCTCGCCCTCCACCGAGACGCCCCCTGCATGTGCCATGTTTACCACCAGGCGGGTGACCTTGGCATTATAATCATAAGGCATGGGCGTTTTCATGTCTTCGCCCAGGCTGCCGTCCATCATGACCGAACTAAACCCAAGCTGAATCGAGCGCTGGCAGACGCTCGGGGAGGCGCCATGGTCCTGATGCATGACAATGGGAATATGCGGCCATTGCTCGATCGCCGCCTCGATCAAGTGATGCAGAAAAGCTGGGCCGGCGTAGGAGCGAGCGCCGGCGGACGCCTGCACGACAACCGGACTGTCGGTCTCGTCTGCAGCCTCCATGATGGCGTGAATCTGCTCCATATTGTTGACATTGAACGCCGGCACACCATAGTCGTGCTCGGCCGCATGGTCCAACAGTTGACGCAAGGATATCAAAGGCATGGTTTTTCCCCTCAGAGCTTAAAAAGTGCTCAATAACGACTCGGCTCGCTGCCTATCGAGAGGTGCGAACCCATTCTTGTAAGCGCCCTTAACGTCTGGAGCTGGGGGCGACCGCCGCTTGCCGAGGCTGCTGCTCCTGCCGCCCTTAAAACCGGCTCACAGCTCTAGCCAATTTTTACGCTTTGGAGTAAGAGACAGAAAAAAGCGCAGTTTTTGTGGAACGAGCAACTCCAAACGTATAAGCAGGTCATTATACAGAGTCTCGATTAGTGTCAACAGTGTGAGACCGGATTCTACTGATCGTTGGCCAGGTACTGCTCACGGATGACCCGTTTTAGGGTCTTGCCGGCAACGTTACGCGGGAATTCCTGGAGCAGGATGACCTCTCGTACCCGCTGAAACTTCGCGCCGATGTGGGCATTGATCCACGCCGCCAGCGCCCTGGGCTCGATGGCTTGTGACATTATCGGCACCACCGCGGCTACCGGTGCCTCGCCCCATTTCTCATCCGGAACCCCAAATACCGCGACTTCCTGCACCGCCGGATGCTGTACTGCGACTTCCTCGATGTCCCGCGGAAAGACGTTTACGCCTCCTGAAATAATCAGATCTTTCTGGCGATCCACGAGATAAAGAAATCCATCTTCGTCCACGTAGCCCATGTCGCCGGTGTGAAGCCAGCCGTCGACGATGGTCTGAGCAGTCAGATCCGGACGCTTATAGTAGCCCGGCATGAGCAGCGGACCGCGACCGACGATTTCGCCAATTTCCCGGGGCGCAAGCTGCTGGCCTTGGCCATCAACAATGCGTAGCTCGGAAAAGGGCGGTGGTATGCCCACCGAGTCGGGCTTGGCGGCGTAGTCGAGTCGATCGAGGATGGTGACGAAGCCCTCGGTGAGCCCGTAGAGCTCGTAGAAGCGTCCCGGAAGGAGGGTGTTTAACTGCTGTTTGTGTTCCCGGTGTAACGGTGCTCCAAGAGACAATATCATCTCCAGAGAGTCCAGTTGGTCGCTAGAGAAGTTTGGATGGTTAAGGAGCGCCACGATTTGGGATGGCACCAGCATGACATGGGTGACCTGTTCGCGAGCAACGGTTTCGATGAAATCTTGAGGATCAAAAATCCTGTGTAGCACGTAGGTTGCCCCAAGGTAGAGGGTTGGCATCAGGGTGACGAAGGCGCCATTGAATACGATGGAGCCGGTATGCAGCACCACGCTCTCGGGCGTCATGCGCCATGCCGAGGCAAAAAGAGCGCAGTACATGGATCGCACAAAATGGGTGTGGACGATGCCCTTGGGCTCTCCCGTCGTGCCGCTGCTGTAGCAGATATTGAACGGGTCCTCACCGCGCAGCTGGGCGTCGGGAGGCTCTTCGTCGGCAGCGCTGGCGGTAAGATCACGGTACGATTGAAAATCGTTGGGGGTGTCGTCGATCAGGAAATAGGCGTCGGTTTCAATTGCCGCCAGTGTCGGGCGCAGCGACGCTAAAACCTCGGCGAAGGCTGTATTGGAAAATACCAGGCGTGTGTCGGAGTCGCGCAGCAGTGTCAAAATGGCCTTCTCTTGCAGCAGCGGGCTTAATGGGACGACCACCGCACCGATTTTGGCGACCGCCCAATAGAGCTCCAAAAGCTCCACGCAGTTTGGCAAGAGGGTGGCGATGGCATCACCCTTTTGAACGCCACGGGCCAATAATGCATTGGCAAGGCGATTGACGTTGGCGTTGAGTTCCCGGAAGCTAAGACGTCGGTCTTCGAAAATCAGCGCCAGGTGATCAGGTCGATAGCGAGCGTGCCGGGTGAGCAGGGTGCCGATGTGCATGCGATTTCCTCGCTTTCATGCCGGTCCTGTAGCTTAAGAAGCTGTTTTAAGATATCGCGAGCGCTGTTTGAGCAGCTGCAAACTGGCCCCGAAGGGGCGAGCCCCAGAGAGGGGGCGAGTAACAACTAAAGTGTACAAGAGAGTATATGACGATGGCGAGCCGCCGCGGCTCTATGACAAATACAGTCGTTTTTGAAACAACTTTTTAGGACCGTACGGCGGCCATGGTCATCGTTTCGTCAACATCACCATTCAAGGGGTAAAACCGTGTTCGGAATCTGTAGGCAGTCAATCGCCTTGCCACAAGGGTGTGTCCGGCAGGGATGTCGGACTCAAGTCTACAAGGATGTATTCACGACGTCCCTTGAGGCAAGGCGATTGAGTGCCAGTCCGGCCGAAACGATGACCATGGCCCCGTACGGCAAGCGGACAGGAGATGAGGGATGACGGTGAGTGTTTGGGAAGCGCTGCTTCTAGGGGCGTTAGTGCTGCTCGTGCTGTTTTGGTTTGGTCCGGGTGTGCGCGCCGCGCTGCGAAATAGCCGCCGCGGGACAGCGGAGGATTGGAAAGGTGTTCTGCTGCCACTCGGGCTCGTGGTTTTATTCGTCATCCTGCTCATTGCGTCTGTAAGATGAGCGCGGTGAAACGGGAAAGCATTGCGGCACCACAGACGACACCTGCCATCGACTTTACTGCGCAAGCGTTGCTCCAGTGGGCTCGTCACACCGCCCGAGGATAGGCCATCCTGCTGAAAAGCTCACCCTATTTCGCGCCAATCACGATATTTCGTGAATCCGATCTGTTTTGTTTTTTTTACATCGTGGTCTTTTGTTCACAACACTTGAATGCAACTGCTCTGAGGTCCTTGAGGCCTTCCATAATTATGTTTGGGCCTATGATTGTCCGCTTTGTGAGACACTGTCTAATTTAAATAGACTTTTACGGGACACTGGATCGCGGCTTACCAAGCTGAAACACCTCTAAAAGCGCCAACATGCATGCAGGAATGTTTCTGTTGCGCTCGCTTCTACGCCACTTTCTCATGGATTGGCATAAAAAGTGCCTCAAATTTACTGGATGAGAAACGAAATGTGCTGAGAGTGAAGGGGGAGAAGCGATGATCAGCGTCGATATGACAACCTTTGAAGAGGTGGCGATCGCTAACTTACTTGGGCATCGATTTGGCGATGGTCTCATTTATGTACGAAGCCGCGATGAGCGCCGGTTGCTGAAACGGGCCATGCGACTTGGTTTTGTAGATGAAGGCGGCTACCTAACCGCGCACGGCAAACGGTTTTGGCAGCAGCGGATACACCTGCCCCAAGGTGTGAGCCGCATGCAGGGTCCGCAGCGGGTACCCGTAGGCCTTAGCTAGTTGCGCTATCGCCAGCCGTCATCGTTATGCCGGCTGGTTCTTTAAAAGGTATCCCAGGACGCCTTCTTCCGCCATCGGATCCGAGGCACGATGATACCGAGCAAGAACCCGCCGAGCAGTACGCCAGCCCCGGCGAGAAACCAAGCCTGGCCTTCGCCAGTTTGCAATCTCTCATTTTCTTTGCGCAGTTGATGAGCTTCGGCTTCGAAGGCGCTGATACGCTGTTGTAGTTCCCTGTTCTCAGACTCCACCTCCTGGGGTCGGGCTGCCAACTTGCTCAATTCAGAGAGCTCATCCTTTAATTTCGTCTGCTCCTCCTCGAAATGACTCAGCGCCTGGTCTGCTTGGAGCTTGGCTTGTGCCAATACTTGCTTCTCCTCGTTTAGCCGACCGTTGTCCTCGGCGAGCTGAGCCAACTGTTTTTCGGCATCGGCAAGGCGGATCTGGGCAATCGGGGTCTCACTCAAGTAGCGACTGAGCATCCAGCCCGTCTTGCCGTCATGGAGCTCGACGCGCACATAGCCATTCTGCGCTGGCTCGAGGACTTTCACCGGTGTGCCGCTTGAGATAATGCGCAGGATTTGATAGTCCGTGCCTTGGCCAGCGCGAACGGTGGCCTCAAGTTTATCAGTGACATAACGCGTTTCTGTTGCGTGGGCGACCGACATGCCCGCCCAGAGGCAGGCGAGCCCCAACACACATAGCCTCAACATCCTGTGATCCTCCGTAAACAAGCGCATTCGCAGCTCGCAATCCATTTGCTTCCATAATAGCGTCACATCATAGATTCTTTTAGCAATACTCTCCTGTCAGCTCGGGCAAGCCGAGCCGTACTTCATGGTATCGGGTTGGCTGTGAACTACGTTGTGTAGGGCGTCTTGTAGCGTTCCAAGATTTTGATGTAGTTGGCGCGTTCAAACGCTGTGGGATCGGCGACATTCTTCTGGCTCATGGAGCCTTTCATCTGCTCCACCGATGCATATCCCCGCTCTTCCATCCATCCATGCAGACCGTCCAACAGCGTTGTGAGGTAACCGATGCCGTTACGCAATAATGCCGATGTCGTCATCACTGCATCAGCACCCGCCATCAGATACTTGACCATCTCCACGTGGGTGTGCACGCCGGTGCTGGCAGCCAGTGAGGCTTTAATGCGCCCGTGGAGTAGGGCGATCCAAAGCAGGCGGATACGGATCTGGTTGCGGCTGCTGAGATTAAGGCTGGGCTCCACCTCCATGGTCTCGATGTCGAAATCGGGCTGATAAAAACGGTTGAAAAGGACCAGTCCGTCGGCCCCCGCGTTGTCGAACTGTTTGGCCATATAGCCAAGAGAGCTAAAGTATGCGCTGAGCTTTAAGGCCACCGGAATGGAGACGGAGGCCTTAACCGCCTGCGTAATGTCGAGATAGCGCTGCTCTACTTCTCGACCGGAGACATTGAGGTCCCCGGGAATATAGTAGATATTGAGCTCGATTCCTTTGGCTCCTGCCTCCTCCATTTTTTTTGCGTACTCAATCCAGCCCTCGTTAGTAATGCCGTTTAAGCTCGCGATGATCGGTATGTCGACGGACTGCGATGCCTGGTACAGAATTTCGAGGTAGCGATCCGGGCCGGCGTGAAACTCTTCACTTGAGGGAAAGTAGCTCAGCGCCTCGGCATAGCTTTCCGTTCCCACTGACATGAAGTGCTCAAGCGCTGCTGCCTCTTGCTTTATCTGCTCTTCGAACAACGAGAACATCACTACCGCTGCGGCGCCGGCATCCTCCATGCGTTTGATGTTGCCGGGCTGTTCCGAGAGCGGTGACGCCGAAGCGATGATCGGGTGCTGGAGTTGCATGCCCATGTAAGTCGTGCTCAGATCCACCATCTCCTCCCTCCTTTGTTGCTTTCCTCTCAGGATCGATTGTTGTTCGAATGCACCCGCCGGTGCATCCATCGCCTGTAACGGGACACGTCGAATGCTGTGTTAGCCGCGTGCATCAGAAACGCCGACCATGTCAGTGCGTATTGGCAGGCGGAAACTCGGGTCCGCTGCGCGTTGCCATCTCCTCATAGAGGCGCCATTTCAGCTCGACATTCTGTTGGGCAAGGCGCATCAGCCGATCAGCCTCCTTTGGGTTGGCATTCACCAGCATGCGATAACGAATTTCATTGTAAGCATAGTCCTTAAGCCGCATAGTGGGGCGATGCGAATCGAGCAGGAACGGGTTTTTGCCCACCGTCCTCAGCTCCGGATTGTAGCGAATCAGTGGCCAGTGACCGCTTTCCACTGCCAGCTTCTGCTGGTGCATTCCGTACTGCATATTGATGCCGTGGGCGATACAATGGCTGTAGGCAAGGATGAGAGAGGCTCCAGGATACCGTTCCGCCTCACGGAAGGCGAGTAGCGTTTGTTGCGGATTGGCTCCCATGGCGACACGCGCGACGTAGACATTGCCATAAGCGATCGTTTGCAACGCCAGATCTTTCTTGCCGACCGGCTTACCTCCCGCTGCAAACTTAGCCACCGCGCCCAGCGGTGTGGCCTTGGAGACCTGCCCTCCCGTGTTGGAGTATACCTCCGTATCGAGTACCAGAATGTTGACATTGCGTCCCAGCGAGAGCACATGGTCGAGTCCACCGTAGCCGATATCATAGGCCCAGCCGTCGCCTCCGATGATCCATATGCTGCGCCTGACGAGGTGCTCGATCACGGTCAGGAGTTGTTTGCTGGGCTCGGTATTGAGGGCTTCCAGCCTTGGCCTGAGGGCGGCGATACGGGCACGCTGTTGGTGAATTTCTGACTCTTCATCCTGGGGTGCGCTGAGGATCTCCTGTACGAGCTCCGCTCCGAGCTGGGAACTCAGCTCTAACAATAGCTTTTCGGCCATGGCTCGATGGTTATCGGCGCTGAGCCGAAAGCCAAGGCCAAACTCGGCATTGTCTTCAAACAGCGAGTTAGCCCAAGCCGGGCCTCGCCCGTCGGCGTTGAACGACCAGGGGGTGGTTGGCAGATTGCCACCATAGATAGAGGAGCATCCGGTGGCGTTGGCAATGGTGAGGCGGTCTCCGAACAGCTGCGAGAGCAGCTTGAGGTAGGGTGTCTCGCCGCAGCCGGCGCAGGCGCCGGAGAATTCGAAGAGCGGTTGCAGGTACTGCACACCACGCACCGTGCCAAAATCCATTCGTCCGCGATCGTTTTCCGGGATCGTTTGGAAAAAGTCGATATTGCGCTTTTCATCTTGCAAAATCGGCGCTTTTAGGTGCATGTTAATCGCCTTGACGCCGCTTTGTTCTTTGCTCTTCGCTGGGCAGACCTCCACGCAGAGCCCACAACCGGTGCAGTCCTCTACGTACACTTGTAGGGTGTAGCGAGTTTCTGGGAAGCCGCGGCCGGTAAGGGGTGCCGACCGAAAGGCAGCCGGAGCCGCTTCAAGCTGTGATTCATGGAAGAACTTAGTGCGGATCACCGAATGGGGACAGACCAGGCTGCAGTTGCCGCACTGGATGCAAATCTCGGACTCCCACACCGGCACGAACTGCGAGATATTGCGTTTCTCCCAGGCGGTCGTGCCCGTGGGGTAGGTTCCGTCCGCCGGCAGGGCGCTCACGGGAAGCTCGTCGCCCCGGCCAGCCATCATCATGGCAGTGACCTGACGCACAAACTCGGGCGCGGTCGCGGGAACCGGTGGCGGAATCTCACGCGTACTGGAGATCGCCAATGGCACTTCCACCTCCCAGAGGTGGGAAAGGGTATGGTCAACCGCGGCGAAGTTCTTGCGTACGATGTCCGGCCCCTTATTGTGATAAGTTTTCTCGATGGCCACCTTTATCTTGTTGATAGCCTCGTCCCGCGGTAAGACGCCCGAAATGGCGAAGAAGCAGGTCTGCATGATGGTGTTGATGCGACGGCCCATGCCGGTTTCGCGGGCTACCTTATAGGCATCGATGACATAGAGTTTCAGGCCCTTCTCGACAATAGCTTCCTGTACCCGCCGGGGCAGCGCATCCCATACGTCGTTCGGGCCCTCGGGGCTGTTCAGCAGCAGGATGGCCCCGGGCGCGGCAGATTTTAGGAGGTCGCTTTTTTCCAGGAAATCGAACTGATGGCAACCGATAAAATTTGCCGATTGGATGAGATAGGTCGAGCGGATTGGCTCGGGACCGAATCGCAAGTGCGAGATGGTTTGCGAGCCTGATTTTTTGGAATCGTAGACGAAGAAGCCTTGGGCATAAAAATCGGTTTCTTCGCCAATGATCTTGATGCTGTTTTTGTTCGCGCCGACGGTGCCATCGGCGCCCAAGCCGAAGAACATGGCACGCACCACATTATCCGGTTCGATGATGAAATTTGGATCATAGTCGAGGCTGGTGTGGGTGACATCGTCGTCGATGCCGATGGTGAAATGATTCTTGGGTTGCGGTTTTTTCAATTCATCGAACACCGCTTTGACCATCGCCGGCGTGAACTCTTTGGAGGAGAGCCCGTAGCGCCCTCCGATCAACCGCGGCATCTTATCCGTCGGGAGTCTCCCCTCGGTCAGTGCTTCGGCTAGAGTTGTTACCACATCACCGTACAGCGGCTCTCCGGGCGCACCCGGTTCCTTGGTGCGATCGAGCACGGCGATGGTTCTGGTGGAAGGCGGCAGTGCCTCGATAAAGTGTGTTGCGGGAAAGGGGCGAAATAGATGCACCTGCAGCAGCCCCACCGCTTCGCCTTGTGTTTGCAGAAAGGCCACTGTCTCACGCACCGTTTCCGCCCCCGACCCCATGAGCACCAAGACGCGCTCAGCCTGCGGATGCCCATGGTAATCGAACAGGCGGTAGCGGCGTCCGGTGAGCTTTGCGAACCGATCCATGTTTCTTTGCACGATGTGAGGGGTATTGGCGTAGAAGGTGTTGACGGTTTCGCGCGCCTGGAAGTAAACGTCCGGATTTTGAGCGGTACCGCGGATCACCGGGTGGTCTGGACTCAAGCCTCGAGTGCGATGGCTGCGCACCAGCTCATCGGAGATCATGGCGCGGATTTCAGTGTCCGTCAGCAAGGTGACCTTGTTGATTTCGTGGGAGGTGCGAAAACCATCAAAGAAATGGATGAAAGGTAGGCGCGCCTCCAGTGTGGACGCTTGGGCAATGAGGGCGAGATCGTGCGCCTCCTGGGGCGAGCTCGAGCACAGCATGGCGAATCCCGTCGAGCGCACCGCCATAACATCTGAATGATCGCCAAAAATCGACAGCCCCTGGCAGGCTAACGAGCGCGCGGCGACGTGCAACACCGCCGGCGTGAGCTCCCCGGCGATCTTGTACATGTTGGGAATCATCAGCAGTAGGCCCTGGGAGGCAGTGAAAGTGGTGCTCAAGGCGCCTGTTTGCAATGCCCCGTGCACGGCCCCAGCGGCGCCGCCTTCGCTTTGCATTTCCACCACCAGAGGGACATGGCCCCAAATGTTTTCTTGTCCCTCGGTGGCCCACTGGTCAGCGAGCTCTCCCATGGTGGAAGAGGGGGTGATGGGATAGATGGCGCAGATCTCATTTACTCGATATGCGATATAGGCCGCCGCTTCATTGCCGTCGATAGTGACAATCTGCTGATTGGCGTGTCGGTTCATTGGTATATTTTCTCCAGCGCTCGTGGTTGCTTTTGCACGCGCTCGCGAGCGAGCACGGCCTGTCGGCATGGGCGCAGATGTTTGTTACTCGATCGGCTCTGGAATCATTTCAATAGCATGGCAAGGACATTGCTCGAAGCACACTGCACAGCCGGTACAAAGGGAATAGTCAAAGCGGTACCGTTTGCCCGGACCGAGCTTGATGACGGCATCCTCGGGGCAGGCGCCGTAACAGCCATCGCACTCGAAGCAGTTGCCGCAGGACAGGCAACGGCGCGCCTCGTAGAGGGCCTCTTTTTCAGTAAAGCCAGAGACCACTTCATCGAAGCTGGTCTGTCGCTGGCGCATGTCGATGAGATGCTGAGGTTTTGAGATGGCGTCGGTGAAATACCAGACGTGGAGCTTATCGAAGCTGGCGAGGTCTTGGCTCGGAGGTTTGACGTAGGTCTCGCCACGCAGGTAGGCGTCGATGTGCCGAGCCGCCCTTTTCCCGTGACCCACGCCGACGGTGACGGTGCGCTCCGCGGGCACCATATCACCACCGGCAAAGATTCCTGGATAGCCGGTCATGAAGCTTTCGCTGACCACGACCGTCCCGTCTTTTTTGAACTCAAGATCTGGAACGTGGTGCAGGAACCCGGCATCCACGTCCTGCCCCAGTGCCAGAATCAGTGAATCGGCCTCGAGCTCCTCAACCTTTCCTGTGGGCTGGGGTCGGCCGTTTTCGTCGACTTCCATGACTTCCACCGTGAACATGGAACCTTCGATTTCTTTGATGGTGCGAAGCCAGTGGATTTTCACACCTTCCGCGATGGCCTCGTCGGCTTCGAACTCGTGGGCGGGCATATGGGCACGATCCCGGCGATAAATGATCAGTGCTTCGTCGGCGCCGAGGCGTTTGGCAACGCGGGCGGCATCCATCGCCGTGTTGCCACCACCGTACACGGCGACCCGCCGCCCGATCTTCGTTACCTCGCCACGTTCGATGCTCCGCAAGAAGCTGACCGCATCGAGCATCTTGCCCGCATCTCGAGCAGGAATGTCGATGCGTTTGCTTAGGTGCGCTCCGATGGCGATGAACACGGCATCGAAATTGCCGGCTTGTTTCTCGTAGAGCAGATCGTCGACTTTGTGGTTAAGGCAAATGTTAACGCCGAGCGCTTCAATCTGAGCGATCTCTGCATCGAGCACGTCGCGCGGTAGTCGATACTTCGGGATGCCGAAATGCATCATTCCGCCAGCCAATGGTCCCGCTTCATGAATCTCCACTGAGTGGCCCAGGCGCGCCAGATGGTAACCGGCGGAGAGCCCGCTCGGACCGGCACCCACAATGAGAATGCGCTTACCGGTTGGCTCGGCGTCGCTATTGACGGTCCAGCCCTCCTGACGTGCCTTGTCTCCGAGGAAGCGCTCAACGGCATGGATGCTGACGGTGGAATCCAGCTTGCCCCGATTGCATTGATCCTCGCAGGGGTGATAGCAGACTCGGCCGTGCACGGCGGGCATCGGGTTGTCTCGCATCAGGACTTGCCAAGCCTGGTGGTAATCACCTTGCTGCGCATGGCTTAGCCAGGCTTGAATGTTTTCTCCGGCCGGACACGCGTGATTGCACGGCGGCAATAAATCGACGTAGACGGGCCGCTGTGTGCGTTGCGGGCCGGAAAATTGCTGGTGCGCTAAGTCTGGCGGGCGTGTCATATCATGGCGCTTCTTGTCCATCGATTCTCTCCTGACGGTATCTGGGGAAATCTCTTGTTTCGGCGCTCAGGCGACCCATGCGGAAAGAGCTGCGTCAGCGGTTTTCCGCGTTATCGGCTTCGGAGACGCACGGGGCTTCGAGGAATACGGTAACCCCCCGCCGCAAAGATCGAGGCGTCGAGCTGGGGCTGATTTTGCGGCACGTGAATCGCCCGCAGGGGCATGCGGGACAATATTAACGAGATCAAAGAGTTCTCGGTACAAAGACGCAAAAAAGAATAGTTAATATTAGATCAAATACACTAATCAACCCAAGCAAGATGCGAGGAATTTGAGGTCCGGGCGCCGTCATTTGGGCAGCACAAAGTGGCGTCGCAGAATGGCCCCGGTAAAGCGAGTACGTAAATAGAAGCCGCGCGGTAAAATTGGGACTCGGGCACCGTTGTTGTCGATTCCTAGACGGCGCGCCCTCGCATTAGCGGCCTTCGGACGTACCTGCAGGTAGCTGCCCTGATGGGCCGTCAGCGACTCCACCTGTCCGAGCACAATCATCTCCATCAGCTCTTCCCAGTCGGTGCACAGCACCCTCTCCTCTTGCGTTGACGGGGACCAAAGCAGGGGAAAACCGAGACGACGGTTGCCCATGGGGACACTGGGCGCACCCTCTACCGGGAACCATAACACTCGCTTGAGCTTACGGTAGACGCAAGATTGCTCCCAGGTAAGTCCGTGGTGCTCCAGCAAGGGGACGGTGCACACATATGTGGATTCGGTTGGTCGGCCATCCACACTCACTGGAAGCGTTTTCAATTCCACACCAATCAGCGGAAAATCAGGTTCAGAGCGCGATGCAGCGCTCGCTCCCAATATGCTCTCAATAAGTTGACCCGTCCAGCCCTTGGCGCGACGCGGATCAGCGGGCACCGTTGCCGCCGCACGCGGGGCAAGCGCCGCCAAGGCATATCCGGCGATCGCTTGCGCTCGCCGCAGAAGCTCCGCTTCCGAACGCGGCGGGGTGGGGAAGGAGCGGGTATCGCAGTGCTGCTGCCAGGTCCGCTTCCCCTTGAGTTTCATCGGAGGGTATTCAGTGATCCGTCTTCGAGCACACACCGAAGCCCCGGGGTGGTTTCCACCATTCCTATCCAGGTGCAATGACAGCCTAGATTCGAAAAGGCCGCCTCAGCCACGGCTTGATTCTTCGAGGGGATGGTGAGGCAGAGCTCGTAATCGCCGCCCGCGTGCAAGGCAAAGCTTCGCCCCCCCGCGCCGGAGAGCCATGCAGTTGCCTCAGGCAAGAGCGGCAGCTCCATGAGGTAGATGGTTGCACCGACAGCACTGGCGTCCACAAGCTCGCCCAGTCCTTCTTCTAGCCCATTGGGTAGATCGGTGGCGGCGGTCGCCAGCTGTCGCAGTGCCTGGCCTTCGGCAATCCGCGGTTGGGGCTGATCCAACCGTGCTCGGAATTGGGCGCGTAGCTTCTGGGGAAGGTGAATAGTACCGCGCTCGGCAAGTAACGCAAGCCCGGCTTCACCGAGCGTTCCTGTGACATATATCAGGTCACCCGTGCGAGCACCGCTGCGCTTGAGCGCTTGCCCCCGGGGCACGAAACCACTGGCGACCACGGTGATGCTGAGCGGGCCGCACACCGTATCACCACCGACTAATTGCACCTGGTAGCGTTGCGCAAGCTTGGTGAGCGTCGCGCTAAAGCGCGCAAGCCAAGCTTCATCGGCCTCCGGCAAGGCCAATGACAGGGTTGCCCAAGCGGGAGTTGCCCCCGCCGCGGCAAGACGGCTGAGCGCCATAGCCAACACCCGATGCCCCAGGGACTGCGGATCGGCGCCGCGCTCAAAATGCACGCCTTCCACAAGGGTTTTCATGGCGCTAACGACGTCATGGCCAGGCAAGACCTGCAGCAGCGCGGCGTCGTCACCGATTCCGACAAGCACGTCCTCGCGCCGCATCGTGCCCGAGGAAAAATAACGTTCGATAAGCTCGAACTCAGATAAACCCAAGTTTAGTCTCGCAAGGTTCGGAACTGAGGCCTTATCTTGTGCCCACCGCGATGGACGACGGTCTCACCTCACATTTTCGCAAAACAGGAGAACGTTGCACCGGTCGGGGTGGCGACGGTGCTGTTGTCCAGCTCCGGCGCCATTGTGCTGCTATAGCGATAGGTCACGGGGCCTGATATTGTCCCTTTCATCCAAAGAGCGATGTGCCTAGCTTAGGGGATTTGCATCAATGGTTAAAGAGCCAAGCTTTACCGTGGGCATCGAGGAGGAGTACATGCTCGTGGATCGCGAAACCCGCGATCTCATCCGGGAAGCGCCGCCGACCATGCTTCCCGCCTGTGAGCGGCTGCTGCAGGGACAGGTGACGCCCGAATTCCTTCAATGTCAAATCGAGGTGGGCACTCGAGTCTCAGCCACTCTGGAGGAGGCGCGCCAGGATCTGGCTCACCTAAGAACGACTGTGGCTGACGTGGCTCGCGACCATGGGCTCGCGGTAATGGCGGCTTCGACTCACCCCTTCGCCAGTTCAGGCAGCCAAAAGCGTACCCAGAAGGAGCGCTACGCCATCATCGACAGAGACATGCAGGAGGTAGTGCGGCGCCTGGTAATCAGTGGCATGCACGTCCATGTGGGTATCGACGACGACGATCTGCGTGTCGACCTCATGGATCAAGTGAGCTATATCCTGCCTCACCTGTTGGCTTTGAGCACGTCCTCTCCGTTCTGGGAAGGGCATGATACGGGTCTGAAATCCTATCGCATCGCCGTATGGAACGAAATGCCGCGCACTGGGCTCCCCGAGCATTTTGATAGCATCGGAGAATTTCAGCGTCATGTGACATTATTGGTCAACGCCGGCGTTATCGAGGACGGTACCAAGCTGTGGTGGGATGTTCGCCCAAGCGCTCGCTTCCCGACACTGGAAATGCGCATCTGCGATGTGTGCACGCGCCTTGATGACGCCATTGCCATTGCGGCACTTTATGTATGCTGGCTGAGGATGCTGTACCGGTTGCGACTGGAGAATCAGCGCTGGCGCAGATATGCGGCGCTGCTGATCAATGAGAATCGCTGGCGGGCTCAGCGCTATGGCTTTGAAAGGGGCCTCATCGATTTTGGTCAGGGACGTATCATCCCCTACCTGGACCTGCTTGAGGAGATGCTGGCGCTCATACGTGAGGACGCCGAGTATTTTGGTTATGTGCCACTGGTGGAACACGCGCGCCTGATCCTCGACCGTGGCACCAGCGCCCACTGGCAGAGCGAAACCTATGAACAAGCCCGGCGGGGAGGAGCCAGCCATGAGGAGGCCCTGCAGGCGGTGGTGGATATGCTGATTGAAGAGACCATGCACGGACTATAGCGAATGAGGGCCGTGTGGCCATTGCTCGGTTACCTTGCAGGCGTGTTCGCACTCGGGGCTGCGCTGGCCTATCCCGTTTACGGCCTGCTCGACTTCTGGTGGAATGACGCGCCGCCATTTCATAAGGTGGTGCATCGCACCCTTAAGCTGTCAGCGCTCATGTTGCTCTGGCCGCTTATGCATGGGATGGGGCTTTTTTCTCGCAGGCAGTGGGGCTACGGTACCACTAGTGGCTCCTTCGCAACAGGCGTAAGCCTTGGCATGCTATTTGGCATTGGGAGTCTAGGGCTCGTGGTGATCGGCTTGGTGCTCCTCGATGTCCGCGTGCTCACGTCCCTCCCGGAGATGACGCCAACGGCGTTCGTTGTGGTTCTGGGTAAAGCGCTGGCGGCGGGTCTGGTTATCGGGCTTATCGAGGAGACATGGTTTCGCGGCGCGCTTTTTAGCGTCGTCTCCAGGGACAGTCACCTGTTGCGGGCGGTCTGGGTAACGGCAGTACTGTTTGCTGCGGTGCATTTCATCCGCGCCGATGCCGTCATCGTGCCGCTGGATCCTACCTGGAGCGATGGCTTCGTGGTGATTGCCAATTCGTTTTACTTATTTGCAGACACTGCCTTTATTGATTCTTTCTTGGCGCTTGTTGCTGCGGGATTTCTGCTGGGCCTGATGCGCCAGCACAAAGGCCACATCGCCTACTGTATTGGCGTTCACGCGGGCTGGGTGGTGGTCATTAAGACCGCTCAAAAGGTTAGCGAGGTCAATAAAGATTCGCCATTCGCATTCTTAGTGGGCAGTTACGATGGCGTCATCGGTTATTTGGCCTGCGTTGTTTTTGGCTTGCTCAGCGTCGCCTATTATGAGCTGGCGGTGAAGCGGACAACTGCAGGATCAACGGATGACTGATCGCGGCTGTGGATTGCTGCACGTGGCATAGCGGTGTTGCGCGGCGGCTCGCAATTCTCATGTACTCCCATGTACACTCCGGTTTACTAACTCCATCCCTGGAGTCCGCTCCGCCGGAGCCAGTTTGCAGCTGTCAAAATGGCTCTCGACCATTTTGTCGAGCCGCCGCGGATCTCGGCGGAGCCCGCGATATTTTTGAAACGGCTGCTACTACGGGATCGCTAAGCAGAGGAAAGCGATCACTTGGGAAAGCCCTCTATTGATTGCCCTCTCAGGGCAGGTTTGCTGAAGCAGGAAAGGAGAAAATCGGTGTACCTCAAAGAAAAATCCAGCGGTCATCTTGTGGAAGTGTTGAGCCTCAATGATCTCTTTAATCCGTACCATGAAGCGCTCGTCGGGAGATACCACTACGGTGAAGAGCTTCAAGATCCAGAGAAGTTTCCCAAAGACGATCTCGTATTTCCGTCGGGCGAGGCGTTGCCGCGTTGTTGGCTTGATTCCCACTACAGAGATGCGGAGGTCTACAAGAAGAAATAGTGGGGATCCAGCCAAGCTGAGGAAGTGATTTGGCCGCCTCGGCGCGGGGCGGTTATTCGGAGCTGCTCGAGGGGGCTTTTTGCATCTTAGCCCTGAGCTCGATCAGGTGCTCCCTAGCCCGCTGTAAGTCCCGTTTGGCTTTCAATCGCTCTGCTGTGGCTTTCTCTTGTGCGGCCCGCGCCATCGCGGCGCGCCGTTCTGCTTCCAGGTTGTCTTGCATAGCTTGGGTGGCGGAAGGCGGCGCGGCACCCTGCATGAGTTGTTGTTGAATGTCTACTATCATCACCTTGTTCGTGTCGACGCCCGATCCACCGGCTGGCGCAAAGTTGCGACCTCTCATCGCCTCCACAAGAGCTATTGAAGCGGCAGCTTTCTCTTCCGAGCGTTGCCGCTCCACCCGCAGGCGCTCTTCGGTTTCCTCATATATTTCAAGGCGTACTTCGTCTTCCACGGTACGGTGCCGAGCAACCTGTTCTTCTACCTGACACTTTGCTTGAGAGGCCTTCTCCTTAGCCTTTGCCGCGGCGGTTACTCGGCTGTCGGTGCAAGCCAGCTTGCGTTCAATGGCTTCCAATTCAGCATGAAGTTTTTCTTCCGTTGTGCTGTGAGCAGCGTCTTTAATGCACTCAGCGGTTATGCTCTTTCCCTGGGCCCGGATGTCCCGTTGCGAGCCAGGAACGCTCTCCTCGATTTTTTGGTGAGGGGATTTTATTGTGTCAGTCCCTTCACTGGCCTTGTCTGTGGTGGTGGCCAGAGGTGCTGTAAAGGCCCCAATGGCGTCCTTAGCAGCTCCTTTTTTCTCTTGAAGCCACCCAGCGAGTTGCTGTGCCTCGTGCTCTGCTGCCTGTCTGCTGATACGGGCAGCAGCTAGCTCTTGTTGGGCTACGCGCAAGGCTAGCTGGCTTTGTTGAAGCTCGGACTCGAGCCGGATCCGATCTTGGCGTAGGCGTTTTTCCACCTCGATTCGAACACGCTCCTGTGCCACTGCCTGTGCGCTGCCTATCGCATCAGTGCGCTCGGCGGTCTCTTGTCGTGCAATGCCTAACGCTGCCTGAAGATCGGCGACCTCCCTTTGCAGGCGGCTGCGGACGGTGGCGAATTTTTCCTCCAACTGTTTTCGTTGTGCTTCAAGTCGCCGTGCGGCCGCTTGTCTGGCTTCGTCCAGTTGCGCCAGCTTCCTTGAAGCCTGGGTGTACTGATCCCCAAGTTGTTGTTCTTCGCTTCTGACTTGGGCTTCGGCTTTGTGGCGGAGCTGTTCGCCGATTGCCTCTGCCTTAGCGCGCTCCTGGACGTGATTCGCCTCGACAGAGCGAAGAGCGGCTTCGAGCTCTAGCTTCTTGCGCTCGGCCCTCGCGAGCGCTTCACTTGCATCGTGCGATCGTTTCTCTAGACGTGCCTGATTAGAGAGAAGACGGGCCATTTGGCTTTCTAAGGAAGCAGATTCAGTTTTGTCAGCGGGCGTTTCCAAACCGTGGAAACCGCTTGCCCACAACCGCCGCGCGATCGTTGCTTCGGCTTTATCTTGCAACGCCGACTCAACCTCCGCTTCAGCTCCAGCCAGCTCTGTGCTGAGCTGTTCCTGCTCCGCAGGATTCCTCGCGCTTGGCGAGGTCACCGCTTCCATGACCGCGAGAGTTCGGGATGGATTGACCGAATCTGCGCCCATTGTGGACGAGGAAAGGTGGTGTGGATTCTCGGGGTGCACCTCGGCGTCGAGCAGCTGGCTCACCAAGTCACGCCGAATGCGCAACAACTGCACGGCTGTGTTGGTTCTTGCGCTCAGCTGCCCCGAGCGCAGCCGAGACAAGGGAAAGCGGCTGATCGGACTGCCGCCTCGCAGTGCGTCGACCAACCGATCGCCGGCCATGAGCATGAGCTCGCCATCGAGTAGATAAAGCGTAAAGCGGGAGTCGAGAATCGCTTCACTGACCTGTTGACTGGAGGGGATTTGCAGAATTTCCGCTTGAGGAACGAGCTGTGCTCGGGCCTCTGGAGTCAGTTCGTCAAATGGCACGAATCGTTGCAGCGTTTCTGGGCTGAGCGCAAACTCTTTCGGTAACATGATATCGGTGCTCGTCTTAATGCATTTCGTTGCCAGAGCAAATTACTGCGCCAAGAAGTGCTGCAGTGCTGACTGAAAACGTTCAGGTTGATCCGCATGTACCCAGTGCGAGGCGCCAGGAATAGAGACAATCTCGGCTAAAGGGAAGCGGGCACGGATTACCGGATAAAATTCAGGGACCACATAGTCGGACTGTTCCCCGCGCACAACCAGACTCTTTCCCCAGTAACGACACCTTGGGCTTAGATCCGGAAACCCATGCAGCTCTGGAAGGGCCCGAGCGAGACCCGGCAGAAACACACGCCATCGGTATCGGCCAGCCTCGCTTACAAGGTTCTGCAACAAAAAGCTTCGCAGGCGCATATCGGCAATCCATTGCTTGAGCTGAACGTCGGCATCAGCCCGCCGGGCGACTCGGTTGAGATCCACACCTTGTAGTGCCGTGATAATTTGCGTGTAGTCCCGACGGTATTGGACCGGTGCAATGTCGACGATGATGAGCTCGGCGACGCGTTCTGGTTGCCTTAAGGCTGCCAACATTGCCACCTTTCCCCCCACGCTGTGCCCGAGTAACGTCGCTCGAAGCAACGCCTCTCGATCCATGAGGGCGAAGAGATCGTCGACCATCTCGGCATAGCTCATCGTCTGCGCCTGCGCAGACTGGCCGTGGTTTCGGAGATCGATCGCCAAGACACGGTGTTGCTGACCGAGGAACCGAGCAATACGCCGCCAGTTGACGCTCGAGCCGAAAAGGCCGTGCAGGATGATCAGGGGTGAACCTACCCCATAGTCGGCGAAGAAGAGCGGAACAGGCATCAGGCAACTCGGGCTCAAAAAAACGAGGCAATTCCGCAGTCACCCCAAGGGCTCGCTTCTTTCCTACTACGATTTGCGTGGTAGGTAGAGATCGGTGATCGTGCCCTCGACCATTTCCGCCGCGAAGGAGACGGTTTCCGCGAGGGTTGGATGCGGGTGAATGCTCAGACCTAAATCCTGGGCATCTGCACCCATCTCCATGGCGACGACGGTTTCGGCGATCAAGTCACCCGCATGAGGGCCGACGATGCCGGCACCAATGATCCGCCGGGTTTCCTTGTCGAAAAGGAGCTTGGTGAGGCCATCATCACGCGCCATTCCGAGAGCGCGGCCGCTGGCCGCCCAGGGAAACATGCCTTTCTCAAAGGCAATGCCGCGCTGCTTTGCTTCAGTCTCGGTAAGGCCAGTCCAGGCGACTTCGGGATTAGTATAGGCTACCGAGGGGATGGTCTTCGCGTCAAAGGCGGATTTCAGACCGGCAGCCACTTCGGCAGCCGCTTTGCCTTCGTGAGTAGCCTTGTGGGCGAGCATGGGTTGGCCGACGATGTCCCCGATGGCAAAGATGTGCGGGACGTTGGTGCGCTGCTGGGCATTGACTGCAACAAAACCTGCTTTGTCGACCTCGACCCCCGCCGCTTCCGCGCCCACAAGCTTGCCGTTAGGCGTGCGTCCAACGGCCACCAAGACACTATCGAAGTTGTCACTGGCAGGCGCTCCTGGACCCTCAAAGGACACCCGTAAATTCTCTTCCCGAGGCTCGATGCCGGTGACGCGGGTGTTCACAAAAATCTTTTCGTAGCGTTTGGTGATGCGTTTCTGCAAAGGACGCACAAGGTCGGGATCGACGCCTGGCAGCAGGCTATCGAGCAGCTCGACGACGGTGACCTTTGAACCGAAGGCGTCGAACACCGTGGCCATTTCGAGGCCGATAATGCCACCACCGATGATCAACAGCCGTTGTGGAATAGTGTCGAGTCGCAGGGCGTCGGTAGAATCCCAAATGCGGGCATCTTCGTTGGGAAAACTAGGAAGTTTTGTCGCCTGGGAGCCGGCGGCGATGATCGCCTGCTCAAAGCGGATCGAGACCTCTCCCTCGGACGTTTCCACCGTCATACGCTGGGGCGACGTGAATCTTCCGGCACCCTGGATTACCTGCACCTGCCGCTGTTTTGCCAGCCCTGCTAAGCCGCGAGTCAAGCGCCTGACGATGCCGTCTTTCCAGGTGGCGACTTTGCCTGGCTCAATGCGCATCGCCTCGAATGCAATGCCGTGTCGGCGCATTTCTTCGGCTCCAGAAATCACCTCCGCCGCATGCAGCAGCGCTTTGGACGGAATACAACCCACGTTCAAGCAAACTCCTCCGAGTGTCGGATATCGCTCGACCAGTACGGTGCGCAATCCAAGATCGGCCGCGCGGAAGGCCGCCGTGTAACCACCCGGACCCGCACCGAGAACTACAAGTTGCGTGGTGATCTCAGCGCTCGAAGTCGATGCCGCGATTTCATCGGTTTGTCCCGAAGGCTGCCCCGATGGGACTTCAGCCGTTTTTTCGGGAGTGAGTGATGGCGACTCCTCCAGTGTCTCCTGGGTCTCCACCGAGGCGATAGGTGAGCCTTCTGAAACCTTGTCCCCGGCGGAAACCTTTACTTCCTTAACAATTCCCGCGTAGGGAGAGGGTACGTCCATAGTGGCCTTATCACTTTCCAGTGTGATGAGCGGTTCCTCGACGCCGATGCGATCGCCCGGTTTGACTGCGACCTCAATGATGTCGACATCCTTGAAATCTCCGATGTCGGGGACTTTCACCTCGATGATCTTAGCCATGGGGCGATCCTTTCTGGAATGCGGGAAGTTTTTCTGTGTTTTCGACGTTAATATAACTGCTCTCGCCCTGTTCTCAATGGATTTGAGCGGTAGCGCGAGGAAGTTTTCTGCTTTAGAAGTTTTCTACTCGAAAGGTTGTGAATCCTATGCAGCATCGAGCGAGCGTTAGACGGCGCGTGGATGGGCACAAAGTTGATGCCGAACGGCTATTGCGGGCCGTCGAAGCACTTTCTGCAGAGCTTCATCCGCGCAACAAGGCGGCGCGCCCCGTGACACTGAAGAGCTTACTTGATCGAGACCTGGGATTCGATAGTTTGGGACGGGTGGAGCTACTGGCGCGTATTGAGCGGTTGTTCGAGATTGTGCTACCAGAGTCTATCTTCGCAAGCGCAGAGACCGTTGAGGATCTACTAAGCGCAGTGCTCAAAGCCGCACCCGCGGGCAACGCCCCCCCCGCGAGGCTGTCCCCACTCGACGAAGTGACCCCCGCAGAGGAAGCACCGGAACCGCAGGGTGCGCAGACGTTAATAGAAGTGCTGGCCTGGCATATGGAAAGGCACCCCGAGCAAGCACACATCCATTTCTATAGCGACGAAGGTGAAGGCGAAGTTCTGACCTACAAAATGCTCCATGAAGAAGCAGTCAGGGTGGCGACCGGTCTTCAGCAGGCGGGGTTAACATCGCAGCAGGCCGTGGCTATCATGCTGCCGACGGGACGCGATTACTTCCTTAGCTTTTTCGGTGCCCTGCTTGCTGGAGGTATTCCGGTACCCCTTTACCCCCCGGTGCGCCCGGCACAGCTCGAAGAGCATCTGCGTCGTCAGGTAGCCGTTCTCGGCAACAGCCAAGCGGCATTGTTCATCACCGTACCGGAAGCCAAGATGGTTGCGCGGTTGCTTGCGGCTCAGGTGCCAACGCTGAGAAGTGTTGTGACCGTGGAAGAGCTCGTCGGCAGCGCGACGATGCTGGAAGGAAAGCCTGCCCTTCGACCCGAAGAGATTGCCCTAATACAGTACACATCGGGGAGTACTGGGTCGCCAAAGGGTGTGGTGCTGTCGCATCAGAATCTATTGGCGAATGTTCGTTGTAGTGGTGAGGCGATCGGAGCCAGTGCCCATGACGTTTTCATAAGTTGGTTGCCCCTCTACCACGACATGGGCCTCATCGGCGCATGGCTCGGGAGCCTTTACTTTGGAATTCCGTTGGTCATTATGTCGCCGCTTGCCTTCCTAAGCCGCCCGGAACGCTGGTTGTGGGCCATTCACCGCTATCGCGGTACGCTGTCAGCAGCGCCGAATTTCGCCTACGAACTGTGTGTGCGGCGCATCTCGCAAGAGAAACTGGAAGGGCTTGACTTGTCGTCATGGCGTCTTGCCTTTAATGGCGCTGAAGCCGTGAGCCCCGGCACCGTGAAAAGTTTCATCGAACGGTTTGCGCCCTTTGGCTTTTGCCCCGAAAGCCTGTCTCCTGTTTATGGTCTTGCCGAATGTTCCGTCGGGCTGGCGTTTCCTCCTCTTGGACGAGCGCCCAGGGTAGACCGGGTACGTCGAGAACCGCTGACGCGTGGGGGACACGCTATTCCCGCCGATCCCTCTGACAGAAATGCGCTGCATTTCGTCGCCTGCGGCCGACCCTTACCGCGACACGAAATCCGCATCGTCGATCCAAGCGGGCACGAGCTTCCAGAGCGTTACGAAGGAAAGCTGCAGTTTCGTGGTCCGTCGGCGACCCGTGGCTATTATCGTAATCCGGAAGAAACGCGCCATCTTTTCGATGGCGATTGGCTGGAGTCGGGCGATCGCGCCTACATCGCCGATAGCGACGTGTATCTCACCGGGCGCACTAAGGACATCATTATTCGCGGCGGGCGCAATATTTATCCCCATGAGGTCGAGCAAGGGATCGGGCAGATCCCCGGTATCCGGCAGGGATGCGTGGCAGTTTTCGGTAGCACTGATACCCACTCGGGTACCGAGCGGCTGATCGTCTTGGCTGAAACGCGGGAAAACGATCCGGCGCGTCGCGCCGCGCTTTGCGCTGAGGTCAACGCGGTAGTGATTGACTTCATCAGCATGCCACCCGATGAGGTGCGGCTGGTGCCTCCCCACACGGTGCTGAAAACATCGAGCGGTAAGATTCGACGCCTTGCAAGCCGCGAGCTTTACGAACGAGGGACCATCGGGCGTCGTCCCAAGTCGGTTTGGTGGCAGCTAACGCGGATTGCGCTGGCGAGCGTTGTCCCCTGGGTGCGCCGTTTAGGACAGAGCATCGCTGCACGACTGTATTCGCTTTATGTTTGGTGCGTGTTAGTGCTGCTTGCTGTCCCCACATGGATTATGGTCATGGGCTCGCCGCAACCTAGCTGGCGCTTTGAGATAATACGAAAAGCCTTGAGGGTGATGGCGCGAGCCGTGGGCTGGGGGTGCTCAGTGCGAGGTTTCGACAACCTGCTGCCGCAAGAAAGTCCCTGCGTCTTCGTTGCCAATCACGCCAGCTATCTGGATGGAGCCGTCATTCTCGATGCACTCGCTCGTCCACTGAGCTTTGTAGCCAAAGCGGAGCTGGCCACCCAGTTCGTTGCCGGAACCTTCCTACGGCGCATTGGTACTGAATTTGTCGAACGATTTGACCGGCAAAAGGGTCGGGCAGATGCGGAGCGCTTGGCGCAGCTGGCGCAAGAAAAGCGATCTCTGTGTTTTTTTCCAGAGGGCCGATTGACGAGGATACCCGGCTTGCTGCCCTTCCACATGGGCGCTTTCTTGGCCGCGGCGACCGCTCGTCTGCCCGTAGTTCCGGTTGCTATTCACGGTACGCGTTCCATCTTTCATCCCAATGCGTGGTTTTTTCGCCGCGGAAACGTGGTCGTTACTATCGGCCAACCCATTTACCCCGGTGATGAATCGGTGCCGCCGAAGTCGGATCCATGGGAAGTTGCTTTGAGCCTGCGCGAGCGAGCTCGTGGGCACATTTTGAGCTACTGCGGAGAACCGGACCTGGGGCACGAAGAAGTTCCTCTTTAAAGTTTCGCCGTTTCTGATAACTGTCTTACCTCTTTTTCGCTGCTTCATGTCTTCTTTTTAACCACCGTGTTATCGACGCGGTGAATCCTAAAGTATTTGATTTTGCTGTCGAGAATTTTTTTAAGAGATGTCCTTGAGAAAACGCTGTTCTCGGTCTTATCGAGTGAGCGCGGCTCCTTTTGAGTCGGTATCGGTATTTCGTAGGGGCTTTCTTGCCAGTTCACGACATGGGGTGATGGCTTCGATTGTCCTCAAATCCTGCTTCAGTTGTGGCCATCCGCAGAGGATTCATGGCCAAGAGGATGCATGACAATGGGAAAGAGTAACAGAGGTGAAAACGGGATGAGCACCACGAATGTTCGAGCAGTTCGGGAATCGCCCACCGCTGGCGAGATGGCTGTGCTGAAGGCGATTAAGACCAAGCAGACCAAACGGGAAATCCTTGCTGCGATTATCGAGGAAACCGGACTGGCGCGAAAAGATGTCGTCGCGGTTTTGGATACGGTGGCAAAAATGGCGCGCCGGCATGTTATGAAACGGGGTTCGGGGGAGTTTTCGATACCGGAGTTGGGAATAAAGGTTCGTCGAATAGACCGCAAGGCGCGAACCGGTAGGAATCCAAAGACGGGCGAGCCGCTCCGAGTTCCTGCAAAGACAGTCGTCAAGGCCACAGTTTTGAAATCGCTCAAGGAAGTTGCGGCCTAGGATGCCCTCGCGCCAACTCCGTGGAGGCGCAGGATTGTTTATCAGCACTGAAACAGCATAAGTTAACGGGCAAACTTTACGGTTATTCATGGGGAGCATGACAAGGGGCAGCCGAAGGCGGTGGCCCGGCAGCTCCCTGGTTCATGACATAATGCAAGGAAGCAAAAGTAAATGTACGCAGGAAGCGGTGATACGACACAACAAAGTTCTCACGACATCAAGCAGAATCCGCCGTGGCCCAAAGGGGCGAAGAAAGAACGCGCAGGGCTGGTGGCGCTTCGTCGGGACAAGGCCAGCTCGGGATGGGCGTCTGTAGGCGGGGAGAAACGGCGCCACATGATCGAACTGGCGGCCTACTACAGGGCGGAACAGCGTGGTTTTGTTGCCGGCGGTGAGTTGCAAGATTGGCTGGACGCCGAACAGGAAATAGGTGCCCGCTTTATTTCCAGTGAAGCAACAATAAAGTCCGGTGGATCCTGAGCCTGGGTGAAGTGATCTAGGAACTCGCCTTACTTTGTGGCTGTAGTCGTTGTAGGCGCCACCACGCCTCAAGCGTACAGGCAACGGACCAAGCCTGGGCAGGACAGCCGCGTGGATGATGAGGCGGTGCGCCATCAAAAATCTCGCTTACCGTGCCAAGTCCTGCATCCTGCAGGTGATCGCCGATGGGTTCGAGCCAGGACTGCGCTACCCGCGCGTCGCCGTGCACTCGGTATTCCGCCAGCGCATAGTGTCCTAACAACCAGGCCCAAACGGGCCCTTGATGATAGGCGCTGTCGCGTTCCCTTATGCTGCCTCCGTAGTGGGGGCGAAATTCGGAATGTGCTGGATCCAGCGAGCGCAGCCCATAGGAGCACAGCAGGGTCTCTGCGCATATCTGCAGCACTTTCCCCTGGGTAGCGGGCTCAAGTGGGCTGTAGTAGAGGCTCACCGCGAGAATTTGATTGGGGCGGATGCTCGGATCATGACCTGACGGTCCATCCAAGACGTCGAGCAAGCCCTGGCCGTCGCCCTTAATAAAGCGTTGAAAACCTGCTCTGGCCTTGGCTGCAAGCATCCTATAATGAGTTTCCCCAGCCAACCCAAGGAGCTTGGCAAAAGACGCCATCGCGTTGAGCGCGTTGAACCAAAGTGCGTTGACTTCCACCGGCTTGCCGATGCGGGAGGTAACCACCCAATCGCCTATCTTAGCATCCATCCACGTAATCTGCGTATCGGGCTCCCCGGCTTTTAGCAGGCCGTCTACGGGATCGACACTGATCCCGTAGCGGGTGCCTTTGCAATACCAGTCGATGATGTCGGACAGTTTGGGAAACACGCGCCGGAGCGAAGCTCTGTCATTCGTGAGCTCCACGTACGCTCGCCACGCTTCGAGATACC
Source organism: Gammaproteobacteria bacterium (assembly GCA_049282355.1). Taxonomy (GTDB): domain Bacteria; phylum Pseudomonadota; class Gammaproteobacteria; order HK1; family HK1; genus JAGTVB01. The sequence goes on along the minus strand of JBAPTW010000171.1, from coordinate 7,856 downwards.
AGAGTGCGGCATCCACTGTATTGTATGTCGGCTGCTGGCCGTTACCTGGGAACACGTTGGGTATCATTCCGCGATCGATGAAGTTGGCAAAGTGCTCCAAAATGCGTTTACCACGGTCGGGTCTTCCGCATGCGAGAGTCAATCCCGGCAGCGCGAGCAAAGTGTCTCGGCCCCACTCGCCAAACCAAGGATAGCCGGCAATCACTGACTCACCGTTCGGGTAAGCGGTCCAAGGATTCGACACCACGAACGTGTCCGCCGCGAGCAGCAGTTGATCCAGCCACACCGGGGCGGCTTGAAGCTCCGGGTTCTGCTGTCGGGCCGTCGCGAGCACCTCGTGATCATGGTTTTGGAATCGACGCAGCGCGGCAGGCAAATTGTCCGGCGCGTTGGCATCGAGACTTGCCACAATGCCGACCCATCTGCCTGGTTGCAGGCGAAGTGTCGCATAGCCTACGCTTAAGTGGTTGTCTTGCTCCGGGAGGCCACGGGCGCGTTCCACCGAGAGGCAGAATTTCTCCACCCAGGTTTCATCGGCACTGATAGTGCCCTCGCAGGCTTTTACGTAGAGCGTAAACCAATCCCGATGGATAACCCTGAGGCGGTTGCCTTCGCTTTCAATGGCTACGCGAAAATCCCCTATTTGGGTGTTGTGGTGGTGGTCGCGTGCATTAGCGAGAAGGTTCACCTCCAGCTCGAGATCGGCGCTTGAGCCGTGATAAGCCGGGTCCAACCGGTAAGCGACGTAGGTGGTATTGGCGCCGTGCTCCATCCAAACACGCACTTCTAGGCGAATCGTTCCAATCGCATAGCGCCAGACTGGCATGCGCCCATCCAAGTGGAACGATTCGATGTGCACATGTCCTTCCGGCTGAACCACACCGCCTACCCAACGATTGGTATAGAGAGGCCAAGCGTGACCATCACCAGTCAAGGTGGCATCTGCCTTCGCGAACACTAAAACCCGGCCCGCCGGGGCGCGCAGCGGGGCGAACAACAATCCATGATAGCGTCGAGTGAGAGTCCCACATATGGTTCCCGCTGCGTACCCACTAATGCCATTCGCCATCCACCACTCCCGACACTCGGCGAGGGCAAGACTGCCGCAGATCTCCCGTCCAAAACGCACAGTTTGTGGCAGAAAGCCGCTCACCGACGTTTCTCCCTCGGGGTCAGTGACATCGCACTACTTACTCTTGTAGGCTGCATTAGGGGATAAAGTGATGGACTTCGCTTACTCGGTGATGGTGATTCAGTGGTTTCCTGGTCCGAGTGTCTATTAGAGCACACCAATACCGTAAGCGCGATGGGACTGGATTTACCCGCGGGAATGTCCCTTGCCGCGAGGCGCGCCAAGAGCGCCTGTCAGGTGCAGTGCGATGCCGATTAAGGTACCATCGCCCCGTCAGCCAAAGGCACAGTTTGTTTGTGGGTTACACGCCTAGGTCAGTGTCAGAAGGCGTTTTGAGTACGACGACCCAGGCTTAAGGATGTTCATCCAGCCTTTGGCCACGCATTGGCACGGTCAGATCAATTACGAGGAAGGTGGTGGCGCGGTGCGATGTATTTAATCGTCATTGGAGCCGGCGATGTTGGCAGCAGCCTTGTGGAGATAGCCCTCGAGGCGGGCCACGACGTCGTCGTCATCGAGGCTGACAAGGAACGCGCCGAGCACGTTGCCGGCGCCCTCGATGCTTTGGTGCTGAATGCCGCGATCACTGACAATGGCATCATGGAGGAAGCCGGCGCGGAACGGGCAGATGCCTTCATTGCCACGACAGGCGATGATTCGACCAATCTCATGGCCATGTTCCTAGGGCAGGAATACGGCATCCGGCGGTTAACCAGTATTGTCAATCAGGCGCACCATCGGCGCCTGTTTGAGCGGCTGAATGTGCATGTGCTCGTGGATCCTGAAGTGATTGTGGCTCGCCACCTTTTGGACATGGTGATGCACCCGCGGGTCAAAGATGTGGCAATCCTCGGCGAGCAGGAGCAGCTGCTGGAGGTGACCATCGCGGATTCGTCGGCGTTGGTGGGAAAGCGTTCTCTGGAGCTCTCTGGGCTAAAGACGCTGCCAGCAGAGACCTTCATCGTCTGCATTGAGCGCGGCAAACGCGTCTTGCAAGCTGCGGAGGATGCCCGTTTACAGGCAGGGGATGTGTTGATATTGCTGGCAAGGCGGCCCCTGACCGAAGAAGAGCTGGAGATATTTACTGGAGGTGCGTAAGTCCGATGGTGCGACCGGTAATCGCAGGGGTCGGGCTGATCCTCCACGTGCCCGCCCTGATGGCACTCTTGTCTATTCCTATTTGCCTGATTTTCAAAGAATTTTATGCCGTTCCGGCATTTCTCGTAACGACCCTAATCTCGGGGCTCGTGGGTCAGCTGCTCGTCTCCGTGCGTTATCCGGGCATGGAAATCCAGCAGCACCACGCGATGCTTGTGGCAGCGTTCTCGTGGCTGGCGGTTGCCTTCCTTGGGGCGCTGCCTTTTCTGTGGATAGCGCGATTGTCCTCGGCTAATCAAGTGGCGGGGATATTCAGCCCTCTGGTGAATGCGCTTTTTGAGTCTCTGTCGGGCTTCACCGCCACCGGCCTGACGATGGTTCCCCGTGCCAGTGAATTGCCGTTTAGTCTTCAGTGGTGGCGCAGCTTCAGCGAATGGGTAGGCGGCGTCGGCGTTATCGTGCTCATGTTGACGGTGCTGCCACCCGGTCGCGATGCCCTACATCTCTATTATTCAGAAGCCAGAGGGCAGCGGATTCTCCCCTCGATTCGCTCCACGACCAAAGCCATTTGGTCGGTGTATATCTTGTACACGCTGCTCGGCATCGTGCTTCTCTGGCTTGTCGGCGAGCCTCCCTGGCGCGCCTTGAACCATGGAATGACGGCCATCGCCACGGGGGGATTCACCATAACCGATGAAAGTCTGGCGCATGCGTCGGTATCGGTCGAAATGGCTTATATGTTGATCATGGTGTTTGGTGCCGTCAGCTTTCTCCTTCATTACCGACTTCTTTGGCATCGCGGTAGGCGAGCAAGTGTTTTCCGTGACACCGAATTGCGTCTATTCTTGCTGATGCTGGCGATAGGAAGTGCCGTCTTGTGGACGCCGCGCGTGGTATCGGATGTCGACTGGCTTGAACGGTTGTTTCATTGGGTCTCGGCGTTGACCACTACGGGGTTCCAGGTAGGTCCCTTGCACCAGGTGGGTATTTCATCAGTGTTGTTGCTAACGCTCGCCATGACTGCCGGTGCAATGGCCGGTTCGACGGGCGGCGGCATGAAGCAAATACGAATCCTGTATATGCTAAAAGCCATCTCATGGTGGCTGCGGGGCACCCTCGGGCGGCCGCACGAAGTGATGCGCTATCGGCTCAATGGCAATCCGCTCTCACAGAGCAAAGCGCGGGCCGGCGTGGAGGCGGCATCGGTGCTTCTCGCTATCTGGATGGTGCTGATGTTTTGCGGCGTTTTTGTGCTGTTGCATGCTCTTCCCGCAGACACGCGCTTGGAAAATGTGATTTTCGAGATAGCCTCTGCACAAAGTAATGTGGGGCTCTCCACGGGTTTGACTCATGCCGAGCTGCCATTAGTGGGCAAGCTTATGCTGATGCTTGCGATGTGGATGGGACGGCTTGAGATCGTGCCTGTGCTGGTCGTCGTTGTGCACGTGTTTACACGGCACTGAGGTTACAGATGCTTGTGCTCCATCTGCGGCCAGAGCTGCACGACTCTTTTTTCGCCCCCTGGGACGCCGGAGGTCCTGCGCTCACAGACCGTGAGCCGGAACAGGTAAGGCAAGCATCCGTCGTCGCAGTTGTTGTAAAAAAAATACATGAGGCACGAATGCAAAAAATTTAGAAAAAAACGCAAAAATGCTATTGACAAAAACAACATTTTGGAATAAAAAAACAACATACGAGAAGAGTTATATCAAAGCAGCGGTTGTCGCCGGAGAAATGCTATCAGAGCACAGTGAACAGGCGTCATAGTGGTAAATTTGCGATTTGACGCCAATTTAAAAATATAGTGGGACGCCAGGGATTGGCATCCCTCCCTTATACCTTGTTAAGAAAGACGTGTAGAGAGGCGAGGATCGGGCAGTGCCCAACGGCTGCTCTGAGGGAGCGTAGTCGGTTTCTTCACAAGCGCTTAGATGGCCCAGGAGAGATGCCATGATAGCTAAAGGATATCGCATCGCGGCGCAGGCGCATAGCCGAAGAACTCGCTGCTGGAAGAATCGCTGTAACAGCAGCCTGTTAGGCGCCTGCCAGGGCGAGCATGATCTGATGCTGCGGCCTGCTTTCCGCGATGACTCGACCGGTGTCGTTTATCCCTCGTGCTTTACCGATGGGCGACCCGCTCCGGTGCATGTAGCGGATAGCCTACCCGACAGTGCCGTCCTGAAAAGAGCACCGGATGGACGCGTGGCTGCACTCAAACAAACGGTGGTGGCGGGGTTCTCACTTGGGGCCCGGTTCTACACCCGTGAGGAGGCTGTCGCTGTGCGTGAGCGCACCCACGCCAACACGGGGTTTGTGACGACATGGCACTTAGGCCATCGTTTTGTTTTTTGCTCAACGCATCCCGCCCGAGCGTTGGATGAATGTAGTGAGGTGTCAGCGGCCGAGTCGTGAAACTCATAGCAGGAGCTGCCGTGCAACGCAGCTCAGGCACGCGCAGTCGCTTTTGGAGTAGTTTCTCACCGCTTCCTAACGTGTTGGCTCCCTCGGCGAATACGCCTCGACCTCACCGAGGGCTTTCCTTAATTCCTCAAGCATAGGGTCTGCAGCGGATACTTGCTCTGCTCTCTCCAAATAGATTCGAGCTCGCCGCAGCCGTCCTTCGGCCAAAGCTTTTCGAATCAGCCAAGCGTACTGGTTGACGATGGTTTTCATTCCTTCGCGGGCTTGCGGGTGGTCAGGTGCCAACGCTTCGACTGCTTGAAAGTCCTCATAGGCGTTATCACCGGGTGGGGTGGTGAGGCGCAGCGCGGCAAGATGTTCCTGAGCAGCTGCCAGGTGATGGTCAATAGCCAAGTTGTTGCGCTCGCTTTTGGCATCTGCGGTGGCATCATCCGGACGAGCGGGAACAAGGAGTGGCGGTACATTTTTTACTTGGCTTTGCGTTGACGGGTTTTTCGTTTCCGGCGATGAAGATTGCTGAGAGGGGGAAATGGTGGCGGCCGCTGCTGCCGATGAGTCATGTTGGCGGCTTGCAAGCGGTCCGATCCTTTGCTCAAGGTCAGCCGGCGTGGGTTGCGATTCGGCCTTCTCAGCGTCATTGGTTTGAGCAGTGCCCGCTGAGTCGGTCATCGGAGCATCGTTCGCTGAGGGTGCCGTCGGCGGTGAATCGCCACCAGAGAAATCTTCATCGGCACGGGCTGCGGCGGGGGGCGTGTGCTGGACCGCTTGCTCTGAGGAATGCATCTCAGCCCTTGATTGCCGCGATTCATCAGCGGTGGCGAGAGGTTGTGTTTCTTCGGGGGATCGAAGCCAGAGGGCGGCACTTGCCAAAGCGGCCACAGCCAAACCCCCGCTTAGCGTCCAGCGGCCCGAGCGCCAAAGGTGCCCGGTGGAGGGTCTACTGTCGTCCGCTGGGGTACCACCGTCGGTTTTGGGCACCGCGGCGGTATGCATGGCCGAGGCAGCTTGTGTGAGTGTCTCATGCACCACACCCGCTGATTGGGGCCGATCTGCGCTGTCGAGGGACAACATCGAATCAATGGTTTGTAGCAGGGCTGGGGAATATTTCGTTAACGTTGGGTCGAGGCCAGCCTTCGGCTGGGGGTCGAGGGCGCCGCTTTGTCGAGCGGCGATGCGCTGCAGAGCGGGCACGGGATCACGTCCGGCAATGCAGCGATACAATGTTGCACCCATTGCATAGAGATCGGCCGATGCGTGAGGTGGGCCAGGAGATTCATACTGCTCGGGAGCGGCGTAACCGTCACACAGCACCTCCGGAAGAATTTGCAACCGAGCTGCCAGAGCAAGCGGGCTCCAGGCAAAATTTTGCAGCACGACGTTACCGTTCGCACTTCGCAGAATGCAACTTGGATGCAGAGCGCCGTGAACGTAGCCTTTTTCGTGCACTCGCATCAGGGCTTCGAGCAACGGCAGCGCAAGGGGATAGAGGTCGTGCTCTTCCATGGCTGCGTCCTGATCGCCACCAACACTGGCGAGATCGCTACCCTCGAGGTACTCCATGACCCGATAGAGAGTGCCATTGACATGCAGCGCACTGTCGGTGGGGATCACGTGCGGATGCTCGATCTCGATGAGCATCTCTGATTCTTCCAAAAAGCGATCCAACCCATAGTGAAAGTCGGCTTCCTGTGCTGTCGATTGGGGGCGCACATTCAGACCGTCAGCTGCTCGCAGGCTGAGAGGGCGCGGAAGGTATTCTTCGATGACAGCCTGTTCCCTTAAGTGATGATTCCAAGCAAGGTAAAGAGGGCCAAACCAAGTAGCCGCGAGCACCTTTTTGAGCTCATATACACCGATTTGAGTTCCGATGGGCAGCGGAGAAGGCTGCAGATGCGCAGAAGTTTCCATAGGCTTCTTATCTACTCTACTCTAGAGCGCTCAGCAAAGATTACTCCTGTTCAGAGCAATAATCCGATGATCCCGGAGCGAAATGTCAGTTGCCTGACGACATTACAGCGCGGCGACTGCAATCGGACGCGCTGGTAGTGGGCGCCGCTTGCGAGCATGACGGGGCGTCGCTTTTTTCAAGAGACTTTTTATTGTCTTAGGATAAGCATCGTCAATTTTCGCGGCATCCTCAAGCCCGGAGTGGGCGCATGTTTTGGTCAAAGCTGTTCAGGTCAATGGTGGCTGCTTTTTCTGGCGCGGTTAGAAAGCGCGGCCATGGTCATCGTTTCGGCCGGGGTGGCAGTCAATCGCCTTGCCTCAAGGGACGTCGTGAATACATCCTTGTAGTCAGCTATAAAGTACAGAAAAAAAGGGACCCTCGAAGCCCGGTACAATTGGCTTGCATCACAAGCAGGCTTAATGACCGAGACGTCGGAGGTGTCCCCATGAACAAGCGTAGATATCGTACGACAGAAGTCAACCAGGTGAACTGGGTGCAGTTGAGCGAGCAAGCGGGAGAAGAGCGGGTAATTTTCGCAGTGGACGTAGCCAAGGAGAAATTTGTCGGGACGCTGCTCAAGCCCGATCGGCGCGTGCTCAAGACGATTCAATGGCACCACCCGAGCCAAACGCCGGAGCTGCTGCAGGGACTGCTCGCGCACCTGGGGGCGTCGTCGCTGGAGGTGGCGATGGAACCCAGCGGCACCTATGGTGATGCCCTGCGTTGGCAGTTGGCAAGCCACGGGGTGGCGGTGTATCGCGTCAGTCCCAAGCGGGTGCATGATTTGGCGGAAGTGTTCGATGGGGTGCCGAGTCTGCACGACGCCAAGGCAGCTTATCAGATTGGCCGGTGGCACCTTGATGGGGTGAGCCGGCCCTGGGACGAGCGTGACGAACAGCGCCGGGCACTGGGGGCCGAGCTCAGTTTGCTCAAGCTCTACCAAGAGCGATTCGCCCGCAGTCGCAATCGGCTCGAGGCGCTGTTGAGCCGTCACTGGCCTGAGCTCACGGGTCTGTTGGAGCTCGGTTCGGTGACCTTGATGCGGCTGGTGGCCGAGTATGGCAGTGCGGCGCAAGTGGCAGCCCATGCCGAGCCGGCCCGGCAGTTGATGCGCCGCGAAGGCCGCGCGGGGCTGCGCCCCGAAAAGCTCGAGGCATCGGTTAAGACGGCCCAGCAGACGTTGGGCGTGCCCTGTCTGGAGGCCGAGCAAGTGGTGCTGCAAACCCTGGCGCAGGACATGTGGGACAACGACCGCGC